>DATCFB010000066.1:0-4797 GCA_036509755.1 Pseudolabrys sp. | reverse complement strand
TTGTCGAACGGCCCGCCGGCGTGAAAGGCTTCCAGTTGCTGCCACGGCGCTGGGTGGTCGAACGCACCTTCGCGTGGCTCGGCCGATGCCGCCGCCTCGCCAAGGACTTCGAAGCATCCGCCGCAACCGAACGAGCATGGCTGCTCGTCGCACACCTCAGGCTGCTGCTCCGGCGCCTCGCAAAACCCGCATGAAACCGCGTCGCATTTTGAGTCAGACTCTCAGGAAGAGGTGGAAGACGCAACCCCGAACTTCGCCAGCACTTCGGCCGGCACGGGGTAAGACTTCAGCCGGCCCTCGGCATCGCGCACGGTCCAGACGCGCTTTTCCTCACATTCGCAGCATAATTCGTCCTTGAGACTGAGTCTGTGCGTCACGTCGAAGCTCGAGCGGCCGAACGCGACGGTGCTCTCGACCGTGACGTCGTCGCCAAAGCGCGTCGGCTTTAGGAACCGCGCCTGTGTACGCACGAGCGGCCAGCCGGCGAAGGCGACCCGCTTGAACATCTCGAATTTGGTGAAGCCGAGCTTCGCCTCGAATAGCATTGCGGTGGCGGAGTCGAAGATCTCGAAATAGCGCGGATAGAAGATAATTCCGGCCGGGTCGCAGTCACCCCACTCGATGCGCACAATGCGGGTATTGCTGAAGCCCATGGCCGCTTTTATCTGTCTTCCGTGCGGCGGGCCAGCCAGACCGAATGCAGCCCGCAATCCGGATATTCCATCTTCTCGGTTATCGGCTCGAATCCGTGTGCAGCGAAGAGCGCGCGATATTCGTCCGGCGCCAGCGACGCGTGATAAAGCGGCTCGCCTCGGAACTTGCCGACGCCTTCTCCGTGCTGCGGACCGCTGGTGAATAGCAATGGCGCGCGGAGCTTGGCGTGAGCGCGGAAGATGGGGAACATCCGGCGCTGATCGTCGTGATTGAGATGAAAAAAGCTGTCCCACGCCATCACGGCATCGAATTGGCGGCCGAGAGAAAGCCTTCGCATGTCGGCCATGATTCATTCGCGTTCGGGAAAGTGGCCGCGCGCCAGCGCGATCATAGTCGGCGAAGAATCCACGCCGCAAATGTCGAAGCCTCGCGCAAGCAGGTAAGCGGCCATCGGCTTGCCCGGACCGCAGCCCAGATCGAGAATTGTGCCGCCGCGCGTTACGAGCGCGCAAAAGCGGTCGAGCCACGCCTTTTCGATAAATACTTTCTCGCTGCTGCGGTCGCCGGCCCATTCGTGGGCGCGACGTTCGTAGAGGTTGACGATGTGGTCCGATGCCGAACTCATCACATTCTCATCCTGTGGCGATCGACAGTATCAGCGCGGCGCCATACGCAACGCGCCGTCGAGCCGGATGACTTCGCCGTTGAGATAGCCGTTGTGGATGCAGTGCAGGACAAGTGCGGCGAATTCGCGCGGCTCGCCGAGGCGCTTGGGGTACGGCACCGAGGCGCCGAGCGAATCCTGCGCCTCCTGCGGCAGCGCCTTCAGCATCGGCGTGCCGAAGATACCCGGCGCGATAGCGAGCACGCGGATGCCGAACTGGGCGAACTCGCGGGCGGCGGGCAGCGTCAGAGCGGCGACGCCGCCTTTGGACGAGGCGTACGCGGACTGGCCGATCTGCCCCTCGAACGCCGCGACCGACGCGGTCGAGACGATGACGCCGCGGTCGCCACCCGGCAGCGGCTCGAGCGCCTGCATGCCGGCAGCGGCGAGACGCATCATGTTGAAGGTCCCGATCAGATTGATGCGGATGACGCGCTCGTAATCGGCGAGCGGCATCGGGCCGTCCTTGCCGACGATACGTTTCGCGGGACCGACGCCGGCACAATTGACGAGGATGCGTGCGGGGCCGTGATCGGCGGCGGCGCGCCTGACCGCGGCTTCGCCGGACGCCGCGTCGGCGACGTCGCAGGCGATCGCGATGCCCTTGATGTCCGCCGCCACCTCGACCGCCGGTTTTTCGTTGATGTCGACGATGGCGACGCGCGCGCCGGCCGCGGCCAACGCCCGAGCGGTCGCGGCGCCCAAGCCCGAGCCGACGCCAGTGACGATGGCCGACTGTCCCTTGATTTCCATGATTTGTGTCCTTCGTCCTGCCGGGCGCAGCTCGATCCTAGCCCGTTACGATCGGTTCGAGCCGGACCGATGATGAAGATCGGCTGCAAGCTGAGCAGGGCCGGCCGGATCGTTGGACTCCGAACCGCCATTTGACCGGTTTCGTGGCGGGCCGTAAATACGGACCGCGAAAACTCAGGGTCCATCGCAATGGCGCAAATTACGACGCTTGCCGCCGCTATCAAAGCCACCGTCCAGGACGGCGACATTGTGGCGCTGGAAGGCTTCACCCATCTTATTCCGCACGCAGCCGGCCACGAAATCATTCGCCAGGGCCGCAAGCATCTCACGGTCATCCGCATGACGCCGGACCTGATCTACGATCAGATGATCGGCATGGGCTGCGTCGACAAGCTCGTCTTCTCCTGGGGTGGCAATCCCGGCGTCGGGTCGCTGCATCGCTTCCGCGAGGCAGTAGAGCAGGGCTGGCCGAACGCGATCGAGATCGAGGAACACTCGCACGCGGCCATGGCCAATGCCTATGAGGCCGGCGCGGCGGGGCTGCCATGCGCGATCTTTCGGGGCTACATCGGGACCGGCCTGCCAAAGGTGAACCCGAACATCAAGTCGATCGAGTGCCCATTCACCGGCGAGCGTCTTGCCGCGATCCCGTCGCACCGCCCGGACGTCGCCGTGATTCATGCCCAGCGCGCCGACCGCAAGGGCAACGTCATGATCGAAGGCGTGCTCGGCGTGCAGAAGGAGGCGGTGCTCGCCTCGAAGCGGCAGGTGGTGACGGTTGAGGAGATCGTCGATGAATTGCCGGAGCGCAGCCTCAACGCAGTGGTGCTGCCGCACTGGACCGTCAGCTATGTGGTTGAGGTGCCAGGCGGCGCGTTCCCGTCCTACGCGCAAGGCTACTATCCGCGCAACAACGGTTTCTACAAGAAGTGGGATGAGATTGCGCGCGAACGCGGCACCTTCGTGGCGTGGATGAAGGAAAACGTCCTCGACAAAGGTCCCGAAGCCTTCGCTCAATATGGGCGCAAGCGCGCGAAGTAAGGAGCCGTCATGGCCGACTACAAGCCCAACGAGATGATGACCGTCGCCGCGGCGCGCGCGCTCAAGAACGATGACGTCTGCTTCGTCGGCATCGGCCAGCCGTCGGCCGCCTGCAATTTGGCGCGGCTGACGCATGCACCGGACATCACGTTGATCTACGAGTCGGGCACGCTCGCCACCAAGCCGAACGTGTTGCCGCTGTCGATCGGCGACGGCGAACTGTGCGAGACCGCGCTGACGACCGTCTCAGTGCCCGAGATGTTCCGCTACTGGCTGCAAGGCGGGCGCATCAAGGTGGGCTTCCTCGGCGGCGCGCAGATCGACAAATACGCCAATCTCAACACCACGGTGGTCGGCCCTTACGACAAGCCGAAGGTGCGGCTGCCGGGTGGCGGCGGCGCGCCGGAGATCGCCACCTCCTGCGGCGAGATATTCATCATCATGGCGCAGGGCAAGCGCGGTTTCGTCGAGAAGCTCGATTTCTTCACCTCGATTGGTCATGTCAGCGGCGGTGACAGCCGCCAGAAGCTCGGCGTCAAGACCAAGGGGCCGACGCGCCTGATCACCGATCTGGCCTTGTTCGAGCCCGATCCGGAGACCAAGGAGATGATCGTCACCACGATGCATCCTGGCGTGACGCGCGAGCAGATCCAGGAGAATACCGGCTGGCCGGTGCGCTTCGCCGCGAAGGTCGCGGAGAGCGCGCCGCCGACGGAGCAGGAACTCGATGTGCTGCGCGAATTGCATGCGCGCACGTCGCGCGCCCACGCCGAAGCGGCCTGAGGAAGGTTGACATGCGTGACGTTTTCATCTGCGACGCCGTGCGCACGCCGATCGGCCGCTATGCCGGTGCGCTCGCCAAGGTGCGCACCGACGATCTCGCTGCGGTGCCGGTCAAGGCGCTGATGGCGCGCAATCCGAAGGCCGATTGGAGCAAGCTCGACGAGGTCTATTTCGGCTGCGCCAATCAGGCCGGAGAAGACAATCGCAACGTCGCGCGCATGGCGCTGCTGCTCGCCGGGCTTCCCGGCAACGTGCCGGGCGTGACGCTCAACCGCCTGTGCGCCTCGGGACTCGAAGCCGTCGGCACCGCCGCGCGGGCGATCCGCGCCGGCGAGATGGATTTCGCCATCGCGGGGGGCGTCGAATCGATGACGCGCGCGCCCTTCGTGCAGGGAAAGAGCGCGCAGGCCTTCTCGCGCACCGCGGAAATCTTCGACACCACAATCGGCTGGCGCTTCATCAATCCGCTGATGAAGAGGCAATATGGCGTCGATTCGATGCCGGAGACGGGCGAAAACGTCGCCGAGGACTTTCAGGTGACGCGCGCGGACCAGGACGCCTTCGCGTTGCGCTCGCAGCAAAAGGCGGGCAGGGCGTTCGCCGGCGGTTATCTCAAGCAGGAGATCGTCCCGGTCGAGGTCGTAGGCCGCAAGGGCGACGTCGCCACGATCGATGCCGACGAGCATCCGCGTCCCGACACGACGTTGGAGCAGCTCGCCAAGCTCAGGACGCCGTTCCGCAATCCCGGCACCGTCACCGCCGGCAACGCTTCAGGCGTCAACGACGGCGCCGCGGCGCTGATCGTCGCCTCGGAGGCCGCGGTGAAGGCGCACGGCCTGACGCCGCGCGCGCGTATTCTCGGCATGGCCTCGGCGGCGGTGCCGCCGCGCATCATGGGCATC
>DATCFB010000065.1:0-25324 GCA_036509755.1 Pseudolabrys sp. | reverse complement strand
TTGTACTGCCGCGCCACCACCCGCTGGATGTCCTCGATCTTGACGCGTTTGGGCTCCTGCGGACGGATCAGGTCGCGCACCTCGCGCTCCGCCATCTCGAGCGTCACGGCGTGGCCGGTGAGCTTGCTGTGCGCCAGGAGGCGGTTGAGCGCGCCTTCGAGGTCGCGGCCGTTATGGGTGACGGTCTTGGCGATGTACGACAAGACAGGAACCGGCACGTCGAAGGTCGGATGGTGAGCGCGCGCCGCCATGACGCGAGCCTTGAGAATCTCGAAGCGCAGCTCTTCGCCGAGGCCGCCCATCTCGACCACCAGACCGCCGGCGAGGCGCGAACGCACGCGGTCGTCGAGGCTCTCGAGGTCGGACGGCGGACGGTCGGAGGCGATTACCACCTGTCGGCCGGCGTCGATCAGCGCGTTGAGCGTGTGGCAGAACTCGGCCTGCGTCGACTTGCCCTGGAGGAACTGGAGGTCGTCGATCACGAGTACGCCGATGCCGCGCAGGGACTCCTTGAAGGCAAGCGCCGTCTGCGTGCGCAGCGCTGAGACGAAGCCGTACATGAACTTCTCGGCGGTGAGATAGAGCACCTTGCGCTCGCCGGCGGCGTTGCCGGCCCAGGTAATCGCCTGCAACAGGTGCGTCTTGCCCAGGCCGACGCCGGCATGGATGTAAAGCGGGTTGAACATCACCGGGTCGGTGCGCTTGGCGATGGCCACCTGCTTGGCGGCGGCCTGCGCGAGCGTGTTGGAGCGTCCGACGACGAAGGTGTCGAAGCTGAGCCGCGGATCGAGCGGCGAGCCGCCGAGCGCTTCGTGGCCGGCGGCATCGGCCGGCAGCGCCGCGCGCATGTGGCCGTTGAAGCGGCCGGGCTCGGCGTGACCGTTCGTGACCGGTGCGGTCTCGCGCGGCTTGACCGATACCGCGCTGCGCAGCACCGCCGATCGCACGGTCAGCTCGATGCGGGCGATGTTGTCGTCGTGCGCCTGCCAGCAGGCGAGGACGCGCTCGGCATAATGCGACTGGATCCAGCTCTTGAGGAAGCGCGTCGGCACCGAGAGGCGCACGGTCTTGTCGTCGTGGCCCTCGAGGTCCATGCGCGCGAACCAACTGGAATACACGTCGTCACCGACATCGGCACGGAGTCGCTCTTTGACCCGGGACCAGCTTTCCTGATCGGCATTCGCCATTGTCTTCTGCTCTACTGAAAAGGTTGAACGAAGGGTTTGATCGGCAAGAGCGGACAGCCGCTCACGCGCCGGATGAGACGCAACACGACCACTTGAAGATGCCGTTGGAAGAGAAGGCCCCGAAAAGGGCCGCCGCTCTACGACACCTGCTTCCTTGCCGGGAGAGGTGTCAGCCTGCCGGCGGTAACGCAGGTTCCGCGAGGCCGCGAAGGCGCTGGCGCGCGGAGGAAATCGATGGACACGTCGGAAACGGAACACTCAGCACACGCAACACGGGCGATCCACACAAGGCGAGATCGGCACCGATCGCCGATTGCCTTCCATTGTCCGTCATTTCGACCCCCTCTGCCTGTTCGGGCGCTTGGCCCGTAGTCCAGCTCGTATTCAGCGCCCGTCGCCGTCGGTTTCGGCGCGTCGGCGACGTCTCATGTCGCGCCGCGCGGCGTCTTGGTATTCGACGCAACCGTTACTGGCGTCAGCGAAATCGTTCGGCGTGGTCGGTTGATTTCAGACAACAGACAGCCGCTCTCATCCGCTGATGAGCTAGAACCGAACCTTTGTTTCTGAGTGCGCGCGGCGAGTGCCGTGCGCGGATTGAATGTACACGTCCGAGGTTAGCCATCAACGGGTTTTGCACGCCAGCGCTCAGACAATGACGAGAAAGCTGCATCGGTGTTGCGTTTTTGTTGCACTGCTTCGAACTGCAACGCGTTGACGAGTCGCGATGATTTTCGTGCGCGCGAACGAAGCACCGAGGTAAAAATGCGTCATAAAAATTTCGACGCTGCAAGAATGCGCATGGCGCAACGGTGGACAATCTTCGGGTCCTTTGGAATTGTGGCTAATAACCTGTTTGCCCGCCTTCAATTTTTCTGGGCGATTTCGCGACTAGCATTTTGCGAAAACGCCTATGGAATAAGGCTTGACAGGGCGTGCCATGCGAGACCAGCCGGTATACCCGGAGCGCCCGGATGCGTGCGACGGCGCAAAGATGGATTTGTGACAAACAGCAACACGCCCGCGAACGGCGCAGGTCGCGGCCGGCGGGCGCTTCAGTCTGTCGCTGACGGGATTCGAAGGAAGGCGCCAATGCGGTTCCGCAACCGCAACCGCGCGCGCAACTACTTGCCGAGCTTGGCGATCTGGTGTGCGAGACGCGACACCTTGCGGCTGGCGTTGTTTTTGTGAACGACGCCGCGCTGCGCGGAACGCATGATCACAGGTTCGGCCGCTTGGAGGGCAGCGGCAGCCACGGTCTTGTCGCCGGAGGCGATCGCTTCCTCGACCCGGCGCATGGAGGTGCGCAGCACCGAGCGGCGCGCCTTGTTCACTTCGGTCCGGCGCGCGATGACGCGCGTGGCTTTGCGGGCGGACTTGGTATTGGCCATATCTTCTCTCGTTCAGCGGGCTGGCGCTCGACCTCGCGGACCTCGTCTGGCCGCGCAAAAGCGCTCGAAATCTGAATAGGGTAAGCGGCGCGTCTCGAAACCCGCCGCAAGGCCGAGGCTTATAGACAGGCCTCGTCCGCGCGTCAACGCCCGCTCGTTTCGCGGGTTTCAGGCCACCTTGCGGGCGCGGACGCCGTCATAGCCGGCGATCACCGCCATGCGGTCGGCGGCGGGGAACACGGCGAGCGGCGGCTTCATCCGCGCCAGCGCCGGATCGCCGTGAATGTGGGCAAGCAGCGTCTTCACGCCGGGAACGAGTGGCTTGCCTTCGAACAGCTTGCGGATCGTCACGGCCGCCTCGAGCGCCTGCGTATCGCCGCTCGACCAGGCGCGCTGGCAAAGATCGGCATTGAGGTTCGCGGTCGCCGAGATGCAGCCGGCGAAATCGCCGCGGCGCGCCTCGATGAGCGCCGCCTCGTTCGAGGGGAACACGGCGAAGCCTGGCTTCACCGCCGCGGCCGATCGCGCATAGGCCATGTCGCCCGAGGAATCCTTGAGACCCACGATGCGGGCCGGATGCGCCTTCAGCAGGCGATCGATCAAGGCGACGTGCCACGGCAGGCCGGACATGGCCGGATAATGATAGAGATAGATCGAAATCGGTTTCGCCGCGGTCGCCTGCACAATGATGTCGATATATGCAGCCAGTCCGTCGTCGGGCGCGCCCTTATAATAGAACGGCGGCAGCACGAGCGCGCCGGCGAAGCCGAGCTCGGCCGCGTGCTTGGTGAGTGCCACCGCGTCGCTGACGGCGGCCGCGCCGGTTCCGACCATCAACCGATCGAGCGGCAGACCATTCGCCTTGTAGGCGTCCATCACCGCCTTGCGTTCCGAGAGCGAGAACGAGGTCGCTTCGCCGGTGGTGCCGAGCACGTTGAGCCCATCGCAGCCATTATCGAGCAGGAAGCGCGCGAGCTTCGTGGCGCGGGCGAGATCGGGCGCGCCACTCTCGTCGATCGGGGTGGAGATGGCGGCGATCACGCCGGACATGGTTTTGGTCATGGGCTCATCCATTGGCTTGGTACCGATCATCCCCGGCGTGCCGATGCAGAGCCGGCCCAAGGTGACGGTGCGGGGTTTGTCTTAGCCGCTGACGTTGAAGGCCGCCAGCGCCGCCATATTGACGATTTGCGTGTCCTTGGCGCCGAGCTGGACGATCTGAACCGGCCGATCGAGGCCGACCAGCAGCGGACCGATAACGGTGGCGCCGCCGAGTTCCTGGAGCATCTTGGTCGAGATCGAGGCCGAGTGGAACGCCGGCATTACCAGCACATTGGCCGGGCCCGACAGGCGGCAGAACGGATAGGCGGTCATCAGTTCCGGATTGAGCGCGACGTCGGCAGCGATGTCGCCGTCATATTCGAAGTCGACGCGCCGATGATCGAGCAGCTTCACCGCCTCGATCACCCGGTCCGAGCGTTCGCCTCGCGGATGGCCGAAGGTGGAGAAGGCGAGCAGGCCGACGCGCGGCTCGTAGCCAAGCCGGCGCGCCACGCCCGCGGCTTCGATCGCGATCTCGGCCAGTTCCTCGGCCGTCGGCATCTCGGTGACGGCGGTGTCGGCGACCAGCACGGTGCGGCCACGCGCGATCACCATCGACACGCCGATGACGCGATGGCCGGGCTTGGGATCGATCACCCGGCGCGCATCCTCGAGCGCCACTGAGAAATTGCGCGTGACGCCGGTGATCATGGCGTCGGCGTCGCCGAGCGCCACCATGCAGGCGGCGAAGTGGTTGCGGTCGGTGTTCACCAGCCGCTGGCAGTCGCGCAAGAGGTAGCCCTGCCGCTGCAATCGCTCATAGAGATGGTTGGTGTAGACGCCGTTGCGCGTCGATAACCGCGCATTATGAATCTCGATACCCTCGCCGAGTTCGAGGCCGGCCTCCTGCGCCGCCTGCTTGACGCGCTCCTCGCGCCCGACCAGCAGTGCGGTGCCGAGGCCCTGATGCACGAAACTCGTGGCGGCGCGGATGACCTGCTCCTCTTCGCCTTCGGCGAACACGACGCGTTTCGGGCTGCGGCGCAGGCGCGCATAGACCTGAACGAGGGTGCCGGCGACCGGATCGATGCGGGCGCTCAACTGGTGGCGATAGGCGTCCATGTCGACGATCGGCTTGCGCGCGACGCCGGTGTCCATCGCGGCCTTCGCCACCGCCGGCGGCACGGACCAGATGAGCCGCGGATCGAACGGCACCGGGATGATGTAATCCGGGCCGAATTTCGGGCGCGCGCCGTAGACCGCGGCAACCTCGTCGGGCACGTCCTGGCGGGCGAGATCAGCAAGCGCGCGCGCCGCCGCGATCTTCATCTCCATGTTGATGGTCCTGGCGCGCACGTCGAGGGCGCCGCGAAAGATGAAGGGGAAGCCGAGGACGTTGTTGACCTGGTTCGGGTAATCGGAGCGGCCGGTCGCCATGATGGCGTCGTCGCGCACCTCGGCCACTTCCTCCGGCGTGATTTCGGGATCGGGATTGGCCATGGCGAAGATGATCGGCTTGTCGGCCATCGACTTGACCATGTCCCTGGTCACCGCGCCTTTCGCCGACAGGCCGAAGAAGACGTCGGCGCCTTTGAGCGCGTCTTCCAGCGTCCGCTTGTCGGTCTGGATGGCGTAGGCCGACTTCCACTGGTTCATGCCCTCTTTGCGGCCGGCATAGATGACGCCCTTGGTGTCGCAGAGAACGAGGTTTTGCGGGCGAAAGCCGATCGAGCGCAGAAGCTCGAGACAGGCGATGCCGGCGGCGCCGGCGCCGTTGCAGACGAGCTTGGTGTCCTCGATCTTGCGGCCGGTGATTTCGAGCGCATTGAGAAGGCCGGCTGCGGCGATGATGGCGGTGCCGTGCTGGTCGTCATGGAAGACCGGAATGTCGAGCAATTCGCGCAGGCGCTGCTCGATGACGAAGCACTCCGGCGCCTTGATGTCTTCGAGATTGATGCCGCCCCAGCCTTTGCCGAGCAGCCTGACGCAATTGATGATCTCGTCGGGATCCTCCGAGGAGACTTCGAGGTCGATGGAATCGATGTCGGCGAAGCGCTTGAACAGCACCGCCTTGCCTTCCATCACGGGTTTCGCCGCCAGCGCGCCGCGATTGCCGAGGCCGAGGATCGCCGTGCCGTTGGTGATGACGGCGACGAAATTGCCTTTGGTCGTGTACTCGTAGGCGAGGCTCTCGTCTTCGGCGATGGCCAGCACCGGGACGGCGACGCCCGGCGAATAGGCCAGCGACAGGTCGCGCTGCGTCGCCATCGGCTTGGTGGCGATGACCTCCAGCTTGCCGGGGCGCCCGGTCGAATGGAACAGGAGGGCTTCCTGCTCGGTGAAGGTGGGACGCGGCGGACCGGAACGCTTGGACGGCATGATCACTCCAACTGACGGGCCTTCTGTCGGGCCAAGCGCGGACCCTACCGGAACCGCGTGCCATACCTCAAGGCGAGCGGCGCGGGGCGGTCCCGCGCATGATGCGGGACGCGCGCGGCTCGGTGACAGTTGAATGCCGGCCCCGCAACGGGTATTCGGTGCAGGGGGCCGTGCGTGGGCGCGAGAGCGTAGCGATGATCCGTTTTCTGTTGCGATTTTTCGGCCTGATCTGCCTGGCCGGAGCGTTCATCCTGGCCATCTATGACGGCACCAGGTCGATCGCCGCCAATCGCGTGTTCCTGACCAGCGTGCGCACGCTGTGGGAGCTGATCAACGCCCACAGCCTCACGCAGGTGCGGCCGCTCATCAGTCCCTATGCCGGCGGCATGCTTTGGGACCCCGGCATGGTCTCGATCCTCAACGCTCCCGCCTTCACGCTGCTGGCCTGCCTCGGCGTCGTGCTGCTGATGCTCGGCCGCCGCAGGAAGCCGCTGATCGGCTACGCGCGCTCTTAAAGGCGCGCCGCCTCGCATCTCCGTGAACCTTGCGTGCAGGTTCCGGCGCGAGACGTGATCGCCGCCCGCATTCCGAAGCCGGCTGCGCGCGCCTATATTCGACCCAGCAAACGGGGAGTTCAGATCATGTTCGGCTTCAAGAAAGTGTCCATGCCGACCTCGGCCGAGGCGCTGCCCGGCCGCGCCGACGCCATTCCCACCGCCGCGACCCACTTCATCAATCAGCACGCGCTGAAAGGCCCCTATCCGGCGGGCCTTCAGACCGCCATGTTCGGCCTCGGCTGCTTCTGGGGCGCCGAGCGCAAGTTCTGGGAGCTGGGCGACGGTGTCCACGTCACCGCGGCCGGTTATGCCGGCGGCGTGACGCCCAACCCGACCTATGAGGAAGTCTGCTCCGGCCGCACCGGCCACAACGAGGTCGTGCTGGTCGTCTACGACCCGAAGAAGATTTCTTACGAGGCGCTGCTGAAGACTTTCTGGGAAAGCCACAACCCGACCCAGGGCATGCGCCAGGGCAATGACGTCGGCACGCAGTATCGCTCCGGCATCTACGCGTTCACGCCCGAGCAGAAGAAGGCGGCCGAAACGTCGAAATCGATGTACCAGCCCGAATTGCAAAAGAAGGGCTACGCTGCCGTCACGACCGAAGTTGTCGACGCGCCGCCGTTCTATTTCGCCGAGGACTATCACCAGCAATACCTGGCGAAGAACCCGTCCGGCTATTGCGGCCTCGGCGGCACCGGCGTGTCGTGCCCGATCGGCACGGGCGCGAAACTTCAAAGCGCGACGGCATAGGCGGTCCCGGCCCTCCCCCTCCGGGGGAAGGGGAGAATGGCCGAGCTGGTGACACTTTCTTAACCATATAAAGCGTTAATCGGGCTCGTATTCCTTTTGAAACGGGCCGGATTCGGTTGATGCGGCGTGTCTCCCTGTTCCTGACAACGCTGGTGGCGCTCGCGCTCGCGGGCTGCATGCATCAGCAGCAGACCTACTACATCGTCGATCCGGCGACCGGGCAGCCCGTGCCTGTCGTGCAGCAATATCAGGCGCCACAATACGCCCAGCAGAATTACGCGCAGCCCGCCACGCCGCATGCCGCCGACCACAGCCGCGGCCTGTTCTCGTCGTCGCCGATGGCCGCGCAGCAGACCTATGCCGCGCCGGCCTACGCTCAACAGCCGCAGATCGCGCCGTCATACGGCGCAGAGGCGAAATCCCCAACCAGCGGGCGTGGACTCTTTAATTTGTCGCACGGCAGGACACCGCGCTACGCCGCACAAACTTACGCGCCGCAGACCTATGCCGCGCAGCCGGCCTATACCGCACCCCAGCCTCAATATGCGCAGCCGGTCTATGTCGCACCGCAGCCGCAATATGCGCGGCCGCAATATGCGGCCCCCCGCGCCGCGGCCGTCGCTCCGGCGCAGAGCTACGCCTACGCGTCGCCGTCGGGCGGACAGCCGGCCTATACGCTCGATGCCGGCGACAAGCTGCGCGTCGTCGTGTTCGGACAGGACGGGATCACCAACAGCTACGTCGTCGGTACCGACGGCAACGTGAACCTGCCGCTGGTCGGCTCGGTGCCGGCGCGCGGCTTCACCACGCCGCAACTGTCGCAGATGATTTCCGAGCGCCTCAAGCAAGGTTATGTGCGCGAGCCGCATGTCAGCGTCGAGGTCGAGACCTATCGGCCGTTCTTCATCCTCGGCGAGGTCACGACGCCGGGCCAGTATTCTTATGTCGCGAACATGACGGCCGAGACGGCGGTGGCGATTGCCGGCGGCTTCTCGCCGCGGGCCGACAAGCGCAAAATCGAATTGACGCGCAACGCGCCCGGCCAGTCGTTCAAGGGCGAGGTGCCGTTGAGTTATCCGATCCGCCCGGGCGATACGGTCCTGGTAAAGGAGCGCTGGTTCTAGCCGCGCGCGCATGATGCAAATGCCCGGCGCGAGGCCGGGCATTTGAGCCGCAGCATTGTGCGCGGCTTTTATTTCAGGTGCTTGGCGAAGAAGGCCGTGGTGCGGCTCCAGGCGAGGTCGGAGGCCTCTTTGCGATAGGAGGCGCGCTCGTCGCAGGAGAAGCCGTGCGGCGCGCCCGGATACGTATAGGTCTCGCCTTGCGGCAGCTTCTTCTTGATCTCCTCGACGGTCGACATCGGGATGCCGTCGTCCTTCTCGCCGAAATGCATTTGTAGCGGGCATTTCGGCTTCTCGTCGGCGAACTTGCCGATCATGCCGCCGTAATAAGTGACCGCAGCCTTGAAGCCCGGCACGCGGCAGGCGGCGAGGAAGGCGGCGGTGCCGCCCATGCAGTAGCCGACGATGCCGGCCGGGCCTGCGCTCTTCACGTCGTCCATCGCCGCGGCGATGTCCTTCATCATCGCATCGAAATTGAGATTGCCGAGCAGGCTGCGTGCATGCGCGATCTCGTCCGGCGTGTAGCCCGACTCGAAGTCGCGCGCGAAGCGATCGAACACCTGCGGCGCGATCGCCGTGTAGCCGATCGCGGCGAAGCGATCGCACATGGCGCGGATATGGTGGTTGACGCCGAAAATCTCCTGAATGACGACGATGCCGCCCTTCGGCTGGCCGTTGGGATCGGCGCGGTAGGCGCCAAGCGTGTGATTGTCCGAGGTGGTGAGCGTGAGTTTCTGACCCAAAGGAGCCTCCCGTTACTCAATTCGAAGCGATGAAAACGTCTGTCCGCGCCCGCGGGCGCTTGTAGCATGGTCTGCCGAACGCGTCATCGTGGGGCGTTCAGGCGAAGATCTGCGCCAGCAATTCATATGAACGCTTCCGCGCCGCGTGATCGTAGATCATGGTCGTGACCATCAATTCCTGCGCCTGCGTCGTCTCGATCAGCGGCATCAGCCGCGCCTTGATCGTGGCCGGGGAGCCGACAGACAATTTGGTGCGGTTCTGTGCGATGCGGGCGCGGTCGACCGGGGCGTAGTCGTAGGCCGCGGCGTCTTCCGGCGAGGCCAGCGGCAGGTATTCACCCTTCGCGCGCCGCACGACATTGAGGTCGACGGTCCTCGCCAGGAGGTCGGCTTCCTCGTCGGTGTCGGCGCAGACGATGTGCGTCGCCAGGATGGCGTAGGGCTTTGCGTGCGTCGGCGACGGCTTGAAGCTTTCGCGATAAAGACGCATCGCCTCGGCCGCGTCGAAGGTCGCGAAGTGATGCGCAAAGGAAAAGGCAGCACCGATGTGGCCGGCGAGCTGCGCGCTGTAGTCGGACGAGCCGAGCAGATAGATCGGCGGCAGTGCGACGTCGGACGGCATCGCCCGCACATTGGCGAAGGGATGCCCCGCCGCGAAGCCGCGCGTTTCCAGGAGCATCAATTCGTTGAAGCGGTCGAGGAAGTCGTCTTCCTCGCTGATGCCCTGCCGGCGCCGCAACGCGTAGGAGGTCGCCGGATCGGTGCCGGGTGCGCGCCCGAGCCCAAGATCGATGCGGCCGGGAAAGAGCGCCTCCAACACTTTAAAACGCTCCGCCACCATCAGCGGCGCGTGGTTGGGCAGCATGATGCCGCCGGAACCGACGCGGATGCGCGAGGTTGCCGCCGCGACCTGTCCGATCATGATCTCGGGCGCGGAGCTGGCAATCGACGGCATGTTGTGATGCTCGGCGATCCAGTAGCGGGTGAAACCGAGACGGTCGGCGAACCGCCCGAGATCGAGCGTATTGCGCAGCGCCTGCGCGGCGGAGGAGCCGGCGGCGACGGGCGACAGATCGAGGATCGAGACCGGGAACATGCGCTCCCTGTGCGCCAGATCGGCCGATGTGACAAGCCGCGGCTGTCATGCCCGGCCCACGTTGCGCGAACACGCACCCCTGCGGTTCGCTATGGCAGGCGGGCCGTGACGGTCCGCTTCCGCCTTACCGCCGCCGCCATTATAATGCGACGTGATGCGGACCCCGAAAGGACAGCGATTGGCCTCAGTGACCGAATGGAAGGTGCCGACGGCCGTGCAGCCGCGGGCGGAGGATTACGGCTACGATCTCGAACGCGCGCTCTCCGCGGTCATCGGCCTGCACACGCTCGTTCCGTCGGACGCCTTCACCGCGGAGACGCTCGGCACCGAGCGCGCCGGCAACGGTGTGCTGATCGAGGACGGTCTGGTGCTGACCATCGGCTATCTCATCACCGAGGCGCAGACGGTGTGGCTGCACGTCGGTGACGGCCGCGTGGTCGAGGGCCATGCGCTCGGCTTCGATCAGGAAACCGGTTTCGGCTTGGTGCAGGCGCTCGGCAAAGTCGCTCTGACGCCTTTACCGATCGGCAAGTCGAGCGAAGCGCAGGCTGGCGAGCGCATCGTCGTCGGCGGTGCCGGCGGGCGGACGCGTTCGCTCGCGGGCCATATTGCGGCGCGCCAGGAGTTCGCCGGTTACTGGGAATATCTGATCGACGACGCGATCTTCACGTTGCCGGCGCACCCGAACTGGGGCGGCACCGCTCTCGTCTCGCACAAGGGCGAATTGATCGGCATCGGCTCGTTGCAGCTCGAGCGCGAACGCGACGGCCGCAACGAGCATCTCAACATGGTCGTGCCGATCGATCTGTTGAGTCCGATCCTCAACGATCTGCGGCGCTTCGGCCGCGTCGACAAGCCGTTGCGGCCTTGGCTCGGCATCTATTCGACCGAGATCGAGGACAAGGTGGTCATCGTCGGCATCGCCCCGAAGGGACCTGCGGCACGCGCCGAATTGAAAACCGGCGACGTCATTCTCGCCGTCGCCGGAGAGAATATTTCGAGCCTGGCCGGGCTCTACCGCAAGGTCTGGTCGCTCGGACAGGCCGGCGTCGAGGTGCCGATGACACTCTATCGCGAGGGTGTGACCTTCGACGTGCGCGTCAACTCCTCCGACCGCGCCAAATTCCTGCGTACGCCGCGGCTGCATTAGCGCTGCGCCCCGGGACGTCAGCTCGCCTCGATCGCATCCACCCGGTTCGGATAGAAGGCGAGGTGGTCCTTGATCTCGGACACCGCGGCGAAGGGCTCTTCATAGCTCCACACCGCGTTCTCGGCGCTGCGGCCGCCGGCGGAAATCGAGAAATAGCTCGCGTCGCCTTTGTACGGGCAATGCGTGTGGTGCGCGGTCGGCGTCAATGCGCTCATGTCGGCGTCGGCGCGCGGAATATAGAAGACCGCCGGATAGCTCGCCTCCTTCAGCTCAAACGCATTGGTTGTATCGACGATGATTTTGCCGCCAAAGCTGATGCGGACATGCTTGCCGCTGCGCACGATGGTGATCGGATGGTCGGGGCCGGGCTGTTTCATCGGGTGTCCCTCGGGCCGCAATCGTAAACCGGCCGCTAACCTAATCACCAATCGGGGCGACCGCTATGGCATCCGGCCGGCGAAGTGCAGCGCCGAATGGTATCGAGGGACGATATTCAGAAAAATTGAACCAATCGCCTTAATCAGGGTGACAGGGCTTCCGGCTAAATTCCGCGTGTTCGAGTACGAGGAATGCGTATGGCAACCCACCCATTCGACAAGAAGATCCAGGGCCTCAGCGTCCTGATCGCCGACAAGAACCATTTCATGCGCCGGCTGACCCGGACCATGCTGATGAACCTCGGCGCCAAGTCGGTGATCGAGGCGTCCGACGGTCTCGCGGCGCTGGAGGCGATCCGCACCTGCGACCCCGACGTGATGTTCCTTGAATGGGACCTGCCCGTGCTCGACGGCATGGAGGTGATCCGCATCGTCCGCTCGCCCGGTGTGTTTCCGCGCCCGAACCTGCCGATCATCATGCTGACGGCGCGCTCCGACCGTTCCTGCGTGGTCCAGGCCCTTCGCGCCGGCGTGCACGAATTCCTGCTGAAGCCGACCTCGCCGAAGGCGCTGCGCGACCGGCTGACCTCGATCCTGATGAAGCCGCGGCCGATGCTGAAGCTCGGCTCGTTCTACGTGCCGCAGCCGCGCCGCCTCGGCACGCCGGTTGAGTTGGCCGAATCCGCCGCCGAGTAGCTATCTCTGCGCAAGCTGAGGGTGGTGGGCGCGGCGTCTGTCGCGCGTTACGCTACGCTTCAGGCCTGCGGGAAATCGTACAGCCTTGCCGGATTCTCGCTCAGGATCGCCACGCGATCCTGTTCGCGCGGCGTCCAATCGAGAAACAGATCGAGCAAATGCTTCGCATCCGGCACCGGACCTTCGGGCCGCGGATGCGGCCAGTCCGAGCCCCACACGAGGTTCGCCGGATTGGCCGCGATCAATGCCTCATGGAACGGCTTTGCCTCGATGTAATCAGGCGCCGTCGATCCGAGGCGATAGGCGCCTGACACTTTCGACCAGAGCTTGCCGTCGCCGACGCCGCGGAGCAGCGCCTGAAAGCCCGGGTGATTAATGCCGTGGCGATGATCCATGCGGCCCATGTGATCGACCACGACCGGCACCGGCACGCGTTCGAGCGCCGGCAGCAGCTCAGGCAGATCGCGCGTGTCGATCCACAATTGCAGGTGCCAGCCGAGTTCGGCCATCGCCGGATAGAGCGACTCGATGTCGGAGAGCCGCACGCCGTTCTGGTAGTGGGGCTTGCCGTCGCGCCGGAACTCGTTAGCGCGCAGGCCGCGCACGCCGAGCCTGTGCCACGCGTTCAGCGTCGCGCGCGAAAGCTCCTCGCCGCCGACCGCCACGCCACGCAAGCGGCGTGGCTCGCGTTCGAGCGCGTCGAGCATGGCCTGGTTGTCGCGGCCATAGGCGCTCGGCTGCACCAGCACGCCGCGCTCGCAGCCGAGCCGGTCGAGCAGCGCGAGGTACGCCTCGAGTGGCGCGTCCTCGGGCGTGTAGCTGCGCGGCTCCGCGTAAGGAAACCGCGCCGCCGGCCCGAAGACGTGACAATGGCAGTCGCAGGCGTGCGCCGGCAATGCATTCATTGCGGCTTGAGGCCGGCGAGCTTCGCCGCTTCTTTCATTTTCGCGGCGTCGTCCTTGATGAAGGCGGCGAAGCCGTTCGCGGTCATCTGCTCCGGCGTCGCCAACTCGGCGCCGATGCTCGCCAGCCGTTCGGCGGTCGGCCCGCCCGGCTTGAGCCCGTCCTGGATCGCTTTCTCGATTTTGGCGATGATTTCGGCCGGGGTTTTCGCCGGCGCCAGGATGCCGATGTAGCTCGATGCCGTGAAGTCTTTCACGCCGCCATCGATGAAGGTCGCAATATCGGGCGCGAGCTTGGAGCGATGCACCGAGGCCACCGCGATGATGCGCGCTTTGCCGCCCTTGTGCAGCGGCAGAGCGGTCGAGAACTCGGTCATAGCCGACTGCACGCTGCCGCCCATGAGGTCGGGCATCAGCGCGCCGCCGCTGCGATATAGCACATGCGTGATGTCGGCACCGGTCGCCGCCTTGAATCGCTCGAGGGTCATGTGCGTGGCACTGCCGATGCCGCTCGAGGCCATGGTGATGGCCTGTTTCTTCGACTGCGCGATGAACTCGGGCAACGTCTTCGCGGCCAGCGAATTGGTGACGATGATCGCGTGCGCCACGTAGCTCGTCAGCGCGATCGGCGCGAGATCCTTGAGCGGATCGTATTCCATATGCGCCTGCACCAGCGGATTGACCGTGAGCGGTCCATTCGAGCCGACGAGCAGCATGTAGCCGTCGGGCGGCGCGCGCGCGACGATGGCCGCGCCGATACTGCCGCCGGCGCCGCCGCGGTTCTCGACCACAACCGTTTTACCGATGCCCTTTGAAATTTGGTCGCCGGCAAGGCGCCCGACGATGTCGGCATTACCGCCGGCAGCAAACGGTACGATGAGATGCACCGGCCGTTCGGGCCAGGCAGCGAAGGCGGTACGCGGCAACAGCGCGGCGGCGGGCAGCGCGCCCAGCGCTGCAATGACGGTGCGGCGTGAAACGGTCATGGTGCATTCCTCCCTCTTGCTTTGGCGGGGCGAGCCTGCCGCAGCATCTCGTTATGCCGCCTCCCGGGTGCGCGGCGGCCCTGGCCAGACTAGGCAACGGGCCGATATTCGCATAATCGATAAAGAAAATGCGCGGTATTCACCACGCCAATATCGCTGGGCTCCATGAACCTGAGCAGCCTCGATTTCAATCTCCTCAAGGTGCTCGACGCGCTGATCGCGGAGCGCAACGTCACCCGCGCCGGCAAGCGGCTCGGCCGGTCGCAGCCGGCGGTGAGCAACGCGCTCCAGCGCCTGCGCCATCTGACGGGCGATGAACTCCTGGTGCGCGGCCCTGCCGGATTCGTGCTCACGCCGCGGGCCGAGGCCATGCGGGAGCCATTGCGGGAGGCCATCGCGCTGGTCGAAAGCTGCGTCGCCGGCGTGCCGCAATTCGATCCGTCCAAAGCGAACGGCGCATTCCGGTTGTCGATGCCCGACCGGCTGAGCATCGCCGTGGTGCCGGCGCTCCTTGCGCGGCTCCAGAAGGCCGCGCCCAACATGAGTCTGCACGTCATGACCGCGGAGCGGCAGCGCGCGCTCGAACTGCTCGATGCCGACCGCATCGACTGCGCGCTCGGTTGGTTCGACGAGAAACCCGGCCATTGCGGCGTCGAATTGATGATGGAGGAAAATCTTTTCTGCGTGTTCCGCCGCGATCATCCGGCCGTGAAGCGCGGCAGCCTATTCGACATCGCCGCGGTGTTGTCCTATCCGCACGTCGTGGTCAGCGCCAGCGGACAGGGCAGCGCCATTTTCGATGAGCTGCTCAAGCGCCATGGGCTCGCGCGCCACGCCTTGGTAGCAGTGACCAACTTCACCGCCGTACCCTCGCTGCTCGGCGGCAGCGACATGATCGGCGTCTTCACCAAGCTCGCCGCCGACGCGTTCCAGCGCTCCTTCGGCATGGCAAAGCGGCCGGTGCCACTCGACGTCGGCAAGATCGTCACGCAAATGATGTGGCCGCTGCGCTATGAGCGCGACCCGCGCCATCTCTGGCTGCGGCAGCAGATCAAGGCGGTCTATCGCGAATTCTAACGCTAGGCGTGCACGCGGGCCAGGAAGTCGAGGGTGCGGGCGCGCGCGGTTTCCGCGGCCGACGCGACGTAGGTCGGGCGCACGTCGTTGGCGAAGGCATGGCCGGCATCGTAGAGGTGCGTCTCGGCCGTCGGATAGGCTTTGCGGACCTGCTCGATAATGTCGGGCGTCGAATTCGGATCGGTACTGCCGAAGTGGAAGAGCAGCGGGCACTTCGGCTTGCAATCCAGATAGGTCGGCAGCCGGGTGCCGTAGAAGGCAATGGCACCGCGCAATTCGATCTCGGCGGCCGCGCGCACGATGACGCCGCCGCCCCAGCAGAAGCCCAGCACTGAAACGCCGCGTGGTCCGCGCACGCATTCGGCCGCCGCGGCGATATCGAGGATTACTTTGTCGAGCGCCAACCCATAGGCGAGATCGCGGCCGCGATTGGGGTCGCTGAACGGCACCACGGTGCCGGGTGCGGCGCGGTCGTAGAGCGCGGGGATGATGGTGTCGTAGCCATCGCGCGCGTAGGAGCGGACCATGCTCTTGAGTTGGTCGGTGATGCCGAAGATTTCCTGCAGGATGACGAGGCCGCCGCGCGACGCGGCCGTCGGCGTGGCGCGGAACGCTTCGAGCGTGAAGCCGTCCACGGCGGTCAATTTGGTCATGCCGTCGCTGATGTCGTTCGCCATCGCCGCTCTCCCCCGGTTCGCGTACGGCACGGTAGTGATACGCTTGGGCATCGACCAAATCGATTGTCGATATGGCCTGCATTGGCAGGACGAATGTCACGCAGCAGCACGGCGCTCGAAGCCGAGCCGCGCGAGCCCGGCGCTTACTTCGGGGCAGCTCATGAACAGCCGCCACAGCAGCGCCGAGCGGTGGTTTTCGATCATGACCACGATCGGTCCCTGATCGATGGCAAGATGGCCGTCGGCGGCCCACTGCGTGGTTTCATTGAACGAGTCGGCGAAGCCGAAGTCGCGCCAAAGTCTGTCGCTCATGTCGTCGTGGAAATGGCGCAGTGCAGCCAGCGACTCGACCGGCGCATAGGGCATCGAGGCCAGCGCTGCCGTCGGTGCGATTACGCCGCGATCATTGGTCGGCGAGAAGGCGTTGTAACCTTTGTCGCCGTCGCAGGCGGTGAGCCCCCAACAGCGCGGACCGTAGCCGGCAAAGTCGTGCGGATTGGCGACGCAATGCGCATGATTGATCGAGACGTGCGCGCGGTTCTGCGCCCAGTAGTCGGCATAGGCGTCGCTTAAGCCCCGCGGGTCGAGGCCGAGAAACGAATAATGCGCGAAGAACAGCGGCCCGCCTTGGTCGGGACCGAGCGGCAGCGTCGCACCGTCATATGTTTTGCCATTGCGGAAAACGGGGCTATCGGTCCAGCCGCGATGATAGACCTGCGGCGCGATCGGGTGTGTCGGCGACGCGGCGGCGAGCACATAGGCGATGAGGCACTCGTTCCAGCCGCGAATAGCGTGGTTCATCGCCCAGCCGTTGCGCGGGCTCCAGTGCCAATAGAGCACGGCCTCTCCGCGCGTGTGCCAGTCCCATTCGACCGCGTGCCAAAGCCGGTAGATGGCAGCGCCGAGTTGCGCGTCATCGGCAAAATATTGCCGCGCGCACAAAAGCCCCATCGTCAGGAATGAGGTTTCGACCAGATCGCCGCCGTCGTCCGTGGGCGAGAAGGGAATGGTCTTGCCGGTGCCGCCGTGCAGGAAATGCGGGAAGACGCCATGAAAGCGGTCGGCATTTTCGAGAAAGTCGACGATCCGTTTGATGCGCGCGCATACATCGCCGCGGGAGAGAAAGCCGCGCTCGGCGCCGGCGAGCATCGCCATGATGCCAAAGCCGCTGCCGCCCATCGTTACCGTATCCAGGAAATCGTAGCCCGAGACCGGGTTGCTGCGCTCGCGCGCGAGGCCGCTCACCGGATGGCCGAAGTCCCAGAAGTAACGCAGTGTCTGCCGCTGCACGCGATCGAGCAGGGCGTCGTCGGAGAGCGATGTCATCGCTCTTTCGAACGCCAGACGACGCGTTTTGTGCCGAGCCGATCCGAGGACGCGCCGATTTCAACGACGAATTCGCCCGGCTCGAACACCGGCTCCGGTGCCCCGATCCGCTCGGCGCGGATAAAGCCCAGATCGGCCGTCGTGATGCGGAAGCTGACCGTCTTGCTCTCACCGGGCGCAAGCGCGATTTTGCGGAAGCCTTTCAACTCGCGCACGGGCCGCGAGCGGCTGGCGACCGGATCGCCGACATAGAGCTGCACGGTCTCTTCGCCGGCGACCTTACCGCTGTTGCGCACGGTGACGCTCGCGGTGAGCACCGCGTCGTCGCCGTGCAACTCGGTGTGGTCGACCGCGACATCGCCATAGGCAAACGTGCTGTAGCTCAGCCCATGCCCGAACGCGTACAGCGGCGTCGATGCGCCCTCGATGCGGCAGGCGGTGGTGAATTTGCGGAACACCCGACGCCCGCGAGTGTCGCGCTCGGCGTCGCCGGCAGGGTCGACGCCGATCTTGTCGGCAGGCCGGCCGGTCGGCGGCTCGGCGTAGGTCATCGGACATTGGCCGGAATCGCGCGGGAAGCTCATCGCTAATTTACCTGAGGGGTTGGCCGCGCCCGTAAGCAGATCGGCGATGGCGTGGCCGGCCTCGGTGCCGGGAAACCACGCGTGCAGGATGGCGTTGGCGTGCCGGTCCTCCCATTCCAGCGCAAGCGGTCGGCCGCTCATGGTCACGAGCACCAGCGGCTTGCCTGTGGCAGCAAGCACCTCAACGAACTGCCTTTGACTGCCGGGCAATTCGAGCGTGCTGCGCGTCGAGGACTCGCCGGTGTGCTCCTTGGCCTCGCCGAGGCAGGCAACGATCACGTCGGCCTTGCGCGCCTGCGCTACGGCATCGGCGAGCAATAATTCCGGCGGATCGATGTGGACGATCTCGCCGAACACATTGAGCCGCGCCGCGACGTTCGGATCGTCGACGACGTTGGCGCCCTTGGCGTAAAGCACATTGTCGAATGCCGCGCGTATGCCTTCGAGCACCGTGACGCTGTCCTCGGGCTTCGCCGACACCGCCCAGGTGCCCTGCATGTCGGCGCGGCTGTCGGCGAGCGGGCCGACCAAAGCAATCATCCGATTGCGCGCGAGCGGCAGCACGCCGTCGTTCTTCAAAAGCACACAGGATTTCGCCGCCGCTTCGCGCGCCAGTGCCCGCGTTTGCGGAGTCAGCGTCACCGCGTCACGCTTCGCCTCGTCGAGCCCGCGATAGGGATTTTCGAACAGGCCGAGCTTGTCTTTCGCGCGCAGCACGCGGCGGCAGGCGGCATCGATCTCCGCCTCGGCGATACGACCTTCCGTAATCAGCGCCGCCAGATGCCGGCTGTAGTATTCGTCGACGAGGTCGATATCGACGCCGGCATGGAAGGCGAGATACGCCGCCTCCTTCTCGTCGGCGGCGACGCCGTGATGCATGAGCTCCATGATCGCGGTATAGTCGGAGACGATGAGGCCGTCGAAGCTCCATCGTTCGCGCAGCAGATCGTGCAGCAATTCGCGATGCGCGGTGCAGGGAATGCCGGCGAGATCGTGAAAGCCGACCATCACAGCGCCGACGCCGGCCTCGAGCGCGGCCCTAAACGGCGGCAGCACCACATTGTGGATGCGATAGGCGCTGATGTCGGCGACGTTATAGTCACGTCCCGCCTCGGCGAAGCCGTAGCCGGCGAAATGCTTGGCGCAGGCCATCATCGTATCGGCGCGCGTCAGGTCGTCCTGCTGATAACCCGCCACCATCGCCCGCGCGAACGCCGAACCGACGAAGGGATCTTCGCCTGGGCTTTCGGCGCAGCGGCCCCAGCGCGCGTCGCGCGAGACGTCGAGCATCGGCGCCCAGGCGAGCATTACGCCGGAAGCCGCGGCCTCGATCGCTGCAGCGCGCGCAGTCCGCGTTACGAGGTCAGTATCGAAGGCGCAGGCGAGTGCGACCGGCAGCGGGAAGACGGTGCGGTGGCCGTGGACCACGTCGAGCGAGAAAAGCAGTGGAACGCCGTGCGGCGATTGTTCGACCGCTATCTTTTGCAGTTCGGCAAGGCGCGGCAGCGGCGCGCCGGCGGCCAGGCTGCCGACCTCGCCGTCGCGAATCCGCGTCTCGATGTTGGCGCTCGCCGCTCCGGCGCCGGTGGTGTCGGCGCCGCCGATATTGGGATGATTGAGCTGGCCGATCTTCTCGGCGAGGCTCATCCGCCCCAGCAGCCCGTCGATATCCATCGCGATCGTTCCTACGCAACCACCGCGGCGCGGCTGTGCACCGGTGCATGCTCCAATGTGGCGCCGAGTGGGCTGCGCACAAGGTGTAGGACGCGGGGATGGAAGGCCTCGAGGCCCGGGCGGTGGCCGATGCTGACGACGGTCGCGCCGGCCAGTTCCTCGTCGAACATCGACATGACGCGCTTCTGGCTGAGCTCATCGAGCGCGGATGTGGCTTCGTCGAGGAAGACCCATGACGGCTTGTGCAGCAGCAGGCGGGCGAAGCCGATGAGCTGCTGCTGCCCGAGCGAGAGGCTCTTGTCGAGCCGCGCCGGTACGTCGAGCATGGACAGGAATTCTGAGAGGCCGACGCGCTTGAGCGCCCTTTCGACCGCCGCGCTCTTGAAGGCGTTCGGCGCGTCCGGATAGGCGAGCGCGCCGCGCAATGTGCCGAGCGGCAGGTACGGCCGCTGCGGCATGAACATCATGGTTTCCGGATCGGGCAGGAGGATCGTGCCGGTGCCCCAGGGCCACAATCCGGCGAGGGCCCGGAACAACGTGCTCTTCCCGGCGCCGGATTCGCCGACGATCAGCACGCGCTCGCCGAGCGCGATCTCGACCGAGGTTTCGGCGATGACGACGCGGCCGTCGGCGAACAGCACGCTAACGCCGTCGAAGGCGAGCCGGTGCTGCGGATGCGGTGCGATCCGGATGTGCTCGACATTCTCGTCGCTGCGGTCGAGACGGTCCATCGCCGCCTTGAAGGCGCTGACGCGATGCAGCGTGGCGCGCCAGTCGGCGATCGAGGGGAACTGATCGACGAACCAGCGCAGCGAGGCCTGCACCTGATTGAAGGCGCCGACCACGACCATCAGGCCGCCGAGGGTCAGCGTGCCGCTGAAATAGCCGGGCGAGGCGACAAGCGTCGGCACGATGATGGCGAGCCAGCCATAGCCGGAGGTGATCCAGGTGAGCCGCGACACTGCGCCGGTGAAATTGCGCATCGTGCCGATGACGCGGTCGACATTGCCGTCGAGCTGGCGGCGCTCGTCCGTTTCACCGTGATGAAGCGCAATGCTCTCCGCGCTCTCGCTGACGCGGACCAGCGCGAAGCGCAGTTCCGCCTCGCGCGAATAAAGCTGCGCATTGAGCCCGATCATCGGCAGGCCGATGCGCCATGTCAGCAGCGAGCCGATCAGCGCATAGGCGATGGCGCACCAGACCATGTAGCCGGGAATCGAGAAGTGATGGCCGGCAACCACGAAGACGAGATGGTTCGACAGCGACCACAGGATGCCGATGAACGAAATGAGCAGGATGCTGGCCTGCACCAGCCCGACCGCGAGGCCCGCCGAAAGATCGGTGAGCTTGCGCGTGTCTTCTTCGATGCGCTGATCGGGATTGACGCCGAGTTCGCCGGCAAGGCCGAGCCGGTAGGCGCGGCCGCGCGCCAGCCACTCGTCGAGCAGATGCCGCGTCAGCCATTCGCGCAGCCGCACCTTGAGCATCTGCTGCATCCAGGTCTGGCCGACGACGAGCGATAACAGCACCGCGACGATTGCCGTGAAGATCAGAAGCTGATGTCCGAGCTCGTGAATGTTGCGTTTGGCGATCGCGTCGAAGAACGCGCCGTTCCAGTCGTTCAGCCGGATCTGCCCGAACATGTTGCCGATCAACATCAGCAGGATGCCGCTGGCGAGCATCACGGCGCCGACGCGATAGTGGCTGCGCCACAATCCCTTCGTTAAGGCGAGAATTTCGGCGACGGCGCTGCGGCCCTCGTAAGCGATGCTCGGCGGCTGGAACATCGCCGCGAGCGCGGGATCGGGCGCGCCGGCGCTCGCGCGCCGCGAAGCGCGCACTGTGTTAAGGGAACGCGCGAACGCGCCCTCGCTGCCAGATTGGCGGTCGTGCCGGTGTTTCATCTGGTCCGTGTTGCCGGCCCCCTCCCGACCGGCGGGTGTCGTTACATCGCGACTCGCAGGGACAGACAATGTTTTGGATCAAACATGATGAATTGCAAGCAGTCTTTCGGGCCGTTTTGCCGCGGGCGTTAGGGCGATGCAAAATTGCGACTGTGCGGTGGCGACGATGACCATGGAACTCAGTCGCTGGATCGAGCAACAATCGCGATTGAGCGCCGGATTGATGGAGTGCGCGATTTCCGCCACGCATTTGCAGCGTGTTCGCGCGCAATTCGGGCAGACAATCGTCCCGGCGCGCGGTTCCGTGCTGGCCTCGCCTTCGCTCGCCGATTGGAATCCGGAGCCCGATTATTTTTTCCACTGGCTGCGCGATTCCGCGATCGTCATGCGCGCAGTCGCGGAACTCGCCGCGCATGCGCCGGCCGAACCGGAGCGCCGCCGCTGGATCCGCCACTTCGAGGATTTCGTCGGTTTCAGTCTGCGGCTCGCTCGCCTCGACGGACGAGATTTCGAGTCGCCCACCGAGTGGACCGATCCAGAATTCCGCAAATTCCTCCGGCCGCTCGACGACATGCGAGCGCTTACCGGTGATGCCTTGCTTGGCGAGCCACGCTTCAATCCCGACGGCAGTTTCGACATCCTGCGCTGGTCGCGCCCGCAATATGACGGGCCGGCACTGCGCGCTCTGGCGTGCCTGAAGTTTTTGGCAACCGGTGGCCGCGCAAATGCCGACATCGAGGCGCTGCTACGGCTCGATCTCGATTTCACCGTGCGTCACGCCGGCGAGACCTGCATCGGCCCCTGGGAGGAGGCGGATGAGAATACGCATCACTATTACGTCGCTGCGGTGCAACTCGGCGCGCTCGTGTATGGACGAGCGGCGATGAATGCTCCCGTCGACGCGGCGGAGACGCGCCTGCGCGCCGTGCTCGAGCGGCACTGGTCATCCGAGCACGCGGTTTATGCGGCGATCTGGCCGTTCACCGGACAAGGACGCGCCGATCTCGTCGATTCCGCCATTCTTCTCGGCGTGCTCGATGCCGACCTGCCCAACGGGCCGCATTCCGTCTCCGACCCCCGCGTGTGGCAAACCTTGGCCGGGCTGGAAGATGTGTTCTCGCGCGAGTTCCCGATCAATTGCGGCCGCGCCGCCCCGGCGCTTGGCCGCTCGCGTGGTGACCGCTATTTCGGTGGCGGCGCCTGGTACGTGACCACGCTCGCCGCTGCGGCCCTTTGGTACCGGCGCGCTTCCCGCGACGGCGACGCGCGCCACATCGGGCGCGGCGATGCGTTCATGGCGACGGTACGGGATTTCACGCCGGCGGACGGTCATCTCGCCGAGCAGGTCGACCGCGCCAGTGGCATGCCGGCCTCGGCGCGCGATTTGACTTGGAGCTATGCGGCCTTCGTCAGCACGGCCTACCTCCGCGACCAGGCCATCCGCCTCACAGGTGCGCGGCGATAGCATCCCAGCCTTGCAGCAACGAAATATTTGCAACGCGCAGAAACACGGCGCGGCGATCCGCGTTCAACAGGAGGCAGCGCGAGGGGAACTACGGCTCCCGCCTGCTTGGATGCGGTTGCGGGAGTTAGCAATGGACGACGAACGGGACCAGGCAGCCGACGGTGTGACACGCACGCATGGCCGCTGGCTCTGGTTGATCGGCATCGCGCTCACGGCGGCCACATTTTACTGGGCCCTTCCGGCCGGAAGCGGCCACCCCACCACAGTGACGGTCTTCGGCATCAATGAGCCGGCCACCCGGATCGCGAGCTATCCGGGCCTGCGCATGCGCCCCTTGCCGCAGGCCCAGATGGCGACGGCCGAACTCGTCCGCTGAGCCGCGCAATCTCACAAACCGACGAACGTGCGCACCGCGTCTACGCCGGCCGGTCGCTTGCCGCCTCTCATGTTCGATGGGGACTGGCGCGCCCGAGACGATTCGAACGTCCGACCTTTGCCTTCGGAGGGCAACGCTCTATCCAGCTGAGCTACGGGCGCCTGAATCCTGCATAGCCCAAAGCGTTCCGGCCTTCAACCGCGGGCCGAGCGCGCAAAAGTGCCGCCGAACGGGCACTTTTGGCGCCGTTCCTGTGGTTAAGCCCCAATTGGCGCGGCATTCCGGCTTGCGCATAAAAACGAATCTTCTAGTGCTTTTGAGACGCGCATGGTGCGCCCAAGGAGTTACTTCGATGGCTAAAGCCGCCGCCGCCGCCGCCGCCGCCCCGTCCAAGCCAAAAGCTGCCAAGCCGGTGACCACCCGGCAGTTGGCCGCGTCGCTCTCGGAAGCTCATGAACTCACCAAGAAGCAGGGTTTGGAGATGATGGAGAACCTCGTCTCCATGATCACCAAGCACCTGAAGAAAGGCGAGCGCGTCAAGATCGCCGGCCTCGGCATCCTGCAGGTCCGCAAGCGCGCCGCGCGCATGGGCCGCAATCCGGCCACCGGCGAGGCGATCAAGATCAAGGCGTCCAAGAAGGTCGCCTTCCGCGCCGCCAAGGACCTCAAGGAAGCGATCTGATCGCTCCTGCCAGTTTTCGCGTACCAGCAAGCCCCGCCGGCCGCCCCGGCGGGGTTTTGTTTTGCGCCTTTGCGATTGGGAAGAGCCGCCTTATTTGCATCGCCGGCCGGCGCTACCATTTCTTCCGCATGCTGCGCCGTTACCTGCTTCGCCCGCTCTGGATTCTCCTCGCCCTGCTGTTCCTTCTGGAAGCATGGCTGTGGGACCATTTGCAGCCGATCGTCGCCCGGCTTGTGGCGCTCATCCCACTCGATGCGTTCAAGCGGGCCGTCGCCCGCATCGTCGCGAGCCTGCCGCCTTGGGCGGTGGTGTTTGTGTTCGCGATCCCGTTGATCGCGATGCTGCCGCTCAAGTTTCTGGAAGTGTACTTCCTCGCCAAGCGCAACTGGCTCGGCGCCGCCGCGGTGATTCTGTTCGTCAAGCTTGCCGGTGTCGGCATCACCGCTTTCATCTTCGACGTGACCCGCGACAAGCTGATGCAGATGGCCTGGTTTCGCCGGCTCTATGCCTGGATGATGTGGGCGCGCGACTGGGCGCATGCGCAGACCGAGCCGATCCGCCAACGCGTGAAGCAGATCATTTGGCTGATGAAACCGCGGCGCGCCGGCACCTTCCTGCGCCGGCTGATGCGGCTGCGCCGCCGCGCCTATCGCCGCTGGGCGTGATTTAGCCGGCGATGAAGTGCAGGGCGTGCGGCGCCCATAGGCCCGCCGCGGTGAAGCCCAGGCCGATCAGCCCGAGCAGCCCGGACGCCCAGCCGAGCAGGACCATGCCGGTGATGACTTCGGCCGAAGCCAGCACGATGCCGATCTGAAAGGCTGCCGAGCCGAATTCATAATTGTGGTAGCGCGCCATCACCTCGTCGCGATGATGCTCTGCCGAGCGGGCCCGCGTCATCAACTGCTTGCGGCCTTCATTCGACGACGGTTCGTCGTCGTAGCGCGCGACGAGCTTCTTCCAATCGTCGACCTTTTTGGCCAGCCGCGCCTTCAATTCGGGATCGGCGGCGCGATCGGCTTCGATCTGCATCTGCTCGGATGCGGTGTTGAGCACCGTCATGCGGATGGTCTTGGCCTGGAAGAAGGCCCACAGGTCGTTTGCTTCGACGTTCAAGGTGATCGCGTGCGTCTGCGCGCTCTTGCCGAGCGTCTCGGAGAAGGCGAGGAACAGGGCCAGGATCGAG
>DATCFB010000064.1:0-10628 GCA_036509755.1 Pseudolabrys sp. | reverse complement strand
CTCCTTGCCTTCCTCGTAGGCCTTCACCATCGGCGCACAGCCCGCCGCCTGCACCGCGATCATGCGCGGCCGCTTCGAACCGATGAAACCGATCTTCTCCAATTCGTCGAACGCCTTCCACATGCCGATCAGACCGGTGCCACCGCCGGTCGGATAGAAGATGGCGTCCGGCACGTCCCAGCCGAGCTGCTCGGCGAGCTCGAGCCCCATCGTCTTCTTGCCTTCGATCCGGTACGGCTCCTTCAGCGTCGACGTGTCGAACCAACCGACCTTCGCCTTGCCTTCGCCGACGATCTTGCCGCAATCGTCGATCAGACCGTTGACGCGGTAGACGCTCGCGCCTTGCAGTGCGATTTCGCTGACGTTCACCTCCGGCGTGTCTTCCGGACAGAAGATCGTCGTCTTGATGCCGCAATGCGAGGCGTAGGCCGCGAGCGCCGCGCCGGCATTGCCATTGGTCGGCATCGCCATGTGCTTGATGCCGAGCGCCTTCGCCATCGATACTGCCATCACGAGCCCACGCGCCTTGAACGAGCCGGTCGGCAGGCGGCCCTCGTCCTTGACCAGGATTTCGCCGCCGCCGAGCTTCTTCTGCAATTTCGACATGGGCACGATCGGCGTCACGACCTCGCCGAGGCTGACGATGTCCTCCTTGCGCCGCACCGGCAGCAATTCGCGGTAGCGCCACAGATCGGCTGGCCGGCTCGCGAGCTTGTCCTTGGTCAGCGCCTTTTTGACGCCGGCAAGGTCGTAACGCACGAGCAGCGGTTTGCCGGCACGCGAGAGGTTGTGCACCTGGTCGGCCTCGTGCCGCTCGCCGGTCATCGCGCATTCCAGATGCGTGACGAAGTTCGGCAGGTCCGCCGTCAGATTGTCGTCGTAACGCATGTCCCGGTACCTTCGCGCGGCGTTTTTGTTACTTGGCGGTCCCGCGCGGCCGGCGCGCGCGGAACACCACGAAATGCGAGAGCGAGAAATTGACGACGAAGCTGACCGCGATCGACAGTATCTTGGCAGGCGCGAGCGGCAGTACATATGACAACGCGACCAAAGTCGCCGTACTGGCGACCATGCCGGCGATGCCGGAGGCGGCGAAGGTCAAGTAGTCGCGCCAGCGCAGCACCCGACCCGATTCCGGGCCGAAGGTGGTCAGGGAGTTCATCGCGTAGGAGAAGCTGACGGCCACCGTCCAGGACAGGACGTTCGCCGGGATCAGCGGGACATTGCCGAGCGTCACCGCCACCCAGAACACGCTGAAGTCGATCAACGTGTTGATCACGCCCACGAAAGCAAAGCTGAGCGCCTTGAGCGCCAGCGCGCGCTCGTGCCAGGCGACGGCGAGGCGCTCGCGGATGCTGGGGCGGGGTGGCGGGGTCATCGTCGGCCCCGATTAGCACGGTCGCGCGCCGCCCGGTAGGGCGGAGGCGACACGGCCTTTGCCCTGCGCTATAGATCGGGAATATCAGAGAGAACTGCCAGAAATGCCGGCAAAAACAGCAAGATCGGGGGGCCGGATGGCGCGCGGAAAGGCCGCGCCGGGGCTGTCGGTCGTCGTTCCCGTGTTCAACGAGGCAAACGGCCTGCCCGCTTTGCACGAGCGTATCGCCGAGGTGGCACGCTACCTCGACGGCAAATACGGCCTGAAGACCGAGCTTGTCTATGTCGACGACGGCAGCCGCGACAATACGGCGGAAATCGCGCGGGCGTTGCCGGCCGCGCCCTGCGACGTGCAGGTCGTGTCGCTGTCGCGCAATTTCGGCAAGGAGGCTGCCCTTCTCGCCGGCCTCGACCATGCCCGCCTCGGCGCCGTCATGTTCATGGACGGCGACGGCCAGCATCCGCCGACCTTCATTGAGACTCTGGTGTCGCGTTGGCTCGATGACGGCTATGACGTCGTCTACACCGCAAAAGCCCACCGAGAAAACGAGCCGAAGCTGCGCACGGTCGGCGTCCACTGGTTCTACGCGATGATCAATTGGGGCCAGCGCCAGCCCATTCCGGAGGATGCGGGGGACTTCCGTCTGCTGTCGCCGCGTGCCGTCGACGCGCTGCGCCGGATGCCGGAACGCAATCGCTTCTTCAAGGGAATGTCGAGTTGGATCGGCTTCCGTCAGGTGCGGGTGAACTATGAGCCGGCCCTGCGCGCGCACGGCAAAACGACCTGGAACGTGTGGACGCTGATCGGCCTGTCGATCGAAGGCTTGACCTCGTTCACCGTGGCGCCGCTGCGGCTCGCGAGCCTGCTCGGTGCGCTGCTCGCGGCGAGCGCGATCGTCTACGGCATCGCGGTCGCCATCAAGACGTTGCTGTTCGGGCAGGACGTGCCCGGTTATCCGTCCCTGTTCGTCAGCATCATGGTGATCGGCGGCGTGCAACTCCTGATGATCGGCATTCTCGGCGAATACATCGGCAAGATGCTCAACGAGATCAAAGCCCGCCCGGTTTATTTTGTCGCCGAGCACAGCATGAAGAGCGCGGACGAGACGCCGAAGGCGAAACCCGACGAGGCGCGTGCCGCTGAATGACCGTCGTGCCGCGCCGCATCTGGCTGTGCGCCGACGATTACGGCATGGCGCCGGGCATCAATCGCGCCATCCGTCAACTCATCCGCAACCGCCGCCTCAACGCCACATCGGTGATGACTGCCGCGCCCTGGCTTGGCGGCGGCGAGGCCAATGAGCTTGCCGCGGTCAATGCCGAGAGGCCGCGCGCTGCGCTCGGCCTGCACGTGACCCTGACGGGTCCGTTCCGGCCGCTCAGCGCGGGGTTTGCTCCGACACGCAACGGCGGCTTCCCGCCGCAGATGGAGATGATGCGGCTCGCGATGCTGCGACGTGTCGCACTCGAGCCGCTCGTCATCGAGATTGCCAAACAGCTCGAGGCCTTTGTCGCGACTTTCGGTCGGCCGCCTGATTTTCTCGATGGGCATCAGCACGTGCACCTGTTTCCAGTCGTGCGTGATGCATTCCTGAAAGTGGCCAGCGAAGGCGCGCCGAACGCCTGGGTACGCCAATGTATGCGCCCGCCACGAGCCCGGCCCTTGCGCGACCCAAAGAGCCTCGTGCTCGACCTGCTCAGCGTCCGCTTCCGCAACCGCGCCGCGCGTCTTGGGATTGCGACGAACCCCGCCTTTTCAGGCGCCTATGCCTTCACCCCGACCGCGGATTTCGCCACCCTCTTCCCGACCTTCCTTCACGGGATGCCGGACGGCGGCCTGATCATGTGTCATCCCGGCTTTGTCGACCCAGCGCTGAAAAGTCTCGATTCCCTGACCGATTTGCGCGAACGCGAGTTCTCCTATTTCGAGTCCGATGCCTTTCCGCGCGATCTCGCGCGGCATGGCGTCGCGCTTGCGGACCCCGCTGGCGAAACGGCTCCGGACGCCTAGATAGACCGGACAAGGTCAGTCTTGGGAGGACGAACAATGACCCCGCAGGAACGTCAACTGGTCGACGATCTGTTCGACCGTCTCGCCAAGCTTGAACCGGCACAGCGCGATCCCGATGCGGAGCGCGCGATTATGGACGGTCTGAAGCGCGCGCCGAACGCCGTCTACGGGCTGGTGCAGACCGCGCTGGTGCAGGACGAGGCGCTCAAGCGCGCCGACGCGAGGATTCGCGAACTGTCCGGCGAAGGCGCCCCGCAGCAGCAGAGCGGCGGCTTTCTCGACAGCATGCGTAACGCACTGACGGGCAGCGGCCACACCTCGGTGCCCAGCGTCAACGCGCCCGTGGCCCCCTCCGGATCCGACCCTCGCTGGAATCAAGGCGGTACCTATCAAAGCGCTCCCAACTATCAGGGCGGGACGCAGGGTTACGCGCCCGGCTATGCAACCTCGCCCGGCCTCTTCGGTGGTGGCGGCTCGTTTCTCGGCACCGCGGCGGCCTCGGCCGCCGGCATGATCGGCGGCTCACTGCTGCTCAATTCAATCTCGTCGATGTTCGGCCACCACGGCAGCGCCTTCGCCTCGAACTACGATGCGCCGGCGGCTGCTTCGCCATGGGACAACAGCGCCGCGTCGAGCGATCTCGCGCGCGATGCCGGCCTCAACGACGTCGGCGCGGGTCCACAGGCGAGCGACACGCAATCCGTCGGTCTGTTCGACACGTCGGACAGCGGCAGCAACGACGATGTCGGTAACGAATTCGGTGACGGTTCGGGCGGGGATTTCGGCGGCGGCGACACCGCGTAAGCCAAACGTCTCAGCGATCAACCGGGTCGCGGCGGACCACGCGCATGAAGAGCATGTCCGGCGATTGCACGACGCGGTCGCTCGGCACTGTCTCGGCATGAGCAAGCTCCGGCGCGCTCCGTCGGTTCAGCACGTATAGCCCGCGCACGAAGTCCTTCGGCAATTGCAAGGTCGACGGCACGCGCATCCCCATCCATTGCGCGACCTCGCCGGCGAAGCTGTTGCAGTTGTAAAGTACCAATTGCCAAAGCGGCCGCTTGCGCTTCAGTGTGCGAATCTCGGAGGCGAACCGCGCGTAGGTCCGTGCGCTGATCTCGCGGCGGTACACGATATCCGGACGATTGGTTTTATCCGATCTCTCGGCGCCGACCGAGGCCGGTGCCGCGAGCACCGCCAGCAACACCGTCTGCGACAGGACTCCATCCGGATAAAATCCGACATCGCGCGCGTGCCGCAGGTGGCCGCCGGCATCGACGCGCCCATAGACCACGAATGTGTGGCCGAACACGCCGCCCGGCCGCGCGTGGAATTCGACGACGTAATGGCCGCCCGGTCCCGCCGTAGCCGCGGCTGCGCCCTGCGCACCTGCCAGGATCGCGGCTCCGGCAAGCGCCGCCGACATGAGCCGTGCGCATCGCATAAGCTCGTCGCCAATCCGGTACGGCCGAGCCGGCCTGAGGAGCGCGCTCACATCACCACGACCTTGGCGCCGACCTTCACGCGGCCGTAGAGATCGATGATGTCGGTGTTGCGCATGCGAATGCAGCCCGACGATACGTTGTGGCCGATCGTCCACGGCTCGTTCGAGCCATGGATGCGGTAGAGCGTCGAACCCAAATAGAGCGCCCGCGCACCGAGCGGGTTGTTCGGACCGCCCGGCATGAAGTGCGGCAAATAAGGCTGGCGTTGCAGCATCTCCTCCGGCGGCACCCAGTCCGGCCATTCCTTTTTCGCCGAGACCTTGTGCTCGCCCGACCAGGTGAAGCCCGGCCGGCCGACGCCGATGCCGTAGCGCATCGCATGCCCGTTATCCTGAACCAGGTAGAGAAAGTGGTGCGGCGTATCGACGACGATCGTGTCCGGCGGCTCGCTCGTCCGATAGTCGACCTCGGCCGGCAGGAACTGCGGATCCATTTTGAGATCCGGCCGCTGCTGCTCGAGCATCGGGTCGGCCTGGGGGCCGGTGTTGACGTAAAGCGGCTGCGGCTGCCCCTCGGGGTAGACCGGCGGCGGCGCGACGTATAGCGGCGGGCCGGCATATTGCGGCGGCGCCGCGTAAACCGGCCGCGTGGCATCGTCACCGAACAGGAATTGGATGAAACCGCCGCCGAGTTCACTCTGCACGCGCGGCGGCTGAGCCACGACCACCATCCGCGGCGTTGTCGGCATCTGCTGCGCCGCGGCGGCACTAACGATCAACGTGGCCGCGGCCACGGTGGCGTGGTGAACGAAACGTCTGCTCATACGTGTAAATACAAGCCGAAAGAGAAACGGAAACGTAAACCTGCGGGCTCCTCCGGTACCGGGCAGGACTTCGTACGCGCTTTCCGCGCGAACACGGTTGCCAAGAAGTAAAGCCGGCGAGGACATGGTTAAGCGCTGCTTACCGCGATTGCACACCCGGCATTAATCGCGGCGCGGTACACCTCCATTGGGGGACTGGAGCGCGTCGTGCAGCGGAAGCAGTTTCGCATCGAACAGATGATGTCGTCCCGGCGCGGCATGGCGCCGGCGTTGGAGCCCGACGTCGATGCGGTTACATCGCTCCGGCGCAACCTCGCTGCCCTCGTGACCGATGAACACGGCCGCCGTCTGCCCCGTGCCGCGGCCGAACTCGGCGCCGCGGTCGAGTCCATGGAGAAGTCGGCGCAACTCGTGCTCGCAGCCGCGGAAGCGATCGACGACGGCGTACGCGCGATGTCGAGCACACACGCGGCGAGCCCTGGATACGAGATGGCGCCGGAAATCCAACAGCGCATCGCGCAGATTTACGAGGCCTGCAATTTCCAGGATCTCGCGGGCCAGCGCATCGGCAAGGTGATCGCGCTGCTCGGACATATCGACGAGCAGCTGGCCCACGTCCTGGCCGGAGGCGGACACGTCGCGCCGGCGATCGCGAAACGCGACGATGGCCTGATCAATGGCCCGCGTCTCGACGGCGCCGCCGGCCACGTCGATCAAGGCGACGTCGATCTGCTTTTCGACTAGGCCGGCCGCTTTATCAAAATCGCGCAGACGAAGGCGACCGCCGCGAAGCCGGCGGCCAGCGTCAGAGCCGCGGCGTCGGAGAAGCGCTCGACGATGAAGGCCATCACCAGGGGCGCGGCTGACTGCACCAGCATGAACGGGCCGGCGAGCCGGCCCATTAGCCGGCCATAGCCGCTGGCGCCGAACAGCGCGAGCGGCACCGCGCCGCGAGAGATAGTGACGAGCCCGTTGGCGCCGCCGAACATCACCGCGAACACGGCGGCGCTTGCCGTCGACATGCCGGTCAGTGCCAGGAGCAGGAAGGCGACAAGCAGCGAGCCTAGGGCGAAGCGCGCGACCCAGATCGGATGCACGTCGCGGCCGAACGAGAATTCAATCAGCCGCGCCAGGACCTGCGCCGGCCCGAACAGCGCGCCGATCCACACCGCGGTGCCGGCATCGATGCCGCTGCGCTGGAACATGGCGAGCAGATGCGCCGACAGTCCAGATGGGACAAAGGCGTAAAAGGAGAAAGCCGATGCGACGAGTACGAAGGTCGCGCCTTTCGCCGGCACGAGCTTCGCCGGTTTCTTTACCGTATCGGCCTCCGGCGCCTCGACCTCGACGTGCCGGCGCGGCAATAAAAAGGCGTGCAGCGGCGCATTGATGACGACCAGCACGGCGGCATAGACGAGATAGCAGCCGCGCCAGCCGATGCTGTCGATCAGCAGATGCGTCACCGGCCAACTCACCGTCGAGGCGAATCCGCCGGCGAGCGTCAGCGCCGTGATTGGCCGCCGCGCCCCCATGCCGAAGATGCGGCCGAGACTGGCGAAGGCGGCGTCATAAAGGCTTGCGGCCATCGACAGGCCGAGCAGCATCCACACGGCGTAATAAGCGATCGGGTTGGCCGCATGCGTGATCAGGACAAGCCCCAGCGCGCCCGCCAGCGAGCCGAAGGTCATCGTCACATGACCGCCGAACCTGTCGATCGAGCCGCCGACATAGCGCGCGGCAATGCCTGCCGTGAGAAGGCCGAGCGAGAAGCCGCCCATGGCGAACGATATCGACCAGCCGCGATCGGCGGCGATCATGGGCACGATCAAAACAGGTGTGTAGAAGATCGCGCCCCAGGCGATGATCTGCGTGATGCCGAGCACCGGTACCGCGCGCCACGGGCCGTGAACCAGCGATCGCGCGATGCCGGGCGTGCTCACCGTCGCAGCGCGTCAGCCCGCCGGCTTCGGCTTCATCGCCGGTTTGGGCTTCGGCCTGACGCCCGGTTTACCCTTCCCCCGCTTCTTCGCGCCTTCGGGCGGACAGCGGACGTAGACCATGGTGCCGTAGCGGCCCTGCACCTCGGGATCGATCCAGCGCAGGATCAGGACGCGCCCGTCGAACTGTTCGACCTCGCGGTCCTGCGCGCCGCCCGGCGGATCCTCAGCCGGGCCGATATAGGTCTTGCCGCCCGGCGCTCCTTTGAGCCTGAGCTCGCTCGGCGTCGCCTGGTCGGCAAGGTGCATCATGACGCCGCCCGTCGGGCCGAGCGTGATGATGTAAGGCTGCGAGCAGGCGGTGAGCGCGGCAGCCTCGGTGCGCTCGCGGTCGCTCGGCACGTGATAGGCGGCCAAGCCCCAACGGCCGACGATGTCCTGCGCCGGGAAGGCCGGCGGCAATGTCGGGGTGACCGGCGCCGCCGCCGGCTCCGGTGGTGCCGGTGACGTCGTGGCGCACCCCGCCAGTGCCATCGCCAACAGCGCGGCGGACAGGATCGGGCTCAGGCGAAGGCTGAAAGGACGCATCGTGGCTCCTGAATGACGGAAAGCGACATTGCGGGCGCGCGCCACCAAGTGCAAGCAGAACCGTGACATTTGGCCGCCGCTGGCCGTATCGCGGTAGCCCGCGACGGCCGTTTCGCTTGACACTCCGGCCGATCCGAAATATCTCCCGAGCGGCCGTCTGGCACTCCCGCTCAAAGAGTGCTAACGGCTGGAAATCGCAAACTTCCTTACAGTTCAGTGACGCGCGGGAGCGCCGACGAGGAAACCATGGCCAAGACCAAGTTCCGTCCTTTGCACGACCGCGTGGTCGTGCGCCGCATCGAGGCTGAAGAGAAGACCAAAGGCGGCATCATCATTCCCGATACCGCGAAAGAGAAGCCGCAGGAGGGCCAGGTCGTCGCCGTCGGCCCGGGTGGCCGCGACGAGGCCGGCAAGCTCGTGCCGATGGACCTGAAGTCCGGCGACCGCGTGCTGTTCGGCAAGTGGTCCGGCACCGAGGTCAAGATCGATGGCGAGGAGCTCCTGATCATGAAGGAGTCCGACATCATGGGCGTCGTCGCCTGATCCCGCACAACGAATAACTGAGTGGAGTGAATTCAAATGGCTGCCAAGGACGTTAAATTCTCCGGCGACGCGCGCGACCGCATGTTGCGCGGCGTCGACATTCTCGCCAACGCGGTGAAGGTCACGCTCGGCCCGAAAGGCCGCAACGTCGTGCTCGACAAGTCGTTCGGCGCGCCGCGCATCACCAAGGACGGCGTCACCGTCGCCAAGGAGATCGAGCTCGAGGACAAGTTCGAGAACATGGGCGCGCAGATGGTGCGCGAGGTGGCGTCGAAGACCAACGACATCGCCGGCGACGGCACCACCACCGCCACCGTGCTCGCCCAGGCGATCGTGCGCGAAGGCGCGAAGTCGGTTGCTGCCGGCATGAACCCGATGGATCTTAAGCGCGGCATCGACATCGCCGTCGCCGCCGTCGTCAAGGACATCGAGAAGCGCGCCAAAAAGGTCGGCTCCTCGTCGGAAGTCGCGCAGGTCGGCACGATCTCGTCCAACGGCGACACCCAGATCGGCAAGATGATTGCCCAGGCGATGCAGAAGGTCGGCAACGAAGGCGTCATCACGGTCGAAGAAGCCAAGGCGATGGAGACCGAGGTCGAGATCGTCGAGGGCATGCAGTTCGACCGCGGCTACATCTCCCCCTACTTCGTCACCAATGCCGAGAAGATGCTGGCCGAGCTCGAGGACGCCTACATCCTCCTGCACGAGAAGAAGCTCTCGGGCCTCCAGGCGATGCTGCCGGTGCTCGAGGCGGTGGTGCAGTCGGGCAAGCCGCTCATCATCATCGCGGAAGACGTCGAGGGCGAGGCCATCGCCACGCTCGTCGTCAACAAGCTACGCGGCGGCCTCAAGGTCGCGGCGGTGAAGGCGCCGGGCTTCGGCGATCGCCGCAAGTCCATGCTCGAGGACATCGCGATCCTCACCGGCGGCCAGCTCATCTCGGAAGACCTCGGCATCAAGCTCGAGAACGTGGCCCTCAACATGCTGGGCCGCGCCAAGAAGGTCATCATCGAAAAAGAGAAGACCACGATCGTCAACGGCTCCGGCAAGAAGGCCGACATCGAGGCGCGCGTGCAGCAGATCAAGGCGCAGATCGAGGAGACGACCTCGGACTACGATCGCGAGAAGCTCCAGGAGCGTCTGGCCAAGCTGGCGGGCGGCGTCGCGGTGATCCGCGTCGGCGGCGCCACCGAGATCGAGGTCAAGGAGAAGAAGGACCGCGTCGAAGACGCGCTCAATGCCACCCGCGCCGCTGTACAGGAAGGCATCGTCCCCGGCGGCGGCGTGGCGCTGCTGCGCGCCAAGAAGGCGGTCGGCAAGATCGTCAACGACAACTCGGACGTCCAGGCCGGCATCAACATCGTGCTCAAGGCGCTCGAGGCTCCGATCCGCCAGATCGCCGAGAACGCCGGCGTCGAGGGCTCGATCGTGGTCGGCAAGATCCTCGAGAACAAGGACGAGACCTACGGCTTCGACGCGCAGAACGAAGAGTATGTCGATATGATCGCCAAGGGCATCGTCGATCCGGCGAAGGTCGTGCGCACGGCTTTGCAGGACGCCTGCTCGATTGCCGGCCTGCTCGTCACGACAGAAGTGATGGTCGCTGAGCTGCCGAGGGAGCCTGCTCCGGCGATGCCGGGCGGTGGCGGCATGGGCGGAATGGGCGGCGGCATGGGCTTCTAAGCCCGCCCTCTTCCAGGACACCGAAAAGGCCGGCGCAAGCCGGCCTTTTTGCTTTAGGCGGGCTGAAACCCAAGTTCCACGTCATGCGTTGATCGTACATGGCCGCGGCACCCGCCTCGAGATTGGTCGTTCATGCCGCGCTTGCCGGCAATCTTCTAGTCGCGCTCACCAAATTCGCCGCCGCCTGGTGGACCGGTTCGTCCGCAATGGTGAGCGAGGCG
>DATCFB010000063.1:0-21686 GCA_036509755.1 Pseudolabrys sp. | reverse complement strand
AGGGGCAGCCTGGACAACCTGGAGCCGATCGGTGCGCGAGCGCATCAGCCCCTTCGAGACAAGACGCGAGGCCGGCGACGATTTGCCTTCCTGCTCACCCTTGCCGAGCGCGTCGAAGCCACTCTCGCTCGGATCGACATGCGCGAGGTCGAAGCGCTCGAGGTACGACACCGCGAGCTCGCGGAACACGTAGTCGAGGATCGAGGTCGCGTATTTGATCGAGTCGTTGCCCTGCACCGGGCCCTGCGGCTCGAAGCGAGTGAAGGTGAAGGCGTCGACATACTCGTCGAGCGGCACGCCGTATTGCAGGCCGAGCGAAATGGCGATGGCGAAGTTGTTCAGGAGCGAGCGCAACGCCGCGCCTTCCTTGTGCATATCGACGAAGATCTCGCCGAGCCGCCCGTCGTCATATTCGCCGGTGCGGAGGTACACTTTATGGCCGCCGACCACGGCCTTCTGCGTGTAGCCCTTGCGGCGCGACGGCAGCTTCTCGCGCTCGCGCAGCACGGTGATGCGCTCGACGATCTTCTCGACGACTCTCTCGGCCAGGCCGGTGGCGCGCGCGGCGGCGGGACGCTCGAGGAATGCCTCGATCTGATCGTCCTCGTCGTCCTCGTCGGCGATGAGCTGCGAGTTGAGCGGCTGCGACAGCTTGGAGCCGTCGCGGTAGAGCGCGTTGGCCTTCAGCGCCAGCTTCCACGACAGCAGGTAGGCGGACTTGCAGTCCTCCACCGTCGCGTCGTTCGGCATGTTGATGGTCTTGGAGATGGCGCCGGAGATGAAGGGCTGCGCCGCCGCCATCATGCGGATGTGGCTCTCGACCGACAGGTAGCGCTTGCCGAGGCGGCCGCACGGATTGGCGCAGTCGAACACCGGATAGTGCTCGGCTTTGAGGTGCGGCGCGCCTTCGACCGTCATGGCGCCGCAGACGTGGACGTTGGCGGCCTCGATTTCACGCTTACCGAAGCCGATCGCGGCGAGCAGGTCGAACGAAGGCGTCGCGAGTTGCTCGGCGGAGATGCCGAGCGTGTCCCGGCAGAACGCCTCGCCGAGCGTCCACTTGTTGAAGGCGAACTTGATGTCGAAGGCGGTCGGCAGTGCCTTCTCGACTTTGGCAATGGCCTCGTCGGTGAAGCCTTTGACCTTCAGCGTCGTGTGGTTGATCGCCGGCGCCTGCGCCAGCGAGCCGTGGCCGACGGCGTAGGCTTCGACCTCGGCGATCTCGGCCTCGGAATAGCCGAGCGTGCGCAGCGCCTCGGGCACGGCGCGGTTGATGATCTTGAAGTAGCCGCCGCCGGCGAGCTTCTTGAACTTCACCAGCGCGAAGTCGGGCTCGATGCCGGTCGTGTCGCAGTCCATGACCAGGCCGATCGTGCCGGTCGGCGCGACGACGGTCGCCTGCGCGTTGCGGTAGCCGTGCTTCTCGCCGAGCGACAGCGCCTTGTCCCAGGCGGTTCGCGCATGCGCGACCAGGTTCGCATCCGGACAGGAGACGTGGTCGAGCGGCACCGGCGGCTGCGACACCTTCTCGTAGCCGGTGCGCTCGCCATGCGCGGCGCGGCGGTGGTTGCGAATGACGCGCAGCATGTGCTCGCGGTTCTTCTTGTAGCCGGGGAAGGCGCCGAGCTTCTCGGCCATCTCCGCCGACGTGGCGTAGGAGATGCCGGTCATGATCGCGCTCAGCGCGCCGCAAATGGCGCGGCCGGCATCGGAATCGTAGGGGATGCCGGAGGTCATCAGCAGGCCGCCGATATTGGCGTAGCCGAGACCCAGAGTGCGGAATTCATAGGAAAGCTGCGCGATCTCCTTCGACGGGAATTGCGCCATCAGCACCGAAATCTCGAGCACGATAGTCCACAGCCGCACCGCATGCTCATAGCTCTCGACGTCGAAGCGCTTGGTCGCCTCGTCGCGGAAGGTCAGCAGGTTGAGCGAAGCGAGATTGCAGGCCGTGTCGTCGAGGAACATGTACTCCGAGCACGGATTCGACGCCTTGATCTCGCCGGACGCCGGGCAGGTGTGCCAGTCGTTCACCGTCGTGTGGTATTGCAGGCCCGGATCGGCCGAGGCCCAGGCGGCGTAGCCGATCTTCTCCCACAGCACGCGGGCATCGACCGTCTTCGCGACCTTCTTGTTCTTGCGATAGGTGAGGTCCCACTTGCTGTCGGCCTCGACGGCTTTGAGGAACTGGTCGGTGACGCGCACCGAATTGTTCGAGTTCTGGCCCGCGACAGTGAGATAGGCGTCCGAATCCCAATCCGTGTCGTAGATCGGGAAGTCGATGTCCTTGTAGCCCTGCTTGGCGAACTGGATGACGCGCTTGATGAAGTTGTCCGGCACCGACGATTTGCGCGCGAGCTTGATCTCGCGCTTGAGCGCGGGGTTTTTCTCCGGCGAGAAGCAGTCGTCGCCCGAGCCCTGACAGTTGACGCAGGCCTTGAGCACGGCCTTGAGATGCCGCTGGCAAGTCTTCGAGCCGGTGACGAGCGCAGCGACCTTCTGCTCTTCGATGACCTTCCAGTCGATGTACTTCTCGATGTCGGGGTGATCGACGTCGACGATGACCATCTTGGCGGCGCGCCGCGTCGTGCCGCCCGACTTGATCGCGCCCGCGGCGCGGTCGCCGATCTTGAGGAAGCTCATCAGGCCGGAGGACTTGCCGCCGCCGGAGAGGCGCTCGCCTTCGCCGCGCAGGTTCGAGAAATTGGTGCCGGTGCCCGAGCCATATTTGAACAGCCGCGCCTCGCGCACCCACAAATCCATGATGCCGCCCTCGTTGACGAGGTCGTCATTGATCGACTGGATGAAGCAGGCGTGCGGCTGCGGGTGCTCGTAGGAGGATTTCGAGCGTGTCAGCTTGCCGCTCTGGAAGTCGACGTAATAGTGGCCCTGGCTGGGGCCGTCGATGCCGTAGGCCCAGTGCAGGCCGGTGTTGAACCATTGCGGCGAGTTCGGCGCCACCATCTGCGACGCCAGCATGTAGCAATGCTCGTCGTAGAAGGCCTGCGCGTCCTCCTCGCTGTCGAAGTAGCCGCCCTTCCAGCCCCAATAGGTCCAGGTGCCGGCGAGACGGTTGAACACCTGGCGGCAGGACTGCTCGCCGATGCTGCGCTCCTTCTCGGGGAGGGCGCTAAGCGCGTCCTCGTCGGCGACCGAGCGCCACAGGAAGGAGGGGATAGTGTTCTCTTCGACCTTCTTCAGCCGGGCGGGCACACCGGCCTTGCGGAAGTACTTCTGGGCGAGGACGTCAGACGCCACCTGCGACCAGAATTCCGGCACCTCGACATTGTCGAGCTTGAACACCACGGAGCCGTCCGGATTCCGGATCTCGCTGGTCGTGGATCGGAAATTCAGACCGGCGTAGGCGTCCTGGCCCGCTTTGGTGTAGCGCCGTTCAATCCGCATGTGTCTAGCCCTTCAAAGTGGCCGGGCGGGATTGATCTCCGCCCCGATTATATATGTCCCGCGGCCGCATATCCGACCGCCTCTCCCTCAAAGCCTCGGGTCCAGAACCCGCCTCCAACCCCGTTTTCCCGACCAGCCCAACCCCGGCGCGGGAGACAGACAGTCCCTGTCCCAAAACGCCATTTCCGGCGTGGGCGGGCATTGCCTGATCCGTGGTGAAGGTCCGGGAGGAACCGCTACTCAACCCAACCGAACGAACCGAAGCTAAGAGGACTCACCGCACGCGTCAACAAAAGATAGTCACTGAATCTGAATCAACCACTAAGTCTTGTGTCTGGTCAGTGACCGAACCGGCGGCGACCTCGGAAAACAGAGGCGAGTATCGAGCCGGGACGGAGGGACGCAAAGGGCTTTTCGCGGCGGCAAGAGCTAGGCTTTTTTCCCGGAGCGCGTGAGAGCAAAATGACGGAAAATCGGGCTTTCCGGGAGCGGGCGAAGCGCGCTTGTGTCAGTGGCCTGCCGGGGAAAAGTCGGGGACGGTTTGGGCATAGTGCGCTGGTCGGTCGCTGATTCTCGACGCACTCTCAGCCCCTTAGCCCGACCGATCCGACATTGCGCGACCGGGACGGCGTTGCCACGGCCTGTGAATCCACGCTTTTCGCGCAGACGGTGCCAGGGTGCGGGTGCAGATCACGCCCAAATGGCGAGGGCTTGCGGGTTACCCACCGGCGCCGGTGCCGCCACCCGTTGTCCCTGACGCAGCGATTGTCACGGCGTCGGCGCCCGTCCCCTTGTCCATCGCCACTTGGCTGCGCTGGCGTGGCAACGCCTCAGGGTGCTCGCGCTGGAGAAAGTCGATGAGCTTCTCGCGGATCTCGCAGCGTAGGTCGAAGACCTTGCCGGAGTCGCCGGCGGTGGCGAGGATCCGCACCTCCATCGTGTCGCGCTTGAGGTCGGTCACGGCGACATTGAAGACGCGCCCGTCCCACCGGTTCGAGGCGCGCACGATCTCCTCGGCCTTGGCCCGAATGGCCCCGACCGGCGCGCGGTAGTCGACGTAGATGAGGACGGTGCCGATCAGCGCCGAGCTTTCGCGGGTCCAGTTCTGGAACGGCTTTTCGATGAAATAGGTCAGCGGCACGATCATGCGCCGGAAGTCCCACAGGCGCACCACGACATAGGTCGAGGTGATCTCTTCGATATTGCCGTATTCGTTCTCGACGATGACGGCGTCCTCGAGTCTGATCGGCTGTGTCATGGCGAGCTGCACGCCGGCTATCAGGTTCGACAGTACCGGCCGCGCGGCGAGGCCCGCGACGATGCCGGCGACGCCGGCGGAGGCGAACAGGCTGACGCCATATTGCCGCACGGTCTGGAACGTCATCAGCGCGGCGCCCAGTGTGAACAGAACGAGCAAGGCGTCGATGCTGCGCAACAGCACGCGGATTTGCGTGTTGTGCTTGCGTGCGAGCAGGTTGTCTTCGACGTCGAGCCGGTAACGGCGGAGATAGATTTCGGCGCTGACGTGCAGCGCCGTGATCGCCGACCAGCCGATGAGGCCAATGATCGCCATCAACAGCATGCGCGCGATCAGGTATTTGAAGTCGTGGTCGAGTGGCGCGACCGGCAGCGCGATGAACACCGCGATGATGAGCAAAGCGAGGCGCGTGAGCCCGCGCATCCGAGTCATGATCGCGTACAGGTTCGGATACCGGAGAGCGAGCAGCCGCCGCGACAGACCGCGCGCGACTCGGTGCAAGGCGAGGGCGAAGGCCACGGCAATGAGGAAAATGAGGACGGCGGCTATGGGGTCGGGCAGCCAGTCGAGCCAGCCGCGCACGATGTGGAGGGAGTTTCTCAGCGCATCCATGCGGTGACGATCACCGTCCTTCGTTGATGACAGGCATGGCGACCCGCCGCGCTTTACAGGGTGCGGGCGAGGTGGCAGAACGCCGCGGTCACCAACGGCTTGGTTCCATGAAAAGTTTCCTCCTGAAGCTGTTCACCTGGTGGAATTCGCAGACCTTCGGCACCCAGGTATGGACCTGGCGCTATGGCGAAGCCGTCGGCACGGACGAATTTGGCAACCGCTATTTCCGCACCAAAGGCGGCAAGATCGATCCCTCGCTCGGCTTTGAGCGCCGCTGGGTGATTTACAATGGATACGCGGAGCCCTCGACCGTGCCGCCGTCCTGGCACGGCTGGCTGCATCACACGGTCGATGTGCCGCCAACTGAGGAGAATTACACGCCGCGTGAGTGGCAGAAGCCGCACCGGCCGAATCTGACCGGCACGCCGGGCGCCTATCGGCCGCCCGGATCGACATTGGCGCAGGGCCGCCGTCCGCGCGCCACCGGCGACTACAAGGCCTGGGCGCCGGGCGACTGATCCTAGCGGCCCTGGAACGTCGCTCGAACGATATTGACAGGGTCGGGTCCTAGATAGCCGACTTTTGCAGTCGTCCAGTCGTACACGACGGCCGGATCGGTCGGAAAATCGTTCTTACCATACTCAATCCGACCTCCGAACTTGAATAGATCGGAGTCCCCGGTCTTCGAGTTCTTCCCCCACACTAAAAGATTCGCCTCGAAGTCGTAGAAATCGATCATACTACCATCGATTAAGGCGGCAATTTTGATTCGGTGTTCATTGGTAAATCGGACGGCCATCACGGTAATTCCGACGGAAACGTCGAAGGGCTTTGACATGAACGAACTCGATTTTGATTGAGCAACGACACGGATAGAGTTTGTCTCACCCCGCTGCCGGTTGCCTAAAATCGGAGCGTATTCAGTGGGGGAAAACACGACCTCATTGTCGGTAGAGCGAACTGTCTTGACTAACGACTTTTGACCTGTAGCAACCTCCTGGACTAAAATTGTCACATCTTCGGGATCGCCATCCGAAGACCAAGCAACTTTCAAATTGTCAAGATCGACCAGAACTCCGTGGGAGGCCGGGTTGGTGTCCTGAACCGTAATGTTGCTGAGTTTAACAGGCTTGGCTGGCGGATTCAGATAAACGTAAAATGCGATCCCGCCCAAGAACATGAGGCTGCTAGCTCCGTAGACGACGAGAGAGGCTACTGATTGTTGATGAAGCACGTCTCGCAGCAGTTGAAAATCTTGGTCGCTGATCTTGCCTCTCAGCGAAGTATCGCCGTCGATCAGCTTGGCAAGGGATGTTGCGTCGAGCTTTTCCACATTTGGAGGAAGGCGGTCAGCGCCAGCAACGCGGAGCTTATCCACGATCTTCAGTGTGACTTGGTCGCCACTCTGATTCCGCTGGATGAAATAATAAATAACGAAGCCTGTGAAGCCGAGCAACGCAGGCAGGGAAGCAAGGAATTGCAGGGCTGTCATTTCCACCCCCGGGAGAACTGGGAGAAAATGCTACCACTCCTGTTCCTAGAGGTGGAAGGCGAGTTCGGGCCGCCGTCCGCGCGCCACCGGCGACTACAAGGCCTGGGCGCCGGGCGACTGATCCGCCCTTCCGCCGCCGCATTCCGCATGTTAACCGGCAGCCGTCGGGGGCGTCGGGAGGATTCCGCGCCGAGGCCCTGAGCGGCCCAAGGGGACGTCCCGCGTTCATGGCGCGATCGAGACTTTACCGCAGCATCGTGGCCGCGGCCGCGCTTGTCGCCGCCGCGCCGGCGTTCGCGCAGTTCGGTTCGGTCTTCCGCGACGACGGGCCGCCGCGGCCGCCTGCCGACGTGCCGGAAAGCCCGCCTTATTACTCGCCACAGCATCAGGTGCCGCCCTCGCAGCAGCCCTATTATCCGAGCCAGCGCGAGGCGCCGCCGCAGTATCGGCAGCCGCAGTATCAGCAGCCGCAATACCGGCAGCCGACCTACACGCAGCAGCAAGACGATCCCGAGGCACCGCGGCCGCCGGGCAGCGTGCAGCGCGGCGACACGCCGCCGGCGCAGCCGATGCCGCCGCCGATGAGCCTGCCGCCGTCGAGCCGCCCGGGCGGCGGCTCGATTCAATCGCAGGATCTGGCGCCGCTGCCGGGCGCGCCGCAGGCCGCGCCCGATCAGCGGCCGCAGCCGGCGCAACAGCTACAACCGCCGCAGCAGGCCAACACGCCTCCGGCCACTCCGGGCCAGCAGCAGCCGGCGCAGCCCGGTGCGCCGCAGGAAGCAACACAGCCGCCGCCCTCAGAAGAGGTCGTGGTCGAGCCGCCGCCGCAGCGCATTGCCAATCCGACCGCGGTATTCTCCGGCCTCGACAAGATCACCGGCCGCATCATCTCGTTCAACGTCGCCATCAACGAGACGGTGCAGTTCGGCGCGCTCCAGGTGACGCCGCGCGTCTGCTATTCGCGGCCGCCGACCGAAACGCCGAACACCGATTCCTTCGTCGAGGTCGACGAGGTGACGCTGCAAGGCGAAATCAGGCGCATCTTCACCGGCTGGATGTTCGCGGCGAGCCCGGGCCTGCACGCGATCGAGCATCCGATCTACGACGTGTGGCTGACCGACTGCAAAGGCGGTCAGAATCCGGCCGTCGCGGAAGTGCCGCCGGAAGATGCCGCGCCGAAACCGGCAGCGAAGCCCGCTCGGACTACGCCTCCACGGCGGGCCGCTCCGCCCGCGCAGCAACCGCGCGCGCAGCAGTCGCCCGGTTTTGCCCCGGCGCTGCGATAATCCGTCATCTTGAAGTGAAGACTCGAACGATGAGGCGCGAGGTGATGCGCTTGGCCGTTCATCCTTTCAGAATCGCCAGCGCCTCCTCGCCACCGACCGGGCGATCGAGCGGCAGGGCGGCGAAATCGGCATGGCCGACGACCGCCTCTTCGAGCATGCGGTGATAGCGGCGCTTCGGCACCTCGACCGCGCCGAAGGTCTTCAGATGCGCGGTGACGAATTGTGTGTCGAGCAGGCGATAGCCGCCGGCTTTGAGCCGCGCGACGAGATGCACCAGCGCAATTTTGGAGGCATCGGTCGCGCGATGAAACATGCTTTCGCCGAAGAAGGTGCGGCCGAGCGACACGCCATAGAGGCCGCCGACCAGAGCGTCGCCGTCATAGACCTCGACCGTGTGGCAGTCGCCCCGCTCGAACAACGAGGCATAGATGCGGCGGATGCGAATATTGATCCAGGTGCGCCCGCGGTCCGGCTTGGGCTCCGCGCAACCGTCGATCACCGCGTCGAAGTCGCGGTCGATCGAGACCGTATAGGGCGTCGTCCGCACCGTGCGGGCGAGCCGCGACGGGACATGGAAGCCGTCCAGCGGGATGATGCCCCGCATGTCCGGCTCGATCCAGTAGAGCGCCGGATCCTCAGCACTCTCCGCCATCGGGAAGATGCCGCAGGCATAGGCCTTCAGCAGCACCTCCGGCGTGATCTCGACGAATGTGTTCTCGCGATTGGCCATGCAGCAAGTCCGGCGCGGACCGTTCCCCGAAGTTAACGCGAAATTGACCACGTTTGATCCAAATTGTCGAAAGCTCGATCCAATTGGCGGCAATCCGCGTTGAGCCGCGGGACACGACGGAACGGGAGAGTAACGTCATGGCGGCGATCTCGGTCCTCTTGGTCGAGGATGAAGCGCTCATCAGCATGCTGGTCAGCGATTGGCTCAATGAGCTGGGCTTCGAAGTGCACGAGGCGCGAACCGCCGACGAGGCGCTCGACTACATCGACGGGGGCGGGGTCGTCGATGTCCTGTTCACCGACATCAATTTGCCGGGCAGCATGACCGGCGCGGAACTGGCCCGGAAGGCGCGCGCCCTCAAGCCGGAACTTCCTGTGGTCTATGCGTCGGGCCGCTATCGCGGCGGCGATCTCGAAGGGCTCGTGCCGCGCTCGGCCTTCGTGCCGAAGCCGTTCGACCAGCGAAAACTCCTGCACGTGCTGGAGCAGGTGACGGTCGGCGCCGCGCATTGAGGCGTCAGGCGGCGGGACGTGCCGCCGCCGCAGCCGGCGCGGCCTGCTTGCGCACATCGAAAGACACGACCACACGCGTTCCCTTGTGGGTGCGGTCGATCTCGATCTTGGCGCCGAGTTTCTCCGCCATGGCGCGCACAATGCGCTGGCCGAGGCCGGTCGATTTCGGCTTGGCGCGCGGCGTGATGCCAATACCGTCGTCCTCGACGCTGAGCGCGGCGCGGCCATTGCCGGTGCCGCGGATGTCGACGCGGATCGGCCCCTTGCCGCCGGGATAGGCGTATTTGAGCGCGTTCGTCACGAGCTCGTTGACGATGACGCCCACGGCGACGGCGCGGTCCGGCTCCACGGCGACCGGCTCGCTGGCGAGAGTGAGTTGCGCGAGCTCGTTGGTTTCCGAGGAGCGGCGCAGATCCTCGATCAGCGCCTCGAGATATAGGTCGACCGCGACCGACTGCACGTCGTCGGAGGTGTAGAGGCGGCGGTGCACCTGAGCGACCGCCAGCACCCGGCCGGTCGCGTCGGTCAGTGCCTCGCTCACCTCCGGATTGTCGGCGGCGTTGGAGTGAAGCGTTAGCATCGAAGCGATCATCTGCAGGCTGTTGCCGACACGATGATTCACTTCGCGCATCAGCAAGGCGCGTTCGGCCGCGAGCGCCTCGAAGCGGTCGCGCGCTGCGCGCACCTCGGCTTCGGCCAACTCCTTGGCGCGGCGCATGCGCATGGCATCGACCGCGCCCGACAGCGCCGCCTTCAGGAGGAAGATGAACTCGCCTTGCACATCCTTGACGACGTAATCGAAAGCGCCGGCTTTCAGCGCCGCCACCGCCATGCGGCTGTCCTGCGCGCCGGTGACGACGACGACCGGCGGATGGTTGGCGAGCCCGTTGATGCGCTCCAGCGTCTCGATGCCGGAGAGGCCGGGCATATAGAGATCGAGCGCGACCACGTCGATGTCATTGTGCGCGGCGAGCGCCGCGAGGCCGCGCTCGCCGGACCCTTCGCTGACGACCTCGATGTCGTCGCGGCCGAGCCCGCGCTTGACCAGCGCCCGCAGCGCTTCGTCGTCCTCGATATAAAGAATCTTTCGCAGCATGGGGCTCAATCGGGCGAGGGGACCTGAATGACAGAGAAGAATAGACCGAGCTGACGGATCGCGTTGGCGAAATTGTCGTAGTTGACCGGCTTGGTGATGTAGACGTTGCAGCCGAGATCGTAGCAGCGCTGAATTTCAACCGCATCGTCGGTGGTGGTCAGCACCACTACCGGCACGCGCTTGAGATGCTCGTTGGTCTTGACCTTCTTCAGGATGTCGACGCCGGTCATGTCCGGCAGATTGAGGTCGAGCAGGACGAGCAACGGCCTGCCCTTGTTGGCGAGGCCGGAGCCGTCCGCGCCGAACAGGAAGCGCAAGGCGTCGGTGCCGTTGCCGAACGGCGTGATCGGATTGTTGACGCCGGCCCGCCGGATGTTCTTCTCGATGAGCCGGGCATGGCCTTCATCGTCCTCGATCATGACGATCTCGACCGGCTGCTCCGACATCCGATTGTTCATGTCCAGCTCCTGCTTCCTGCCGCCCACCGCCGCGGCAGTGTCACGGTGAACGTACTTCCCTCGCCGAGCGTCGAGCTCAGCCCCATCGTACCACCGAGGCGCCGCACCAGCGCCCGCACGTGGGCGAGCCCGATGCCCTCGCCGGGCTTGTCCTGCGGACCGGACCGGCGGAACAATTCGAAAACACGGGCGTGATCTGAAGCGGCGATGCCGCGTCCGTTGTCACGGACCTCGTAGACGGCACGGGTCGCGTCGACCCGGCCGGTGACCCCGATGTGCAGCGGTTCCCCCTCGCGACCATACTTCAGGGCATTATCAACGAGATTGGCGAAAATTTGTTCCATGGACAAGCGATCGGTCTCGATCACGGGCAGGGGGCCGACCTCGATCCGGGCGCCAAGCTCCGCCGCGCGATGGGTCACGGTACCAACAATGGCCGCCAGCAACTCGTTCATCTCGACCGGCTCCGGCCGGAATTCGCGACGGCCTTCGCGGGACAGCTTGAGCACCGCATTGATCAGCCGGTCCATGTTGCCGATCGACGTCTTGATAAAACGGATCGCCTCGTCGAAGTCCTGCCCGAGACGGTCGATCGCGCCATGAGCGAGGGCGTCCGCTGCCTGGGCGTTCAGGCTTTCGAGATCGGCCGACAACTTGGCGATCTGGTCGAAGATCTCCTTGCGCAGCGATTCGAGCTCGGATGTGAAGCCCATGATGTTGACGAGCGGCGAGCGCAGGTCGTGGCTGACGATGTAGGCGAAGCGCTGAATCTCCTCGTTCGCCTCGGTGAGGTCGGCGGTGCGGAATTGGACGATGCGCTCGAGATTGGCGTTGGTCGCCGCAAGCTCCTTCTGCGCCGCCTCGCGCTGCCGGGCGTTGCGCTGCACCAGCATCACCGAGAGCGCCCCGATGAGCACGATCAGCGCCGCGCCGGCGAGCGTCACGTAAAGCAGCATGCCGTTGGTCTGCCGCGATTGGGCGCCGCGCTCGACCGCGAGACGACCCTCCTCGAGGATCGCGGTGTCGATGGTCCTGCGTATGTCATCGGCGATATTGCGTCCGGCGCCGGACAGGACGAGGCGGCGCGCCTCTTCGCGTCGGCCGTGCTGGTTGAGGTCGATGCTTTCGGCCATCTCCCTGAATTTTGCCTCGACCAGTTTGGTGACTTGATCGAGCGTCGCCTGCCGCGCCGGGTTGGCGCGGGTCAATGCGCGCAACTCCTCGATAAGTTGCCGCGCTTCGGGCTCGGCCTCGTAGAAGTTCTTCAGATAACTGGGCTCATTGGTGAACAGATAGCCGCGCTGGCTGCTCTCGGCGCGGCGTACTGACAACAGCACGTTCGACAGCTTGTCCTCGACCGAGAGCGTCTGCGTCAGCCGCGTTGTGTCGTCGGCCGCGCGATCGACGAGGAAGACGGTACCGGCGCTGATCACGACCAGCAGCGCGAAGCCGATGCCGAGAAGAACGGGCTGGAAATTAGTAAAGGGGGTTCTTTGCGCTGCCATTGAATTTGTCGTTCGTATCCGCTGGCGCCGCGCCGAAGCCACCCCCGGAGGCTTTGCCGCGCCGTTATTCGTCCATGCCGCCGCGGGCGAGAAACTGCTCCAGCCAGTGAATATGGTAATTGCCGTCGATGATGTCTTTCTCGCGCACCAGCGCGCGGAACAGAGGCAATGTCGTCTCGATGCCGTCGATCACGACCTCATCCAGCGCGCGCTTGAGCCGCATCAGGCATTCTTGCCGCGTCTTGCCGTGCACGATCAGCTTGCCGACAAGTGAATCGTAGTAAGGCGGGATCGAATAGCCTTGGTAGACAGCCGAGTCGATGCGCACGCCGAGTCCGCCGGGCGGATGATAATGCAGGATCTTGCCGGGCGAGGGACGGAAGGACACCGGGTTCTCGGCGTTGATGCGGCATTCGATGGCGTGGCCGTGGAAGCGCACGTCGCTCTGCTTCAATTCGAGCTCGGCGCCGGCGGCGACGCGGATCTGCTCGAAGATCAGGTCGATGTCGGTGACCATCTCGGTCACCGGGTGCTCGACCTGGATGCGGGTGTTCATCTCGATGAAATAAAACTGCCCGTCCTCGTAGAGGAATTCGACAGTGCCGACGCCGAGATAATTGATCTCGCGCATCGCACTCGCGACCGTCTCGCCGATCTGGTTGCGTTGTCTTGTATTCAGGGCGGGCGAGGGGCTTTCCTCGAGCACCTTCTGATGGCGGCGTTGCAGCGAGCAGTCGCGTTCGCCGAGATGGATAGCCTTGCCTTTGCCGTCGCCGAGTACCTGGATTTCGATGTGGCGCGGTTTGCCGAGATATTTCTCAATGTAGACGGCGTCGTCGCCGAAGGCGGCCTTCGCCTCGGCGCGTGCGGTCGACAGCGCCATCGAGAGTTCTGCTTCGCTGCGCGCGACTTTCATGCCGCGGCCGCCGCCACCCGCCGCCGCCTTGATCAGGACGGGAAAGCCGATGTCTTGCGCGACGCGCGCGGCCTCGGCGTCTGACGTGATGCCGCCGTCGGAGCCGGGCACGACCGGAATGCCGAGGCGCTTCGCCGTCCGCTTGGCCTCGATCTTGTCGCCCATGATGCGGATGTGCTCGGCCTTCGGGCCGATGAATCCGACGCCGTGGTCAGCGAGAATCTCGGCGAAGCGCGCGTTTTCCGACAGGAAGCCATAGCCCGGGTGCACGGCATCGGCGCCGGTGATCTCGCAGGCCGCGAGGATCGCCGGGATGTTCAGGTAGCTATCCTTCGCAGCGGGCGGGCCGATGCAGACGCTTTCGTCGGCGAAGCGCACGTGCATGGCATCGGCATCGGCGGTCGAATGCACCGCGACGGTCGGGATGCCGAGCTCCTTGCAGGCGCGCAGCACGCGCAACGCGATCTCGCCGCGGTTGGCAATGAGGATTTTATCGAACATCTCTATTCCGGACGCCTGTCGGCCTCATGGTCAGGAGCGTCGCGAAGCGACGCGTCTCGAACCATGGGGTTGCCCCCATCCTTCGCGACGGCCGCTGTGCGGCCTCGTCAGGATGAGGGCAGAAAGGGCGGATGCACGACGGACGCATCACTCGATAATTACCAGCGGCTCGCCGAACTCCACCGGCTGGCCGTCCTCGAACAGGATCTGGATGACGGTGCCACCGCGCGGGGCCGGGATCTGGTTCATCGTCTTCATCGCCTCGATGATGAGCAGCGTGTCGCCGACCTTCACCTTGGAACCGATTTCGACAAATGGCTTGGCGCTGGGTTCGGGCGCGGCATAGGCGGTGCCGACCATCGGCGATATGACGACGCCAGGATGCTTCGCCGGGTCGGGCGGAGCCGCGGTGGATTCGCCGACCGGGTGCGCCACTGCGGTGAGCGGCTTAGCCGGCACGATGACGGTCGGGGCGGCAGCGACATTGCGCGCGACGCGGATGCGGCTGCCGTCCTGCTCGATTTCGATCTCGGTCAGCCCGGTCTCGTCGAGGAGTTTCGACAGATCCTGGATCAGTTCTCGGTCGATCAATGTCTTCGGCGTCTTTGCCATGCGCGTCCTAGTGCTGTTCCTTGGCACCGATCATTCCGGCAAGGCCGGTGATCGCCAGCGCGTAGCCGTTGGCGCCGAAGCCGGCGAGCACCGCCTTGGCCGCCTTCGAGACATAGGAGTTGTGCCGATAGGTTTCGCGCTGATGGATGTTGGTGATGTGGCACTCGATCACCGGCAGGCCGACCGCGAGGATCGCGTCCATGATCGAGATCGAGGTGGTGGTGTAGCCGGCCGGATTGATGACGATGCCGGCGGCGCCTTTCGCCTTCGCGTCCTGGATGAAGTTGACCATCTCGCCTTCGCCGTTGGTCTGGCGGAAGACAATCTCGATGCCGAATTTTTTGGCTGTGGTGCGGCAGAGCGCTTCGACATCTGCAAGGCTGGCGGTGCCGTATTTCTCCGGCTCGCGGGTGCCGAGCAGGTTCAGGTTCGGTCCGTTGAGGACATGAATGGTGGTAGCCATTGATGGTCCGGCGGCGCCAAATGCGGGCGCGGAGAGTGAAATCGTGAGTTTCTTATAGGTGGGCAGGCGTGCGAGGGGAAGCCCGGAGCGTTCATCGGACGGACGCAGTGCGGTCTAGGCTGACGCGCAGTAAATCATCTCTTGCATCGCCGTTAACCTTTGCTGGCCACCTCGGTGGAACCGAGAGTGCTATCCAGGAAGACCTCCAGGGTCAGAAGCACGGCCACGTCATGCAAGTCCCAGCCTGACTGAAGAAGCAAAACGGCCGCTGCGAAGACACAGCGGCCGTCTGGATTAGAAGTCAGCGCGGCGAAGCAGGATCTCAGCAATCCGCCTTGCCGCAGCGGGCGGTGTTGATGTCCTTCTGCAAGGCGGGCAGGCCAACCGCGCCGACGACCACCTGGTCGCCGATGACGTAGCTCGGCGTGCCGTTGAGCCCGAGCGCCTCGGCAAGCTTGAAGTTCTCCTCGAGTGTTGCCTTCACTTCGGGGCTCTGCATGTCCTTCTGAATCTGCGTCATGTCCATGCCGACTTCTTTGGCGACCGCCAGCGCATGCGCTTTGTCGGCCGGGCCTCGTCCGCCGAGCAGCTTCTGGTGGAATTCGAGATATTTCTTGCCCGTCTTGTCCTGCATGCGGACGGCCACCGCGACTTGCGCCGCCTCGACCGAGCCGGGGCCGAGCACCGGGAATTCCTTGAGCACGATCTTGAGCTTCGGATCGTCCTTGAGCAGCGTGAGCATGTCGCCCATCGCGTGCTTGCAGTAGGCGCAGTTGTAATCGAAGAATTCGACGAAGGTGACGTCGCCATTGTGATTGCCGAGCGTCACTTGGCGCGGCGAGGTGAACAGAGCCTGCGAATATTGTTTCACCGCCGTCTTGCCCTTTTCCGCCTGGGCGGCGTTCTGCCGGTTCTCGAGCTCGGCCATGGCGTCTTGCAGCACCTCGGGATGTGCAATGAGATATTCACGGACGATGGTCTCGATCTCGCTCCGCTGCGGCGCGGAGAATTCGGCGGCGCGCGCGAGGAACGGCGTTGCCGCCATGAGAAGCACGGCACTGGCAAGAACGAGAAGACGCGGGCGCGGGGTCATTGACGTCATCCTTGTTGAAACGGCGATCAGTTGTGGAAGATGCTCTGCTTCGGTGGCTGCAAATTGGTGATGTCGTCGGCGCGTACCCAGGCCGGCGAGCCGACCCGCAGCTGCGTCTTGGCACGGGCGGCAAGCTGACGCGCGGTCATGACGTCGCCGCGGGAGAAGGCGGCCTGCGCGGATGCGAGATCGGCTTCGGCGAGATCGCCTTTGCGGCCATAGGCCATGGCAAGCTGCACATAGGCATCGGAAATATCGCTGTCGCGCTGGAGCGCCGACTTCAGCAGCGGGACCGCTTCGCCGGCGAGCGCCGTATTGTTGGTCGCGACCATCGCCTGCGCCAGCAATGTATCGATGAGCGGCGCGTTATGTGAGAGCTGAGCGGCGTGACGTAACGGCGTCACCGCTTCGGTCGGCTTGCCGCTTTCGAGCAGCGCCTGGCCCTTGAGCTCGTAAAAATACGGATTGCCGGGCTGGGCCTGGATCAGGCCGTCGATCTGGACGATCGCGCCGCGGAGGTCCGAATGACGATAGGCGGAGATGGCGCGGGCGTACCGCGCCGGCAGGCCGTGATCGCTCGCCGGGAAGCGCCGCGCCACCGTCTCGGGCCGCTCGAGGAAGCCGGACAGCTTCGCCCGCATCATGTCGTGGCGAAGTTGCAATTCCGGCGAGTCCTTCTGGTTCCAGTACGGACTCGCTTTGGCGATCTGCGCGAGAGTGGCAAGGCGCTCGGCCGGCATTGGATGCGATTGCAGATACGGGTCGACGTAGCGCGACTGATAAAGACTCTCGTCGGCGAGCCGCTTGAACAATTCGAGCATGCCACGCGGCGACTGGTGCGTGGCATTGAGGAATTTGACGCCGGCGTGGTCGGCCTGGTCTTCCTGGGTGCGCACATAGGCGAGCAGCGAATGCTGGATCACGGATTGCGGACCCATAATCGCTGCGCCCGCGATATCGCCGGCGGCGCCGGAACGGGCACCGGCGACGGCGGCACCGACGCCGAGCAGCAGGGCCGCGATCGACGCAGTCTGCGCCCGCGACAATTCCTCGCGCAGCCGCTGTAGGTGGCCGCCGGCCAGATGGCCGGTCTCGTGCGCGAGCACGCCGATCACCTCGTTCGGCGTTTTGGCGTCGAACAATGCGCCGGCATTGATGAAGATGTGTCGTCCGTCCATGACGAAGGCGTTGAACGCGCGGTCGTTGAGAATGACGACCCGGACATTCTGCTTGGCAAGTCCGGCGGCGCGCAGGATCGGCGCCGCGTAGTCGCGCAGCAGGTTCTCGATCTCGGTGTCGCGGATGATGGGCAAGCCGCCCGAGCTTTTGGCCTGCGCGCGCACCGGCGACACAGTTGCGCCGATGCCGGCCACGCCAACGGCGATTGCGGCGGCCATCGCGACGCCCCGCAGGACCGGCGACATGCGCCGCTTCATCGCTGCAATTCCGGTGTCGTTCATTCCACGCTTTTATCCGCCGCGGATGGGCGCGAACCTAGTGACGCCCCCCGGGGCGGTCAACGCGGGTTGCGATCACGACTGAGTCATGACATGCGGTCATGAACCCGGCGAAAGCGTCCGTGAACCGCCCGGCGAAGCAAGCGGTGGAATACGGCAGGAGCGGGGCGGGACGCATGGCAAAACCGCCTGGAAATCAATGTTGAACGCGGCAAAAGACCTTCTCTCACCCTCCCGGCGCAGCGACGTGCCGCCCTTCATCGTCATGGACGTGATGGCGGCGGCGGCGCAGCGCGAGGCCAAAGGCGGCCGGGTCGTGCACATGGAGGTCGGCCAGCCGGCGGCGCCGGCTCCGCTCGTCGCCCGGCGGGCGGCACAGGCCGCGCTGGAAGCCGGCCGCATCGGCTACACCGAATCGCTCGGCCTGCCATCGCTGCGGGCGCGCATCGCCCGCCATAACCGCGACGCCTACGGTCTCGATCTCGATCCGGGGCGGGTGGCGGTGACGACCGGCTCGTCCGGCGCCTTCATCCTTGCCTTCCTGTCGCTGTTCGAGCCGGGCGAGCGGGTGGCGCTGGCCAATCCCGGTTACCCGCCCTACCGGCACATCCTCACCGCGCTCGGCTGCGAGCCGGTGCTGATCGAGACTTCGGCGGCGACGCGCTGGGCGCTGTCGCCGGAGGCGCTGATCGCGGCGCATCGCAAGAAGCCGCTCCGTGGCGTCATCATCGCGAGCCCGGCCAATCCGACCGGCACCATGATGGAGGCGGCGGCGCTCGCCGAACTGGTCGCGGTCGCCGAGGACGCCGGCATCCGCGTCATCTCCGACGAAATTTATCACGGCCTCGATTACGCCTTCCGCGCCGAGACCGCGGCAAAGCTCTCCGACCGCGCGCTGGTGATCAATTCCTTCTCGAAATATTTCTGCATGACCGGCTGGCGCATCGGCTGGATGGTGGTGCCTGAATCTCTGGTGCGCACGGTCGACCGCCTGCACGGCAATCTTGCGATCTCGGTGCCGACGCTCGCGCAGATCGCCGCCGAGGCCGCCTTCGACGCGCGCGAGGAGATGGAAGCGGTCAAGCACGGCTATGAGGAGAACCGCCGCATCCTGAGCGAAGGTCTGCCGCGCGCCGGGCTCGACAAATTCCTCCCCGTGGACGGCGCCTTCTATCTCTACGCCAACATCGCGCGCTTCTCCGACGACAGCCTCGACTTCGCCAAGCGCATGCTCGATGAGGCAGGCGTGGCCGCGACCCCGGGCATCGATTTCGATCCGATCGACGGACGGCATTTCCTACGATTCTGCTATGCCGGTTCGGCCGCCGAGATGAACGAGGCGGTGGAGCGGATCGGCAACTGGCTTGCCCGCACCTAAAGGAGGCGAGCGTGGCTGAAGAGGCGAAGACTGCGCGCGCGCTCGACGTGCTGCGTGTCTCGCTCCGGCTCGGCCTGACGTCGTTCGGCGGACCGATCGCGCATCTCGGCTATTTCCGGGAGGAGTACGTGGTGCGCCGGCGGTGGCTCGACGAGGCGACTTTCGCCGACCTCGTCGCGCTGTGTCAGTTCTTGCCGGGACCGGCGAGTAGCCAGGTCGGCATCGCCGTCGGCCAACTGCGCGCCGGCTATCCGGGCGCGGCGGCGGCGTGGGCGGGATTCACGCTGCCATCCGCGATAGCGATGGTGCTGTTCGCCTACGGCGTCGATGCGTTCGGCGGCGCGCTCGGCAGCGGCTGGCTGCACGGCCTTAAAGTCGTGGCGGTCGCGGTTGTGGCGCAAGCCGTGCTCGGGATGATGCGAACGCTCGCGCCCGATCGCGAACGCGCAACCTTGGCGGCCGTGGCCGCAGCGATCGTGCTGGCGGTTCCAGGCGCATGGAGCCAGATCGGCGCGATCGTGCTCGGCGGCATTGTCGGCATGGTGCTGCCGGGCGCCAATGCACCGGTCAACCACGCCGCTTTGCCGATCTCGGTCAGCCGCTGGACCGGGGCAGGGCTCCTCGCGGTCTTCTTCGCCCTGCTCGTCGGTCTGCCGCTTCTGGCGGCGATGGTGCCTGCCCACGGCATCAAGCTGTTCGACGCTTTCTATCGCGCCGGCTCGCTAGTATTCGGCGGCGGTCATGTGGTGCTGCCGCTCTTGCAAGCCTCCGTGGTGCCGCCGGGCTGGGTGAGCAACGACGCGTTTCTCGCTGGCTATGGCGCCGCGCAGGCGGTGCCGGGGCCGCTGTTCACCTTTTCCGCCTATCTCGGCGCGGTGATGGGGCCGCAACCGAACGGTTGGGCCGGCGCCGCGCTGTGCCTCGTCGCGGTGTTCCTGCCCTCATTTCTGCTGGTTATCGGCACGTTGCCGTTCTGGGACCAATTGCGCCGACGGCCGGTGGCGCAATCGGCGCTGCGCGGCGTCAATGCGGCGGTGGTCGGGTTGCTCCTGGCCGCGCTCTATAATCCGGTCTGGACGGCCGGCATCGGCGGACCCTACGACTTCGCGCTGGCGGCCGTGTGCTTCCTGCTTTTGTTCATGTGGCGGACGCCGCCGTGGCTGGTCGTCTTCTTGAGCGCCATCGCCGGCGCAGCGATCGCCGGAATTTAAATTCCGATGACAGGGGTCGGTTACAATACGGGGCGCAGAAAAGTGCGCTCTTCGCTCAGGATAAATCGCTCCCGTTCGGCGAAGGCAAAATTGGCCTTGCCGTCGTCGTCAGCTTTGAGCCGCGCGCGATAGGTCTCGTAGGCGGCAAGGCTGTCGAAGGATACGAGGGCTATGGCGACGTTGTTCGTGCCTTCGTGCGGCATGAAATAACCGACGAGATCGCCACCACATTTAGGGATGATGGTTTTCCAGCGGCGCGCATAATCTTCGAATGCGGCGCGCTTGTATGGATCGAGCACGTATCGGATGCAGCAGGTGACGGCCATCGCGGATCCTCCGGTTGAAGCCGCAGATAGCACCGGAGCCGCCGGCGATGCTTCGGTCGCCGCCGAACGATCAGCTTGGCCGCGCGATGCGGCCCGCGACTATTGCTTGGGCTCGCCGTCCTCTTTCGGCGCTGGAACTGCCATCGGCTTGGTCATGGGCTTGGCCATCGGCTTCTTCATCTTCTTCTCGGTCGTCGCCTTCTTCATCGCGTCCTTGCGAGCCGCCGGCTCGTAATTCGCGTTCGCCATGCATTTCTTGATGAAGGCGTCGCGTTTGGCACCGGTGAGGTTGTCGCTTTCGGCGCCGAATTTGCAGGTTTCCATCTTCTGCGCCTTGGTCGCGGCCAGGGCGGGAGTCGCCACGACGAGGATGGGAAGCAGAGCGGTGATCGCGAGCAAGCGCATGAATAGCTCCTCCGAAGGGCTTCTAGTCGAGTCGCAGTTTAGCACGCTTCGCGCCTGCGGGCGTGTCCGTCCGGCAACAGTTAAGGGGGCGAGGCGGCTAGCGGAGGGCAGCGGCGATATTGCCACCGTCGACGGTGGTGACGTCGGCGGTGGTCTTGAGCGCCAAAGCCTGGGCGAGGAAGGCCTGCGCCACGTCCTCGGCGGTAACCTCGCGGCCGAGCAGGTTGCCGCTCATATAGTCCTTCTCGGAAAGCCCGCGCGCCGCCGCCCGCTCCTTGATGAAGCCTTCGGTCAGGAGGCCGGAGCGGATGCGGTCGGCATTGACGGCGTTGGCGCGGATGCCCTCGGCGCCATAATCGAGCGCGTACTGACGCACGAGGAAGAGCGTGGCCGCTTTGGGCAGCCCGTAGGGCCCGAAACCGGGGCCGGGATTGACCGCCTGCTTGGAGACGTTGAACAGCAGGCACCCACCCGTGCCCTGCGCGCACATGATGCGCACGGCATGCCGGGCCATTGTCTGGTGGGCGAAGAAGTTTAATTCGAAGCTTTTGCGCAAAAGCGCGTCGTCGACCTCGCCGATCTTGCCCTGCCACGCGGCTCCCGCATTGGAGACGAGGATGTCGACGCCGCCGAAGGCCGCCACGACCTTGCCATAGGCCGCGGCGACGGACTTGCCGTCGGTGACGTCGCAGGCGACCGCAATCGCGCCGGGAATCTCTTTCGCTTTCGCCGCCGCAGCAGCGTGGTCGATGTCGAGGAGGGCGACCGAGGCGCCCTGTGCGGCGAACAGTCTCGCCGTCGCCGCGCCGATGGCGCCGGCGGCGCCGGTGACGACCGCGATCTGTCCGGCGAGGGGCAGGGGCTTGGCCGCGCCGAGTTTGGCTTGCTCCAGCGGCCAGTATTCGCAATCGAACATGTCGTCTTCGCCGATCGGCGTGAAGCGGCCGGTCGCTTCAGCATCGGTAATGGT
>DATCFB010000062.1:0-3848 GCA_036509755.1 Pseudolabrys sp. | reverse complement strand
GTAGTCGTAGAGCTTGCCGGGAAAGACCGCGTAGCCGAGCCGCCAGCCGGTCATCGCGTAGGTCTTCGACCAGCCATTCAGGAGAATGAGCCGGTCGCGGATCGACGGATACGAGAGCAGGCACACATGCGTTTCGCCGTCATAGACCATGTGGTCATAGATCTCGTCGGACATGATCGCCACGTCTGGCCATTTCTCCAGACCGGCGACGACCTTGTCGATTTCGCTTTTCGGCGTGACGCCGCCGGTCGGATTGGCCGGCGAGTTGATGATGATGAGCCGCGTCTTCGGCGTGATCAGCTTCAGCGTCTCCTCGGCCGAGAAGGCGAAGCCGTTCTCCTCGCGGATCGGCACCGGCACGGGCGTCGCGCCGGTGAACTCGATCATCGAGCGATAGATCGGGAAGCCCGGATCCGGATACATGATCTCGGCTCCGGGCTCGCCGAACATCAGGATCGACACGAACATGGTCGGCTTGCCGCCTGGCATGATCATGACGCTGTCAGGCGAGACCTCGACCTTGAAGCGCTTGTGCAGATCGGCGGCCACCGCCTCGCGCAAGGCCGGGATGCCGTTCGCGGCCGTATAGCCGTGATGGCCGTCGCGCAGCGCCTTCACCGCCGCCTCGACGATATGTTCCGGCGTGCGGAAATCCGGCTGGCCGATGCCCAGGCTGATGATATCGCGGCCCTGCGCCGCCAGCGCATTGGCGCGGGCGAGCACGGCGAAGGCGTTCTCCTCGCCGATACGGTCGAAAGCGGCAACGGTCTTCAGCATGGCAGGTCCTCCGGCGAGCCGGCCGGCCCGCTTGTTCTACGGCGCGGGAGTTCACCCGATCGGGCCGAGAAAATCAAACCGGGATCAAAGGGACGCCAGCAGGTCGCGGGTCGCATCGGCCAGCCGCGCGGTGCCGCTCAACTGCATGGCGCGGACGAGCTCGGTGCGAAAATGGTCGAGCACGTCGCGCACGCCATCGGCGCCGGCCACGGTCAGGCCCCAGATCACGGGCCGGCCGATGAGCACGGCGCGCGCCCCAAGCGCCAACGCCTTGAGGATGTCGGTGCCGCGGCGGATACCGCCGTCGACATAGACCTCGGCCTTGTTGCCTACCGCCGCAGCGATCTCGCCGACCGCCGCGGCCGTGGTCACGGTCGTATCGAGATGGCGGCCGCCATGATTGGAGACGATGACCGCTTTCGCGCCATGCTCAGCGCAAGCCACGGCATCGTCGCCGCGCAGCACGCCCTTGACCAGCACCGGCATCGGCGAGCGCTTCACCAGCCATTCCAACTCGCGCCACGTCGCCGGGTAAAGCACCTTGCCGATGAAGTCGGGATGATAGGCAGTGCGCGCCATCGGCTGTCCCGGCATGTTGATGTTGCGGATGTCGGGGGACGGCGCGTGCTGCTCGCGCGCGGCGGTCGGGGCCCAGCCGGGCACCGGCGCATCGACGGTGAGCACCAGCGCGGTAAAGCCCACCGCAGCGAGGCGATCGATCAGCGCTTCGACCTCGGCGCGCTGCGGCCAGTAATAGAGCTGGAACCATTGCGGCGCACTTTTGCGCTCGGTCGCAACATCCTCGATGAGGATGTTTGAATTGCTCGCCATCACATAAGGCACGTTGGCCGCTGCGGCGCCGCGCGCGGTGGCGCGCTCGCCCTCCGCGTGGAAAAGCTTATGCCGTCCGGTCGGCGCCACCATGATCGGCGTCGGCAGTCTTTGCCCGAGAATCGTCACGCTCGTGTCAATCGCCGTCACGTCGCGCAGCACGCGCGGCCGCAGCCGCAGGGCACGCCAAGCTGCGATGTTCTCGGCGAGGCTGATCTCGTCGTCGGCGCCGCAGGCGCAGAACGCATAGGAGGCCGGCGCCATCTTCGCCCGCGCCTGATGCTCCAGCGCATCGAGATCGACACAGTCCATCGCTTCCCCCGCTACTTTTGTTGGACGGGAGTGTGGCGGATGGGCCGATTTCGCGCCACTGTCCTATGCGCAGGGCTGATGTATTCATCAGCGAATGGCATTTTGTTTTCGCAGGTGAACGTGGCACCTTCCGCGCACCTCCAGCCGGAGAGAACGCCGATGGCCCGCCCCTCCCCCGCCGACAAGCGCAAGACGTTCCACGAGCTTCACCGGAGCGGCTGTTTCGTCATTCCCAACCCGTGGAACGCCGGCAGTGCCCGCTATCTGCAAGGCCTCGGCTTCAAGGCGCTGGCGTCAACCAGTTCGGGCTATGCGCATTCGCTCGGCCTTTCCGACGGCGACGTGACCCGCGACATGGTGCTCGCGCACTGCCGCGAGCTCGCGGAAACCGCCGACGTACCGGTCAATGCCGACTTCGAAAACGGCTATGCCGACGATCCGGCGGCCGTCGCCGACAATGTGCGGCTCTGTGTCGAGACCGGCGTCGCCGGCCTGTCGATCGAGGATTTCAACGGCAACGAGGCCGACCCGCTCTACGGCTTCGACCTGGCGGTCAAGCGGGTGCGCGCCACGCGCGAGGCGATCGACAAGACGGGCACCGGCGTCGTCTTTTGCGCGCGCACGGAGGGCTTCATCCACGGCCGTCCCGATCTCGATGAGGCGATCCGGCGCCTCAAGGCCTTCGCCGACGCCGGCGCCGACTGCCTTTACGCCCCCGGCATCAAGACGCGCGAGCAGATCGCGGCCGTGGTCAAGGCGGTGGCGCCGAAGCCGGTCAACCTGCTCATGTCTTTCTCGGCTGGCCTCAAGGTTGCCGATATCGCCGATCTTGCCGTTCGTCGCATCAGCGTCGGCGGCACCCTGGCGCGCGTCGCCATGCACGCCTTCGTCAAGTCGGCGCGCGAGATCGCCGAGACGGGCAAGTTCGACAGCTTCGCCGGCGTCATGTCGAACGCGGAACTCAACGCCTTTTTCAGCGACGATTTTAAAAAGCGGCAATCGTGACCGAAACCGCGCATCCCGTGACCGGCCAGCCGGTCGGCATCCCGGTCGACGCAACACCTTCGCCCCGGCCCGGTCCCGTGACGCTGCAAGGCCGCTACGGCCGTGTCGAGCGCCTCGCGCAGCATCATGCCGACTCGCTGTGGCAGCAGGTGAAGGACGCCGATACGATCTGGACCTACATCGCGAATTCGGGGCCATTCGCCGACAGGGCCGCCTTCGATGCCTGGCTGACGAAACGCATCGCCGCCGAGGATCCGTACGCTTACGCCATCATCGAAGGCGATGAGCGTGTCGTGGGCACCGCCACGCTGATGAGCATCCGCCCCGCGATGCGGGTCGTCGAGGTCGGTTCGATCGTCTATTCGCCGGTATTGCAGCGCACGCCGCTCGGCACCGAGGTTCAATACCTGCTCGCGCGCTACGCCATTGAGGACCTGCGCTACCGCCGCTACGAATGGAAATGCGATTCACTCAACGCGCCGTCGCGGCGCGCGGCGCTGCGCTATGGATTTGTGTTCGAAAGCATCTTTCGCCAGCACATGATCAGCAACGGACGAAACCGCGATACGGCCTGGTTCGCGATTCTGGATAGCGACTGGCCGGCACGCAGGACGGCCTTCGAACGCTGGCTCAGGCCGGAGAATTTCGACGCGGAGGGCCGGCAGATCGAGAGCCTTGCGGGGCTGAACGGCGCCGCGTGACGGACGGCCATGCCGCGGCGTCGATAGGCGCGGCGGCAAAATCCGGATAGGCTTCGCCTCCCGCCATTTGGGTTCCGCACGGGCGTCGCGCCAAAGCGGAGCAACACGCTTTCATGGACATGCCCTCGGCCCCATCGCTCCGCCTAATCGAGCAGCGGCCTTTCGTGCTGTTCTGGCTGGCGCGGCTTGCCGCGACCACCGGCTACCAGATGCTGGCGCTGC
>DATCFB010000061.1:0-2594 GCA_036509755.1 Pseudolabrys sp. | reverse complement strand
TCCTGGCGGAACGTGACCATTGCTTCCGGCGTGGAGAAGTTCGGCTTGCCCTTGTTCTTGGAGCGGTAGTTCTCTTCCTCGATCTTCCACTCGATCGGCAGGCCGTGGCAGTCCCAGCCCGGGATGTAATTGGAGTCGTAGCCGAGCATCTGCTGGCTCCGCGTCACCACGTCCTTGAGGATCTTGTTGAGCGCGTGGCCGATGTGAATGTTGCCGTTCGCGTAAGGCGGACCGTCGTGCAGGATGAACTTCTCGCGGCCCTTGGCTTCCGTGCGCAATTGGCCGAACAGGTCGATCTCCTGCCAGCGCTTGAGCAGTTCCGGCTCTTTCTGCGGCAGGCCGGCGCGCATCGGAAAATCCGTCTGCGGCAGGAACAGGGTTTCGGAATAATCGCGTTCGGGCTTGGACATGGCGGGCTTTTAGCAGGGCGATCTTGGAGGGAAAAGGCCGGATCGGCGCGCGTCAGAGTGCGCCGGCGATGGTTTCGACCGGCAGATAGAAGGTCTCCGAGCCGAGCGGGCTTTCGATGAAGTCCTGCGCGCGCCAGAAGCCGGCCGCCGCTTCGTCGAGCGCGTGCACCAGCACCGCGCGGACGCCGATGATCCGCGACGCTGCGAGGATGCGGCGCAACGCGTCCTGCAAAAGGTCATCACCGAGACCGGTGCCGCGAAAGCCCTCGTCGCGGGCAAGCCGGCCGATAATCGCGACCGGAATCTGGCCGGGCAGTCCCCTCGCCCGCTTCATCTTCGACGGCAGCGCGCGTCGTTCGACGCTACCGGTGGCGATGCAGTAGTAGCCGACCACGATATTCCCCTCGGCGCAGACAACATAGGTCCGCGCGGTGCGACCTTCGCTTTCCAGCGCGTGCTCCTTGAGCCAGGCGTCGAGCTCCGGCCGACCGCAGCGGAACCGACCAAGGTCGTGCGCGGCGCCGAGCGGCGCCGGCGATGTCAGCGGTCGGGGAGAGGAACTCACGGCTCCCAGAGCGGCCGTCGCTTCATCAGCGCTTTCAGCCTCGCCCCGGGCGGCGGCGGATTGTCGAGCGCGCGGGCGAAGGCCACGAAACGCTCCTCGTCGAGCACGAACAGGCGCTGATCCAGCAGCACATCCACCGCCTGACGCCGGGCGCTGTCCAGCGTGAACTCGCTCAACGTCTTTCCGACGCTCGCGGCCGCAGCCTCGATTAGGTCTTTGGTCTGACGCGGCGCGCGGATATGAATAGTGGCGTCGCGCCCGGCGCGCTTGGTGGCAGTTGTCATTGGCACATCATATGGCGTGTTGTCATTGTGGATACAAATAGCACCTGTACAATGACAACACAAGAACGGCTCAAATCGCCCCCAGCGCCGGGAACGCTCCCGTCGCGCGGGCGAGCACGTCTTTCGCCCGTGCCACGTCCTTGTCCATGGCGCGCTTAAGCACCTCGACCGAGTCGAACGTCTGTTCGCCTCGGATCCAGCCGATGAAAGCGACGTCGATCGTCTTCCCGTACAAGTCGCCCGCGAAGTCGAACAGGAACGTTTCAAGCAGCGGCGCGCCATTGTCGAACATGGGTCTGCGGCCGAAGCTGGCAACGCCGTCGACGATGCGACCGCCGGCCGCGGCCCGCACGGCATAGATGCCGTGCTTGAGCGCGCAGGACGGATCGAGCCGGACATTGGCGGTCGGGAAGCCGAGATCGCGCCCGCGCTTCTCGCCGTGGATCACCTCGCCGGAGACGAACCACGGCCCGCCCATGAGCTCGGCGGCCTCGACCACCTTGCCTGCGGCGAGCGCCTCGCGCACCGCGCCGGACGATACCGGCCGGCCCTCGTCCTGAAGCGGCGCCACGATGTCGACGGCAAAACCGAGCTCCGCCCCCTGCTCGGCCAGATAAGCGGGCGAGCCCTTGCGATCCTTGCCGAAGTGGAAGTCGAACCCGATCGCCGCACCGGCAATTCCGAGGCGGCCCACGAGAATGCGCGAGACGAAGTCCTGCGCCGAGGTCGCGGCCAGCGCCGCGTCGAACCGCAGGATCACCGCGCCGTCGAGGCCGGTTGCGGCCAGCAGGCGCAGTCTGTCGCGCTCGGTCGAGAGCGTGAACATCGGCAGGTCCGGCCGGAAGAAGCTGCGCGGATGCGGATCGAACGTCAGCGCCGCCGCCTTGCGGCCGAGGGCGCGGGCACGCGTCAGGGCCGCGTCGATGACCGCGCGATGCCCCCGGTGGACCCCATCGAAATTGCCGATCGCCACGACGCAGGCGCCGAGCGGGCCAGCCGCGAGCGTCCCGGCCTCGCCGCGGACGATCTGGAAGGGCTCTCGGGGATCGGTCATGGGCTCTTCGGACAAGGTTAACGGGGCGTTTCTTCAATCGTGCCGTCGCGCGGACGTCAAGCAGCGGGCAAAACGGTGGATCGGGGTAAACGCCGCGTAAAAAAGCATTTAACGGGTTATTCAAGCCCGATTGATAGCTTGCGCCGATTAGGACTGCCCTTGGAGGGCAACGAAGTTATGGCCGTCGATCTCGGTATGCCGGTTCTGGTGGTAGACGACTACAACACCATGATCCGCATCATTCGTAATCTCTTGAAGCAGCTCGGCTTCCAGAACGTCGA
>DATCFB010000060.1:0-3652 GCA_036509755.1 Pseudolabrys sp. | reverse complement strand
CGAGTGGGAGGCCGTTATCGTCAGCGATGATGGCATGGACTATGCCGCCCTGCTGCGCGGCGCCGGCGTCGACGACGAACGCCTGCGGTTTGTCTCCACCGGGCGCATCGGCTCCGGCTGCCATCGCGCCCGTAATGTCGGTCTTGCGGCCGCGCACGGTGCATTTATCGCCTACCTCGATGCAGACGATCTTCTCGCGCCGACGCATCTCGACGTCCTGCGGCGACGCGCGCTCGCCAGCGGCGCCGCCTTCGGCAATGTGCGGGTGATCGCCGAGGCGAGTGGCGTCGAGCTACAGCGCGCGTTCGACGCAGGCCGCGCCCCCGACCGGCTGGGCATCACGGCGATGCTCGATCTCACCGTTCCACTGCTGCCTCTGGTCGCGCGCGAACACGCGCTGCCACGGCTGGACGGCATCGAATTCGGCGAGGATTTCGTCGCCAATCTGCGCCTGATCGACCGGCTTGGCCCCGTCCCGGTCGCGCCCGAATGCGTGTACGAATATCGGGTGATCGGCGGTTCGCTCTGTCACGACGATCGGTCGGCCGATGCCTTCGAGCGAAGCTACAGCGAGCTCATTGCGCGGCTCGAGACTGGCGACCGTCTCGGCCTCTCGGCGGCCAACGCGGCAGAGGCCCGCGATTGTCTCCAGCGCAAGCGCGCGCTCAACCGCACTTTCGCCGCTGCGCGGCGCGACGATCCCGCGCTCGATTTTCAGACCTTTGCCGCGCGTCGGGCTGTTCTCGCCGGCTGACACGGCGGGCTTTTATACTGGCTACGCAGCACTCTAACCCGCAGTCGAACCCAATTCTGCTAGTTCAGGATAGGTAATTACCGATCGAATAGAGTCCCAAAAGCTTTCGCAGCTATTTCTCTTCATTTCAAAGATCTGACTTTGTAAGGCATTACTGAATCGCATAATTGCCGAAAGACGATCTGCTATAGACTGCGTCTTCCGCACCAGCTCACGCAATTCGTCGTACGAAAATCCCGATTCCGAGCCGATTGCCAGATTATGCGCCAAATCGACGATACGAAATCGTCTGAGTCGAGACACCAAGTTACTGGAACTCAGTGCATTGCAATCATCGATGAAGGCAGGATCGCGTGTCGTCGCCTCAGACCGAAACTCAGCGATTTTTGACAACGCGAGCAGAGAGTGGCGGTCGGTCCCTGGCTGGTCCCATAGTCTGCAAAGACACGTGCTTGAGACACGGGGCAACGCTCTGTTGAGCACGCTTAACATCTCACGCGCGTCCGCGTTGAGCAGAGCGCTATTCGCTCGATGAAATTCGTTCGAGGCCTCAAAATACGCCAGATAAACAGAGGCCCACTGCGCGTTAGTGGTGACTCGGTGCGCTATGATTGCCGATTGCGAATCTTCAGCAAAGGTCAAAACGGGATCTCGTCGTCCATGTCGTCGCGCTTTTCAGTCCCGGCCATCGCCGGGCGGCGCGTCGCCGTCGGACCGGGCGAACCGAATTCGCCGCCGCCGAAATCGGAGCCCCCGCTCGCGCCTGCACCGCCGGCGCGACCGTCGAGCATGGTCAGGTTCGAATTAAAGCCCTGCAACACGACCTCGGTCGAATAACGGTCCTGGCCGTCCTTGTCCTGCCACTTGCGCGTCTGGAGCGCGCCTTCGAGGTAAACCTTGGCGCCCTTCTTCAAGTACTGCTCCGCAACCTTGGCGAGGCCTTCGCTGAAGATGACGACGCGGTGCCACTCGGTCTTTTCCTTACGCTCGCCGGTGGCCTTGTCGCGCCACGTGTCCGAGGTCGCCACGCGCAAATTGACGATCGGCCGCCCGTCCTGGGTGCGCCGCACTTCCGGATCGGCGCCCAGATTGCCGACCAGGATCACCTTGTTGACGCTGCCTGCCATGACGCTCTCCACTTACCGGCCCCGCGCCGGCCTTGACGACGATCGTTCGCGGCTGATCGAAACGACCCACCCTAGTCCCGCGCCCGTCCGCAGCAAGCGCGTTTGCCGCTAATCCACAGCGCGTCGGCGGCCACCGGACATAACGCCGCCACCGCGCGACACAAGTCTCGTTCCTCGTTTGTTCTAGTCGCTTTCCGCACCTCACGCAACTGATTCGGCTCGGTAATTCAATCCGGCTGTGACGTAAATACAACAGTTCGAATCATCCACAACATATAGCGTCCGGCGCCAGCGTGAGTTGTTTTTACGTCAAACACTCCACAGGAGATCACCCGAATGAAGCGTCTCACTCTCATGGCAATCGCTGGTCTGTTGACCGCGGCGTGGGCTTCCCCCTCGCTCGCCGCCGATCTGCCGCGGCCCGCCTACAAGGCGCCCGTTTATGTCGCGCCGGTTTTCACCTGGTCCGGGTTCTATGTCGGTATTAACGGCGGCTACGGCTGGGCTAAGTCGGATTGGTCGAGCGCCGCGACGACCGGCAGTACCGCTCCGAAAGGTTACCTGATCGGCGGCACCCTCGGCTACAACATGCAGACCGGCGCCTTTGTCTGGGGCCTGGAAGGCGATGTCGATCTCAGCACAATCAAGGGCAGCACGACCGGCGGCACCGGCGTCTGCGGCGCGGCACCGGGTTGCGAGACCCGCAACCGCTGGTTCGGCACGGCGCGCGGCCGTATCGGCTATGCATTCGATCGTTGGCTACCCTACATCACGGGTGGCGCGGCCTTCGGTGACGTGAAGATGTCGCCGAACACCGGGGTCGACGAGACCAAGACCAAGATCGGATGGACCGCCGGCGCCGGCGTCGAATGGGCCTTCCTCGAGAACTGGTCGGCGAAGGTCGAATATCTCTACGCCGACCTCGGCACATCGACCTGCTCGGCCGCTGCCTGCGGCACCGATACCGACGTCACCTTCAAGGCCAATATCGTCCGGCTCGGCGTGAACTACCGCTTCTGATCCGGAATCCGCGCCCGCATCGGGCGCCGTCACGACAGCAGGGCCGGCGGCAACGCCGGCCCTTTTTGCATTCGCGCGGTGGATTTCACGAACAATCCACCGCCCGCACTGGCAAAGCGGCCTCGTTCTTACTACGTTCCCGACAATCGCCGGAGCCATTCAGCAGCCCCCTCGCGAACGCGCCGGGGTGCGCTTTCGTTCGCAAGGAACCCATGCCCGACCCGAAGAAAATCCCCGCCGCGCGTGAGCACACGATCAGTATCCGCGGCGCGCGCGAGCACAATCTCAAGAACATCGACGTCACCATTCCGCGCGACCAGCTTGTCGTGTTCACCGGCCTGTCGGGCTCGGGCAAATCCTCGCTCGCCTTCGATACGATCTACGCCGAGGGCCAACGCCGCTACGTCGAGAGCCTGTCGGCCTATGCCCGCCAGTTCCTCGAAATGATGCAGAAGCCGGACGTCGACCAGATCGACGGCCTGTCGCCTGCCATCTCCATCGAGCAAAAGACGACGTCGAAGAATCCGCGCTCGACCGTCGGCACCGTAACCGAGATCTACGACTACATGCGCCTGCTGTGGGCGCGCGTCGGCACCCCCTACTCGCCGGCGACCGGCCTGCCGATCGAGAGCCAGACCATCAGCCAGATGGTCGACCGCGTCCTGGCGCTGCCCGAAGGCACGCGCATCTACGTGCTGGCCCCGGTCGTGCGCGGCCGCAAGGGCGAGTACAAGAAGGAATTGGCCGACTT
>DATCFB010000059.1:0-4937 GCA_036509755.1 Pseudolabrys sp. | reverse complement strand
CTGCCCGGCAAGCCGTCGGACGACAAGGAGATCGTCAAGAAGTACATCAAGGCGATCGGCAAGGGACTTTTGAAGGTGATGTCCAAGATGGGCATCTCCACTTATCAATCCTATTGCGGCGCGCAGATCTTCGATGCCGTTGGTCTGAAGCAGGACTTCGTCGACCTATACTTCACCGGCACGCATACCCGCATCGAGGGCGTCGGCCTCGCCGAGATCGCCCAGGAGACCGTGCGCCGTCACCGCGACGCCTTCTCGGATGCGCCGATCTACCGCGTGATGCTCGATGTCGGCGGCGAATATGCGGTGCGCGTGCGCGGCGAGGACCACGTGTGGACGGCGGAAACCGTGTCCCAGCTCCAGCACGCCGTGCGCGGCAACTCGCAGGACCACTATCGCGCCTTCGCCAAGATTATCAACGACCAGAGCGAGCGGCTGCTCACCATCCGCGGCCTGTTCCGCATCAAGTCGGCCGAGGAAGACCACCGCAAGCCGGTGCCGCTCGATGACGTCGAGCCGGCCAAGAACATCGTGCGCCGCTTCTCGACCGGCGCCATGTCCTTCGGCTCGATCTCGCGCGAGGCGCACACCACGCTTGCCATCGCCATGAACCGGATCGGCGGCAAGTCGAACACCGGCGAAGGCGGCGAGGAGTCCGACCGTTTCAAGCCATTGCCGAACGGCGACTCGATGCGCTCGGCGATCAAGCAGGTCGCCTCGGGCCGCTTCGGGGTCACCGCTGAGTATCTCGTCAATTCGGACATGATGCAGATCAAGATGGCACAGGGCGCCAAGCCCGGCGAAGGCGGCCAGCTCCCCGGCCACAAGGTCGACAAGACCATCGCCAAGGTGCGCCATTCGACGCCCGGCGTCGGCCTGATCTCGCCGCCGCCGCACCACGACATCTATTCGATCGAGGACCTGGCGCAGCTCATCTTCGATCTGAAGAACGTCAACCCGGCCGGCGACGTGTCGGTCAAGCTCGTCTCGGAAGTTGGCGTCGGCACGGTCGCCGCCGGCGTCTCCAAGGCCCGCGCCGACCATGTCACCATCGCCGGCTACGAAGGCGGCACCGGCGCCTCTCCCCTCACCTCGATCAAGCACGCCGGCTCGCCGTGGGAGATCGGCCTTGCCGAGACGCACCAGACGCTGGTGTTCCAGCGGCTGCGCAGCCGCATCGCCGTGCAGGTCGATGGCGGCCTCCGCACCGGCCGCGACGTCGTCGTCGGGGCGCTGCTCGGAGCCGACGAATTCGGCTTCGCCACGGCGCCGCTGATCGCCGCCGGCTGCATCATGATGCGCAAATGCCACTTGAACACCTGTCCAGTTGGCGTCGCTACGCAGGATCCGGTGCTGCGCAAGCGCTTCAAGGGCCAGCCCGAGCACGTGATCAACTATTTCTTCTTCGTCGCCGAGGAAGTGCGCGAGCTCATGGCCGAGCTCGGCTATCGCAGCTTCGACGAGATGGTCGGGCAGATACAGATGCTGGACCAGCGCCGCCTGGTCGAGCACTGGAAGGCGAAGGGCCTCGACTTCTCCAAGCTGTTCGTGAAGCCGAAGGCCGGCAAGGGTGTCGCCATCCATCATTGCGAGAAGCAGAACCACAAGATCGCCGACGTCCTCGACCGCAAGCTGATCGCGGAATCGCAGGCGGCGCTCGACCGCGGCGCGCCCGTGCGTCTGCGCTCGGACATCAAGAACCTCGACCGCGCCTGCGGCGGCATGCTCTCCGGCGAAGTCGCCAAGCGTTACGGCCATGAGGGCTTGCCCGATGGCACGATCCACGTGCACTTCAAGGGCACGGCGGGGCAGACCTTCGGCGCGTGGCTCGCGCGCGGCATCACCTTCGAACTCGAAGGCGACGCCAACGACTATGTCGGTAAGGGCCTCTCGGGCGGCCGCATCATCATCAAGCCGACCGCCGATGCCGGCATCGTGCCGGAGGAGTCGATCATCGTCGGCAATACGGTGATGTACGGCGCCATCGCCGGCGAGTGCTACTTCCGCGGCGTTGCCGGCGAGCGCTTCGCCGTGCGCAACTCGGGGGCCATTGCCGTCGTCGAGGGCGCGGGCGACCATTGCTGCGAATACATGACCGGCGGCGTGGTCGTCGTGCTCGGCAATACCGGCCGCAACTTTGCCGCCGGCATGTCGGGTGGCATCGCCTACGTGCTCGACGAGGACGGCACGTTCGAGAGCCGCTGCAACATGGCTATGATCGAGCTCGAGCCGGTGCCGGACGAGGAGAAGATCGCCGAGACCGAGTTCGGCCTCTACAACGATCTGGAATCGCACGGCCGCGTCGATGTGATGGGCGACCTCACCGGCAATGACGCCGCGCGTCTGCACAGACTGATCTCGGACCATGCGCGCTACGCCGGATCGAAGCGCGCCGCCGAGATCCTCGCCGATTGGAAACGTTATTGTCCTCTGTTCCGGAAAGTGATGCCGGTCGAATATCGCCGCGCGCTCGCTGAGATGGCAAAGGAGAAGGCCGCCACCATGCAGGCCGCGGAGTGATATGGGCAAGATCACCGGCTTTCTGGAAATCGAGCGCAACGACCGGCACTACGAGCCGGCGGACACGCGCATCCGTCACTATCGCGAATTCGTCCTGCCGCTACCGGAGGACGAGGCACGCCAGCAGGCGGCGCGCTGCATGGACTGCGGCGTGCCCTACTGCCACGGCACCAGCCGCATCACCGGTCAGCCGACCGGCTGCCCGGTCAACAACCAGATCCCGGACTGGAACGACCTCGTCTATCGCGGCCAGTGGGACGAGGCGGCGCGCAACCTGCATTCGACCAACAACTTTCCCGAGGTCACCGGCCGAATCTGCCCGGCGCCGTGCGAGGCGTCGTGCACGCTGAACCTCGACGAGAACCCGGTCACCATCAAGACGATCGAATGCAGCATCGCCGACCGCGCTATCGAGCAGGGCCTCAAGCCCGAAGTCGCGGCGGTGAAGACCGGCAAGAAGGTCGCCGTCGTCGGCTCCGGTCCCGCGGGCTTGGCTTGCGCGCAGCAACTCGCGCGCGCCGGCCACGACGTGCACGTCTATGAGCGCTGGGCGAAGGCCGGCGGCCTCATGCGTTATGGCATCCCCGACTTCAAGATGGAGAAGGTGCACGTCGACCGCCGCGTCACGCAGATGCAGGCGGAGGGCGTCACCTTCCACTACAACACCGATGTCGGCGTGACGCTGCCGGTCGACAAGCTGGTCAAGGAGCACGACGCGATCGTCGTTGCCGGCGGCGCCGAAAAGCCGCGCGATCTGCCGATCCCCGGGCGCGATCTTAACGGCATCCACTTCGCGATGGATTTCCTGCCGCAGCAGAACCGCCGCATCTCCGGCGAGCCGCAGGGCGGCGCCACGCCGATCCTCGCCGCAGGCAAGAAAGTTGTCGTCATCGGCGGCGGCGACACCGGCTCCGACTGCATCGGCACGTCGATCCGCCAGGGCGCCGTCTCGGTCGTCAATTTCGAGATCATGCCGGAGCCGCCGGAGCACGAGAACAAGGCGCTGACCTGGCCGTTGTGGCCGTTGAAGCTGCGCACCTCGTCGAGCCACGAGGAAGGCGCCGAGCGTGAATTTGCGGTGCTGACGCAGAACTTCTCCGGCGAAAACGGTCAGGTGAAAAAGCTGCATTGCGTGCACGTCGATGCCAAATTCCAGCCGGTCCCCGGCTCGGAGTTCGAGATCGAGGCCGACCTCGTCCTATTGGCGATGGGCTTCGTCCATCCGGTGCATGAGGGTCTGTTGAAGTCGCTCGACGTCGCGCTCGACAACCGCGGCAACGTCTCCGCCGACACCGACGCCTATCTGACCTCGGTGCCGAAGGTGTTCGCGGCCGGCGATATGCGACGCGGCCAGTCCCTTGTCGTGTGGGCGATCCGCGAAGGCCGCCAGTGTGCGCGCGCAGTCGACTTGTTTCTCATGGGTTCGACGACGCTGCCGCGCTGAGCCTGCCGCATGTCCGGCGCGCATTACGCGCGCCGGCGGACGAAGGAAGACCATGCGAACCGCAATCGTCTTCCTGCTGGCCAACTTCACCCTCACCTTCTTCGTGATCGGGGTCGGGGTCGCGCTGACGGCAATCGCTGGTCTGCCGAAACCTCTCGCACCCGGCGCCGCCGTAGAGCGACTACTCGCCTGGTTCGTGTTCTTCGACGTCGGCGTGAGCTACGCCTACAATTTCGTCATGCACGGCTTTTTCGGCGCAATGTCCGCGCGGTTCATCGGCTGGGCGGACAGCCCGTTCCAGTTCGAGGTGGCGACGGCGAGCCTGGGCTTCGCCGCGGTCGGCTTTCTCGCCTTCTTCCGCGGCTTCGACATGCGCCTCGCGGCCATTCTCGGCCCGGCTTTGTTCACGTTTGGCGCTGCCGCCGGCCATCTTTATCAAATGGCCGTCGCGCGCAACTTCGCGCCCGGAAACAGCGGCATCATCCTCTACACCGACATCGGCATCCCGCTGGTCGGGTTCGTGCTGTTGTGGCTTAATTCGCGGACCGGCCGCACCCGCCCGGCGTCCTGACTGACGGCGACACGTGAAAAGCACCGGCCTCACACGAATAGCCCGGCGGGCCGGAGCGGAATGGCTCCTGGGCGTCAGCCTCGCGACCTGCGCATCCTTTGCATTTCTCGACGAGACCCTGTTCGCGCATCTTGCCGAACCGGCGTGGTTCGCCCTCATCTTCCTCTGGCTGTTCGGCGTGATCCTCGGTTCTGCTTTGGCGGTGGTCCGGCACGCCGACCGCGTCGCCGAAATCCTCGGCGAACCCTACGGCACATTGGTGCTCACTTTGTCGGTGACCGCCATCGAGGTCATGAGCATCACTGCGGTGATGCTGCACGGCGAGAACAATCCGACTTTGGTGCGCGACACGCTCTACTCGATCGTCATGATCATCCTCGGCGGCGTCGTCGGCTCGGCGCT
>DATCFB010000058.1:0-7285 GCA_036509755.1 Pseudolabrys sp. | reverse complement strand
CCCTGCTTCTGCGGCGGATTGGGATAAGGCCGCGAGCGCGGTCCCTCGAATGGATTGCCGCCCGACTGAATTTTGCCCTTGAGATTGCCGGCATTGCCGCAGGTGCCGCACAGATATTCGAATTGATCGTAATGCGGCTCGAGATCGTCATAGGTGACGCCCCAATCCTGAATGGTCATGTCCTCGGGCAGAAAGTTCGCACCGTAGCGCTGCGTCAGATGCGACCTGAGCACGAAGTCGCTCGGCAGAAAGCGCCAGGTCTCCGCGTTCCAGTGAACGCCGCCGCCACCGACGCCGTTCGGCGGCATGAAGGCGCCCCAAGTGCGGATCGGCAGCGCCGTCTGATCCGTCTTGTTGCGGAAGGTGAAGGTCGTCTGGTCCGGCCGCAGAAAGAGCTCGTGGCGGATGTGGTAGCGCAGTTCATCCTGCGCGTAATTCGGCGGATAATCGGTCGCGGCGTCGCGCCATGGGCCGCGCTCGATGGCGATCACGTCGAGACCTTCGTCGGTCAATTCGTTCGCGAGGATCGATCCGGTCCAGCCCAGGCCGATGATGACGACGTCCTTTTTCGGCAGCTTCGTCGCCATGGTGCTCATCCTGCCTTCGGCGTCCACTCGGCACGCCCGGCGAGGCTGACGGGCGGCAGTGGGAAGCGCTCGTTGTGGCGGTCGATCCAGTCCAGATAGTTGTAGCGGGTGCCGGGGAAGCCGATCATCTTCCACGCCGCCATGTCGTGATTGGCGCCGTAGATGGGATCGGCGAAGAAGCCCATCTGAATGTCCTCGACGGCCTGGGACATGAATTTCTTGCCATCCGTGCCTTCGAGCTTCACCTTCCCCGCGTCGAGCCCTTTGAGCAGATCATCCTTTTCCGCGTCGGTGAGTTCGGCAAAATGCTTATTGCCGTGGTGCGCGAGGCAATAGGTGTCGAGCGCCGAGAGCCACTCGCGATATTGTTGTGCCCAGCCGTTCTTCGATTGCCGTCCTTGGTTCGGCAGGCCGGGCATGAACGGTCCTTTGTTGTAATCGCCCTCGTCGCGGCCATAAGGGCCGGCGAGTTGGCGATCGAGATAGACGGCGCAGCCGGCGTCCTTGCCGCCGGGCGTGTGCGGATCTGGCGGGATGATGCGGTCGGCGAGCGCCTCGACCGCGGCCGCCTCCCCGGCGGTGAAATAATGCCACGGTCCGGGGCGTACCGGTGTCGGCGGCGTGCCAGCGTCGGGATGCCACGGCAGACTACCGCCGATCACGTTGGCGCGCGCCATGACGGTGCCGGCTGCAAAATAGGCGGCGGTCGCCAGAAGGTGTCGACGGCTGATGGTCATGAACACACGCAAAGCGCCCCGTCGGATAAGCGGGCGGCCTGAGCGGTGTTCCATCGCAAGTAAAAGTTTTCTGTTCCTGACTTTGCCAAAGGCCGACCCGACGCCGGTCTGCGTCGGATCGTCTCTAAATATATCGCATTACGATATTTATCGTTGAGAAGCCGGACTCGGTCTTGAGGCTCGAGCGCTTCGGATCCGCCCTCGCGAGCGGACCCTTGGCGCGTCCCTACTTTCTGGCGATGCCGGCGCGCTCCACGATCTGCTTCCAGACTGGAATTTCGCGGACCATGCGCGCATGCAGTTCCTCAGGGCCCTCATATTTGACCATGAAGCCGGCCTTGAGCATTTTCTCTTTGACGTCGGGCTTTTGCAGGATTGCCTGCGTTTCTTCCGCCAACCGCTTGATGATCGGCTGCGGAGTGCCGGCCGGCGCCAAGAACATTTGCGACGTCTCGACGACGGCGTTGGGCACACCTGCTTCGGCCATGGTCGGCACGTCCGGCAGGTCGACCCAGTGCTCGGCGCCGGTCTGCGCCAGGCCTTTCAGTTCGCCCGATCGGATATGGCCGATCAGCCCTGCGATGCTCACCGACGCAATATCGGTCGTGCCCGCGAGTGCCGCCTGGAGCGCAGGAGCGGCGCCGCTGAATGGCACATGTGTGATCTGGATATTGGCGCGCAGCTTCAATAATTCGACGGCAAGCTGGGAGACACTGCCGACGCCGGGCGAGGCGTAATTGAGCTTGCCCGGACTTGCTTTTGCCTTGGCGATCAGGTCCGCAACGCTGGTAATGCCGGACGCCGGCCGCGTGATGATGACGTTGGGCGCGGCGCCAAGATAGGCGATGGGCACGAAATCCTTGAGTGGATCGTAGGCGACCTTCGACACGCTCGGATTGATCAGCACGACGCCGGTCACGACCACGAAGGTGTAGCCGTCCGGCGCCGCGCGGGCGCCGGCGGCAAGCCCGATATTGCCCACCGCGCCGATGCGGTTTTCGACGATGACGTTCCGGCCCAGCTTCGGCGCCAAATTCGCGGCGAGCAGCCGGCCGAGCAGGTCATTCGGCCCGCCGGCCGGAAACGGAACGATGATCGTAATCGTGCGCTCGGGCCATGCGGCGCGCGCTTCGCCGCCAAAGCCTGTGAGGACGAGTACGATTATCGCGGCGGCATGCGCCACAACATTGAATATTCTGCCGAAGTTCTGCACGCGAAATTCCTCCCGAAGTTATTTGTGCGCCGACACCTTCTGGCGGCGCGAAAAGTCTATGCGACCGCGGTCGGCGCCAGCGCCTCGATGTCGGTCGCGACGTCAATTACCGCCGGCCGCTTCGAAGCGATCGCCTTGGCGAGCGCGGGGCCGATCTCCGCGGGCTTCTCGACGCGGATGCCGAGCGCGCCGATGTCCTCCGCGATCTTCGCGAAATTCATCGGCTTATAGGTCCACAATTCGCGCGAGCGGTTGTTGCTCTCACCGCCATAGACACGATCGAAGCCGCGCTTTGACTGGTTGCCGCCGCCGTTGTTATTGACGAGCGTCACCGACGGGATGTTCCAGCGCACCTGCGTTTCGAGCTCCCCGATGTGATACCAGAAGCCGGCATCGCCGGTGAACACGACGACCGGCCGCTCCGGACACGCCGCCTTGGCGCCGATGCCGGCGCAGAAGGCCCAGCCGAGATGGCCGGCGCTGCGGATGTAGCTTTGCGTGTCCTTGCGCAGGTCGTACATGCCGCCCATCCACATTCCGGCGTGACCGGTGTCGACGATGACGATGGCGTCGTCCGGAACGTGCTGCGTCAGCTCGTGGCAGATGCGCGCCGGATTGATCGGCACCGCGTCGGATTCGAGCATCGGCTTGTATTTGGCGTACCACTCGCTCTTGAGCGCGCCGATCTCCTTCACCCAGGCGGCGCGCTTTGCTGCGCTCGATTTGTCGGCCTGCGCCAGCATCGCCGCGAGCACAGCCTTGGCGTCACCGAGCACGCTTGCCTGCAACGGATAATTGCGGCCGAGCGATTCCGGCTCGATGTCGATCTGGATCGCCGGCGTGCCGATCTTCGGCACAGCCCAGAAATGCGTGGTCATGCCGCCGGTCTCGCTGCCGATGAAGCAGACAAGATCGGCACGATTGACGGCGCGGTTGGCGCTCTCGCGCGAATAGCTGCCGACCACGCCGATCGACAGCGGATGCACCCCGGCGATCGTGTCCTTGCCGTTGAGGGAGGTGGCGACCGGAATTTGCAGCGCCTCAGCCAACTGCACGAGTTCGCGCCCGGCTCGGGACGCGCGCACGCCGCCGCCGGCGATGAAGATCGGCCGCTCGGCCTTCTGCAGCAGCGCGAGGGCCGCCTGCACATGCTCGGCCTGCGGCTGTGGCCGGAACGGCGGCACGTGCGAGAATTGGGTCTCGACCAGCGGCTCCAACTCGCCCTCCTCCGCATCGAGCTGACCTTCGTTGCCGCGGAATTGCAGATGCACCGGCCCGGGCGCGCCCGTGGTTGCGACACGGAAGGCCTGACGCAGCATGTCAGGCGCGCGCGTGATGTCGTCGACAGTCGCATTGAGCTTGGTGACCGGCTCGAACGCCGGCACGTCGTCGATCTCCTGATAGACCTTGCGGAACTTGGTCTTTGGGTCACGGCCGCCGGTAATGGCGATGACCGGCGAATGCGCGAGATAAGCGTCGCGCAATCCCGCCGCGAGATTGAGCGCGCCGATCACCTGCGCCATGCAGACGCCCGGTTTGCCCGAGGCGCGCGCATAGCCGTCGGCCATGTAGGCGGCAGACTTCTCGCCGTGGCAGTGAATGCGCGCGATCGAGGTGCGCCGCTCCATTTCGACGAAGGTCCGGCGCAGAACCGCCGGCACCATGAAGACGTGGCTGACACCGTAACCGGCGAGCATATCGGCAATGACTTCGGCGCCGAGCCGCTTCTGATTGTGACCGACTGTGGTCATATGCACTTACCCTTTTTTGCGGTCACTTGATCGCCAGCGGATTGACCGGCGAGCCGACCGCACCGGTGATCGGGATCGCCGGCGCGACGAACAGGAATTCGTAGACTTTGTCCTGCTCGCAGTCGTCGGCGAGCTCCTTGAGATCGAAGATCTCGCCCATGGTCATGCCCATGATCGGAATCGTGATCCAATGCCAGGGCTGGTTGATGTTCTCGCCCTCGGCGACCGGATTCGGCCGCACCTCGCAGCCCCATGTGTCGCTGGCGAGCGCGGCAAGCTCTGTCTTCTGCACGAAGTCGAGGGTCTCGAAGCCGAAGCCCGGTGCGTCACCGCCCGGATAGCCATCCCAACTGCCGGCCTTCTGGCAGCGCTCCATCATCCCAGTGCGGACGATGACGTAGTCGCCGCGTTTGAGCTCGAGCTTCTGCTTCTTTGCCGCGCCGTAAAGGTCGTCATTGGTAACGCCGTAACCGTCGTCGAGCGACTCGACGCCCTTGTAACGGGCGACGTCGAGGAACACGCCGCGACCGACCATCTTATTCTTGGTCTTCTCGATGCCGCATTTCTGCGCGCCCGCCGACGTCACCTCGCGGCAGTCGTAGCCGTTCCACATGTGGTCCTCATAGAAGACGTGGCCGAGCCCATCCCACTGCGTGCCGCACTGGAGCGGCATCACCACCATGTCGTCGGCGGCGCGAATGCCGCGCTTGTCGAGCACGCCGGAATAGGCGTCCGTACCGGTGCGCAGCATTGTGTGAATGGCATTGGTGCGGCCCATCGACGGGTATTTACTCTTGGCGCCCTGCGGACCGGTGTGATCGAAGTTGAGCGCGAGCGAGATGACCTTGCCCTTCTTGACGAGGCGGGTCGCGGCGATGATATCCTCGGCCGACGTAAAATTGAGCGTGCCAATCTCATCGTTCGGTCCCCACTTGCCCCAGTTCTTGTATTTCTCGGCGGCGTCACGCATGTCCTGGCGCGTAAGCTTGCGGGCCATTCTCGTCTTCCTTTCGTTGATTGATTTCAGGATACCGGCGCGGAGCGGAAGCCCGCGACCAGAAACGGAATCATGTGGCGCAGCGCGCGCTTGACGTTGCCGGGGTCGATGCGGCCCTTCGTCAGCGCCTGGATGCGGCCGGAATCGGCCATGGTGTAGAACATGGCGCCGAGCATGAAATGGAAGCGCCACTCGACCTCGGCGCGCGGCAATCCCGGCAGCGCGCCGACGATGGCGTCGATGAATTTGCGGCTGGAGAGATCGAACGCCTTTGACAGGATCTTGCGCGACAGCGCCTCCGGCTCGGTGGCGAGCCGCGCGCGCAGCTTGACGAAGGCCGGCCCGCCGAACTGCGGCTGCACGCCGAGTACCAATGCGGGCCGCAGGAAGGCTTCGAGGATATCCTCAAGCTTCGGCCGATCGGTCTTTCCGGAGCACTGCGCTAGGAGCCGCAGCCGCTCTTCCGCGATCGGCGCCGCGCGCTGCGAGAACAAGGCTTCGAGCAGACCGTCCTTCGAGCCGAAGTGATAGGCGATCGAGGCAAGATTGACTTTTGCCTCCGACGAGATGGCGCGCAACCCGACGCCGGACATGCCGTACTCAGCAAACAAGCGCTCGGCGACTTCGAGGATGCGGTCGCGCACCGAGGGCGCCGCTGCCGCCTTGGGCATCCGCGAAAATGTCGCAGCGCTCTTTGGCCGCGGTTTCACCATGTCGAGAACTCGCACGCTTGACTCGTCTCCAGCCTCTGCGCAATGTAAACAGTCGTTTGTTTATGAAGTCAAATCGCGTCCGTGCACCCAATGGCCCCTCAGCAAAAAACCATCCTTACTGTCGCCGTCACCGGCAATCTCACCACCATCACACAGAATGCCGCGCTGCCCTGTACGCCGGAGCAGATCGCCAACGCGGCGCTTGAAGCGGCCAAGGTCGGCGCCGCCATCGCGCACATCCACGTGCGTCACCCCGACGGGCGGCCGAGCACCGAGCTCGCGCACTACCGCGAAGTCGTCGAGCGCATCCGCGACAAGAACTCCGAGCTGATTATCAATCTCACGACCGGCCCTGGCGGCCGGTTCGTGCCGAGCAAGGACGATCCGAAGATCGCCGGGCCCGGCACTACGGCGATGCACCCGCTCAAACGCGTCGAACACATTGTCGAACTCAAGCCCGACATCGCCACACTCGATCTCAACACGATGTGGTCGGGCGCGGCGGCGGTGATCAATCCGCCCGAGAACGTCGCCATCATGGCGAACGAGATCCAGAACGCCGGCTCCAAGCCTGAACTGGAAGTGTTCGATTCCGGCGACATCCAACTCGCGCATGCACTCCTCGACCAGGGCATCCTCAAGCGCCCGCCTCTGTTCCAGATCGTCATGGGCGTGCGTTACGGCTTTATCTCCACGCCGCAGACTCTCATTTACGCGCAGTCGCTGCTGCCGCAGGATGCGGCCTGGGCGGCCTTCGCCATCGGTCGCTGGGAATTCCCGATGCTGGCGACCGCCTGGTTCCTCGGCGGCCACGTGCGCGTCGGCATGGAGGACAACGTCTATCTCAGCAAGGGCAAGCTGACCCCAAGCAACGCCGCCTTGTGCGAGAAGGCGGTCCGCATTCTCGACGACATCGGCGGCGAACTCGCCAGCACGAAGGAGGCGCGGCAGATTCTCGGCCTCAACCACTGATTTCAAGACGATACAGACCGGCCGCAGCTGACGGTCCGGCGCAACACGTGGAGGAAATACTCAATGAGAACATTTCGCATTGTCGGTGCGGCGCTCGCGCTCGGTGCCGCGCTCGGCCTGACGCCGGCGTCGGCCGCAGGCTATCCCGATCATCCGGTGAAGGTGATCGTCCCCTTCGCTGCCGGCGGGCCGACCGACGTCATGGCGCGGCTGATCGCGCTGAAGATGTCGGAGGATCTCAAACAGCAGTTCTATGTCGAGAACCGGCCCGGCGCCGGCGGCAATATCGGCATGGCGGAAGCGGCGCGCGCGGCG
>DATCFB010000057.1:0-10286 GCA_036509755.1 Pseudolabrys sp. | reverse complement strand
ACGATGTCGTCGACGCTCCAGTCGGCGAGCTTGTCCTGGCGGATGCTCGGCACGCCGCCCTGGTCGGTCGGGCTCGGTCCACCATCGAAACGGCGCGACGCGACGACCGCACCAAGCAGATTGCGCGGCGAGTGACATTCGGCGCAGTGGCCAGGCGCGTTGACCAGGTAAGCGCCCCTGTTCCATTCGGCTGATTGCTTCGGGTCGCCCGCGAAGGGCCGGCCGTCAAAGAACATCAGTTTCCAGAGGCCGACGGCGCGCCGGATATTGAACGGAAACTTGAGCGCGTGCGGCGGCGCGCGGCCCGTGACCTGAGGCAGCGTCTTGAGATAGGCGAACAGGTCGCGCACGTCGTCGACGCGCATATGCGCGTAGGACGGATAGGGAAAGGCCGGATAGAGGTTCTCGCCGTCCGGCGACACGCCCTTGGTCATCGCCGCGACGAAATCCGCCTCGCTCCATGCGCCAATGCCGTCCTTGGCGTCGGGCGAGATGTTCGGCGCGTAGAACTCGCCGAAGGCAGTATGCAATTTCAGCCCGCCGCCGAGCCGCGTCGCGTCTTTCTGCTTCGGGGTCGCGTGGCAGGAGGAGCAGCCGCCGGCGAGGAACATCGTGCGGCCGTTGGCAAGGTCGGGCTTATGCGCGGCCAGCGCGTTCGCCGCCCCGGTCTGCGGCGCAGTCAAAAACCACATGGCCGCTGCGGCGAGGATCAACGCCGCGAGCGCCGTTATGACAAATTTACGAAGCAGACGAGCCCACTCCCCGCGCTAACGCTGCGACAGACGGTAGTCTTTGTGACAATTATCGCAAGCGTCGCCGACCGGCTTGAACGCCGTTGCGGGCATTGTCGTTGTTGCCCTTCATCAGCGCCATGCGCGCCGCAATCGGATCGGACTGCGCCCAAACCGACGTCGTGGCCAAAGCGACGGCTAATCCCGCTGCCGCCCAACACCATTGCAATTTCACTGAAGTTCCTCCCGATTCCCCTCTGTACGGATAGCAAACAGTGGGAGGGACGCTTTATTCCGCCGCGACCTGCTTGGCGCTCTGGATCGCCGTCCACACCTTTTGCGGCGTCGCCGGCATGTCGATCGCGCGGATGCCATAGGCCCGGTCGAGCGCGTCGATCACGGCGTTCATCACCGCCGGGCAGGAGCCGATGGCGCCGGCCTCGCCCGCCCCCTTCACCCCCAACGGGTTGGTCTTACACGGCACGTTGCGCGTCTCGAAGGTGAAATCCGGCGCGTCGGTGGCGTGCGGCATGGCGTAATCCATGAACGAGGCGCTGACGAGTTGCCCCGAGGCCGCGTCATAGACCGTGTCCTCCATCAGCGCCTGGCCGATACCCTGCACCGTGCCGCCGTGCACCTGACCTTCGAGCAGCACCGGATTGAGCGTGGCGCCGAAGTCGTCGACGACGACGTAGTTGACGATCACGGTGGCGCCGGTGTCGGGATCGATCTCGACCTCGGCGATGTGCGTGCCGTTTGGATAGGTCGGCACATCCGGGTTGAAGTCGCTGTCGGCCTTGAGCTTCTCCGGCGTGGCCGACGGATGCGCGGCAAGATCGGCGAATGAGATAACGCGGTCGGTGCCGGCGACGCGCACGCTGGCATCGGCGATCTCCATGTCGCCGGCCGAGGCTTCAAGCGCGTCGGCGGCGAGTTCCTTTAATTGTTGCGCGAGCGTCCTGGAGGCGCGGTCGACCGACACGCCGCCGACCGGAATCGAGCTCGAACCGCCGGTGCCGGCGCCGGTCGGAATGCGGTCGGTGTCGCCCTGGATGACACGCACGCGCTCGGGCGCAATGTCGAGCCGCTCGGCGACGAGCTGCGCATAGGACGTCGCGTGCCCCTGCCCGGTCGATTGCGAGCCGATCAGCACGGTGATGCCGCCGTCGCGGTCGAGCGTGACGTGCGCCGTCTCCGGTCCGTTGCCGCCGCAAGCCTCGACATAGGTGCCGATGCCGATGCCGCGCACTTTGCCGGTGCGTTTGGCTTCGCGCAGACGCTTCGGGAAATTCTCCCAGTCCGCAAGCTCCTGCGCTCGCGCAAGCGTCGCGGCGAAGTCGCCGGAATCGTAGACCTTGCCGGTCGGCGTCGTGTAGGGCAGCGCCTTCGGCTTGATCAGGTTCTTGCGTCGGATGGCGTCGGGCGCCATGCCGATTACGCGCGCGGCATGATCGACGGCGCGTTCGATCAGATAAGACGCCTCCGGCCGGCCGGCGCCGCGATAGGCGTCGACCGGCACGGTGTTGGTGTAGACCGCGCGCAGACGCCCATGCGCCACCGGGATGTCGTAGGGACCCGTCGCCATGCCGAGGCCGAGCCAGGGAATGTACGGCGCATAGCAGGACAGATACGCGCCCATGTCGGCGACGATGTCGAGTTCGAGCGCGAGGAAGCGGCCCTTGCCGTCGAGCGCGAGCCGCGCCGTCGAGATGTTGTCGCGGCCGTGGCTGTCGCCGAGGAAATGCTCGGAGCGGTCGGCGACCCAGCGCACCGGCTTGCGCAGCTTTTCCGCCGCCACCGCAGCGAGCGCGTATTCGCGATAGGGAAAAAGCTTGGTGCCGAAGCCGCCGCCGACGTCCGGGGTGATGACCCGCATTTCGTCGGGCTTGAGCTTCATCACCTCGACGCCGATGATGTCGCGAATGATGTGCGAGCCTTGGCTGCCGAGCGTGAGCGTGTAGCGCTTGCCGTCGAATTCGGCGACGACACCGCGCGTATCCATGTAATTGGTGACGAGGCGCTGGTTGACGATGGTCGTCTCGACCACGCGCTCGGCCTGCGCGAAGGCGGCTTTGGTTGCGGCTTCGTCGCCCATCGTCGTCTCGAACGACAAATTGGAGCGGTCCGGCCAGACGCGCGGCGCTTGTCGGTCGAGCGCAGCGACCGCGCCAACGACGTGCGGCAATTCGTTCCAGTCGATGGTGATCGCCTCGGCCGCGTCCATCGCCTGGGCCAAATTGTCGGCGACGACGAAGGCGACGGCGTCGCCGACGTGCCTGACCACGTCACGGGCAAGGATCGGATAATACGGGATATCGATCTCGGGCCCCGGGATGATGCCCGGCGTCGGCAGCGGCCCGAGATGCGCGATGTCGTCCCCGGTGAGCACCAGCCGCACGCCCTTCATGGCGCGCACGCGGGAAAGGTCGCGGATCGAGAACTTGGCGTGCGCGTGCGGCGAGCGCAGCACCGCCGCCTGAAGCGCGCCGTCCGGCATGACGTCGGCGACGTAGCGGCCGGTCCCGCGCAGGAGCGCGTCGTCCTCCTTGCGCTTGAGCGGCTGGCCGAACCCGAACTTCATCGCCATCGTCACTCGCTCCGCGGTGCGTGCTCCTCGGCCTTAGGCCCTCTGGCCCTCGTCGTCCGCAAAGCGATCCAGCGGCAGACGACGTAGAACACCGGGGTGAAGATCAGGCCGAAGACAGTGACGCCGATCATACCCGAGAAAACCGTGGTGCCGAGGGTCTGGCGCAACTCGGCGCCGGCGCCGACGGACCAGGCCAGTGGCGAAACGCCCAGGATGAAGGCCATCGACGTCATCAAGATCGGCCGCAAGCGCAGATGCGCCGCCTCGACCGCGGCAGCGAAACGGTCGCGGCCGTTCTCCTCTAGCTGCTTGGCGAATTCGACGATCAGGATGGCGTTCTTGGCGGCGAGACCGATCAACACGATGAAGCCGACCTGCGTCAGGATGTTGTTGTCCTGGCCACGCAACACCACGCCGACGATCGAGGCAATCAGACACATCGGCACGATCAGGATGACCGCGAGGGGCAGTGTCAGGCTTTCGAACTGCGCCGCGAGCACCAGGAACACGAACACCACCGCCAGCACGAAAGCGAAGACGGCGGTGTTGCCGGCGCGCAATTGCTGGAATGCAAGTGTCGTCCACTCGTAGGAGAAGCCTTCGGGCAACACCTGCGCAGCGAGCTTATCCATGATCTGGATCGCCTGCCCCTGGCTGTAGCCGGGAGCCGCCGTGCCATCCAACTCGGCCGCGGGATAAAGATTGTAGCGCGGCACCCGATACGGGCCGGTGATGGTACGCACCGTCGTGAAGGCGCCGAGCGGAACGGTGGCGCCGCTCTTGTTGCGCACGCGGATGTTGAGGACGTCACGCGTGTCGGCGCGGTACTCGCCGGCGGCCTGCGCGATGACGCGGTAGGTGCGCCCGAACAGGTTAAAGTCGTTGACGTAGGCCGAGCCGAGATAGATTTGCAGCGCAGCGAAGACGTCCGGGACGTTGATGCCGAGGAGCTGCGCCTTGACGCGGTCGATGTCGAGGTAGAGCTGCGGCGTCGTGGTCTCGAACAGCGAATAGACCTGGTTCAAGCCCGGTGTGTGCGCGGCGGCACCCATCATGGCGTAAGTGGCGTTCTGCAAGGCCACCGGACCGTGGCCGGCCCGGTCCTCGATCATCATGCGGAAACCGCCGGCATTACCGATGCCGGACACCGGCGGCGGCGCGGCGACGAAGACCTGCGCCTCCTGAATGACCGAAAGCCGCTTGAACAATTCGCCCTGGATCGCCGCCGCCGACTCGTTGGCGTGCTTGGCGCGTTCGTCGAATGGCGACAACGTCACGAACACGGCTCCGGCGTTCGGCGCGTTGGTGAAGGTCGCGCCGGAGAAGCCGACGATGTTCACCGCGTGCGCGATGCCGGGCACCTTGAGCGCGATGTCGACGGCGCGCCGGTTGACGGCGTCGGTGCGGGCGAGCGAGGCGGCGGGCGGCAGTTGCGTGACGATGATGAGATAGCCGCGGTCGAGCTGCGGGATGAAGCCGATCGGCGTCTTGCGGAACTCGTTGAGGCCGAAGCCGATGACGACGGCATAGGCCAGCAGCATCAGAAGCGACAGGCGCACGGTGCGACCCGACAGCCAGCTATAGCCGCGCGTCAGCTTCTCGAAGCCGAGGTTGAAGTAGCCGAAGAACGTCCGCGTCGGCCAGTTCCACCAATGCGCGCCGTTCTCCTTCGGCGGCCGCAAGAGCATCCTGCACAAAGCCGGCGACAGCGTCAGCGACACGGTCAAGGAAATGACGGTCGCGCCGGTGATCGTCAGCGCGAACTGCCGATAAAATTGTCCGGAAATGCCGGTGATGAAGGCCGACGGCACGAACACCGCGGTCAAGACCAGGGCGATGGCGACGAGCGCCGTGCCGACCTCGTCCATGCTGCGGCGGGCGGCGTCGCGCGGCGAAAGCCCGTGCTCGATGCCGCGCTGGACGTTCTCCACCACAACGATGGCGTCGTCGACGACAATGCCGATGGCGAGCACCAGGCCGAACAGCGACAAATTGTTCAGCGAGAAGCCGAACATCGCCATGAAAAAGAAGGTGCCGACCAGCGATACCGGAATCGCGACGATGGGAATGACGGCGGCGCGCCAGGTTTGCAGGAACAGCACGATGACCAGCACGACGAGGATGATCGCCTCGGCAATGGTCGAGCGCACCGCATCGACCGACTGCTGGATGAACTGCGTCGGATTATAGACGATGTCGTATTTCAGGCCCTGCGGAAACCGCTTCGAGAGATCCTGCATCGTCTTTTCGATCAGGTCCGCGGTCTTCAACGCGTTCGAGCCCGGCCGCTGGAACACGCCGAGCGCCACCGCCGGCGCGGTGTCGAGGTAGGAGTTGGTCGAGTAGTCCTGCGCGGCAAGCTCGACGCGCGCGACGTCTTTCACCCGCACCACGGCGTTCGCCGTCTGCTTGACGACGATGTTGCCGAATTCGACCGGGTCGGCGAGCCGCCCTTGCGTCGACACGGAGATCTGGAACGCTCCCGGATGGTCCATCGGCGGCTGGTTGAGCACGCCGGAGGCGACCTGCACGTTCTGCCCGAGTAGCGCCGTGACCACGTCGCTCGCCGTCAGCCCGACCGATTGCAGCCGGTCGGGATCGAGCCAGACGCGCATCGCGTAGTCGCGCGCCCCGAACACGGTGATCGAACCGACGCCGTCGACGCGGGTGAGCGCGTCGGTGATCTCGAGCGTCGCGTAGTTCGAGATGAACAAGGTATCGCGCGAATTATCCGGCGACAGCAGATGCACGACCATCATCAGGTCTGGCGACGACTTCTGCACCGTGACGCCGACATTGCGCACGTCCGCCGGCAGGCGCGGCTGCGCGATCGCCACGCGGTTCTGCACCTGCACCTGCGCGGTGTCGAGATCGGTGCCGATATCGAAGGTGACCGAGATATTGAAGCGGCCGTCGCCGGTTGAGTTCGAGGACATGTAGATCATGTTCTCGACGCCGTTGATTTGCTGCTCGATCGGCGTGACCACCGTCTGCGCCACCACTTCGGCGCTGGCGCCGGAATACTGGCCGGTGATCGTGATCGTCGGCGGCGTGATCTCCGGATATTGCGCGATCGGCAGCCGCGTGAATGCGACGCCGCCGAGGATCACGAAGACGATCGCGACGACGGAGGCGAAGATCGGCCGGTCGATGAAGAAATGGGAAATGCGCATCGCGGCCGGTTACTTCTTCTGGCCCTGAGCGGGCTGCGCCTGCGCGGCTTTTTCCTTCGGCGTGACCTTGGTGCCGGGCCGCGCGCGCATGATGCCGTCGACGATCACTTTATCGTCCGCACCGAGGCCCGACTTGATCACGCGGAGATCGCCCGCAAGCAACTGGCCGAGCGTGACGTATTTCGGCACCACGGTATTGTCGGCGTTGACCGTCAGCACGAATCTGCGCGCCTGCTCGGTGCCGACGGCCGCGTCCGGGACCAGCAGCGCCTGATATGGCGGCGAGGCCGGCACGCGGATGCGCGCGAACATGCCCGGCGTGAACATGCCGTTCGGATTGGTGAAGAGGGCGCGGCCGCGGATGGTGCCGGTCGACGGGTCGATGACGTTGTCGACGAAGTCCATGTGCCCCTGATGCGCAAAGTCCTTGTCGTCGATCAGCTTGAGCGCGACGTCGACGCCGGGACCGCGGCTACTACGGCTGGCAATGTCGGTGCCCTGCTTCGCCATGCGCTGGTAGCGCAGATACGAGGCCTCGTCGAAGGTGAACTCGAAGTGGATCGGGTCCTGCGACACGATGGTGGCGAGCAGCGTCGTATTGCCGGCGGTGCCGCCGGTGACGAGATTGCCCGGCGAGACTCGGCGGTCACCGATGCGGCCGTCGATCGGCGCGCGCAGTTCGGTGAACTGCACGTCGAGCTGCGCCTGGCGAACGGCGGCGTCGGACGCGGCAAGGGAGGCCTGCGCGTTGCGGAAGGCCTGCGAGCGCTGCTCGAACACCTGCTGGGTGACGGTCTTTTCCGTGACGAGCTGCTGCGCGCGCTTGAGATCAGCTTCGGTGTACGTGACGTTCGATTTGGCCTGCGTCAGGTTGGCCTGCGCCTGGTCGAGCGCAATCTGGAACGACCGCTTGTCGATGGTGAACAGGAGATCGCCCTGCTTCACCAATTGCCCGTCCTTGAAGTTGACCTTGTCGAGATAGCCGGAGACACGCGCGCGCACTTCCACCGAATTCACGGCGGCGAAGCGGCCGACATATTCGTCGTAGTCGGAAACGGTGCGTTTCGCAGGCTGCGCCACGGTCACGGTCGGCGGCGGCGGCGCGGCGGCCTTCTTTTGCGAGCCGCCCTCGCCGCAGCCTGCGACCAAAGTCGCAAGCGCCAGCGCGGAGGCCAGGGTGGCCCCACGCATCAGCGAAAATGATGAATAACCGGGCGTGAAAGGCATGGATTGTCCTGGGGCGGCGCGCGCGATGAATCCGGCCCGTCCAGATAGCGTTGGCATGGCGGGATGTCCACTTACCGGCCGATCACAAAACATTCGGTCAGCGCCGCTGGCGCGCGCGAAACGCTTTGAGCCAATCGGGCCCAAACAACGCAAGAACAATGCCGCCATAGACCAGGCTGGCGAGCGTGCCGAGCACCGCCAGCGTTAACAAGTCGCGCAAGCCATGGCGACTGTCGAACAGGCCGGCCACCGGCGCGTAACCGAGCCATAGAACCAAGGCCATTGCGAGGCCGGCAATGACCAGCTTGACCGCCGAGCGCCGCAACCTTGCGTCGGCGCGCATATGTCCGGCGCGCAGGCCGAACCAGACGACGAGACAGAGATTGATCCACGCGCCGATCGAGGTGGCGAGCGCAAGCCCGACCTGCGCCATGGATCCCATCAGCAGCACCTTGAAGCCGATATTGACCGCGGCGGCGGCGAGCGCGGCCTTGACCGGCGTCGCCGTGTCGCCGCGCGCGAAAAAGGTCGCCACCGCGCTGCGGATCAGCACGAAGGGCAACAGGCCGAAGGCGTAGGCCGCGAGCGTGTGACCCGAGGCGATCGCGTCGGCCTCGGTGAAGGCGCCGCGCACGAACAGCGCGCGCATGATCAAGTCGGGAATCGTGAAGAACGCGGCGAGGCACGGGATGCCGAGCAGCAGCGTGAATTCGACGGCGCGGTTCTGCGCGTGGGCGGCGCCCGCCTCGTCGCCGGCGGCGATGCGGCGCGCCATCTCCGGCAGCACCACCGTGCCGGCGGCAATGCCGATGACGCCGATCGGCAATTGATTGATGCGGTCGGCGTAATAGAGCGCCGACACCGCGCCCGCCGGCAAAAAGCTGGCGATGATCGTGTCGGCGAACAGCGCGAGCTGCACGCCGGCCGAGCCGACGGTCGCGGGACCGAGCGCGCGGAAAAAGCGCGTGACGTCGGCGTCGAGCTTGAGCGCGCGGAATTTCGGCAGCGCACCGGCGCGCCAGGCGTCGCTTCCAACGAGCAGCGCCTGCAACACGCCGGAAATCAGCACGCCCCAGGCGGCGGCGTGGCCGGCGGTCGGGAAATAGCGCGCGAGCAGGAGCGCGGCGACCATCGACACGTTAAGCAGGATCGGCGCGGCCGAGGGGGCGGCGAAGCGGTTGAGCGCGTTGAGGATGCCGCTGTAGAGCGTCACCAGCGTGATCAGCAGCAAATAGGGAAAGGTGATGCGCGTGAGCTCGACCGCGAGGCCGAAGCGTTGCGGATCGGCGCGGAAGCCGGGCGCCAGCACGTCGATGACCGCCGGCGTGAACAACAGCGCCACCGCGAGCAGCGCCACTTGGCTCGCCAGCAGCAAAGTGAAAATGCGGTCGGCGAAAAGTCCGGCGCGCTGCGCCCCGTCCTGCTGGCGGATGCGGGCATAGGCGGGCACGAAGGCGGCGTTGAAGGCGCCCTCGGCGAAGATGGCGCGGAAATGGTTCGGCAGCCGCAGCGCCACGAAGAATGCGTCGGCCACGGGACCCGCGCCGAGCACGGCCGCCAGGATGATGTCGCGGATGAACCCGGTCGCGCGCGACAGCAGGGTGTAGCCGCCCACCGTCAGGATGCGTTGGATCATCGACTGCCTTTGCGCGTGCGGGAACCGGGGTCGAATGCTAGACAGGGACTTGCTAGAAAGGGACTTGTTCGAAAGAGATCCGGGCGCGGCCACGACGGCAAATTCACGGCCCCACCCTGTCGTTTACGGCGATTCCCCGACCCAACCTAGATCAGCCCGCCAGCCGAAGCCCGATGAATTCACCCATCATCCCCGTCCTGCTGGCCGGCGGCGCCGGAACCCGGCTCTGGCCGGTCTCGCGCGATGCCCTGCCCAAGCAATTCCTGCCGCTGGTGGGCGACCGGTCGACCTACCAGGAGACCTTGCTCCGGGTGAAGGGGCCGATGTTCGGCCCGCCGATCGTGATCACCGGGCCGCAATTCCACTTCTTTGCCCGCCGGCAGGCCGAAGAGGTCGGCGTCGAGGCTGTCGTGGTCGTGGAGCCGCTGCGGCGGGATTCCGGCCCGGCCATTGCCGCCGCGACCGAGGTGGCCCGCCGCCGCGACCCGGAAGCCGTGGTCCTGGCGCTCGCCGCCGACCACATCATTCTTGACCCGAAGGCCTTCCAGGAGACCTGCCTCACCGGCCGGGCGGCGGCCGAGGCCGGCTCGATCGTCACCTTCGGCATCAAGCCGACCGAGCCCAAGACCAGCTATGGCTACATCCTGCCCGGGGCACCGGTCGGCAAGACCGGCGTCAAGGCGGTCGAGCGTTTCGTCGAGAAGCCGGATGCGGCCACGGCCGCCCGCTACGTGCTCGACGGGTATCTGTGGAATTCCGGCAACTTCCTGTTCCGCGCCGACGTGCTCAATTCGGAACTCGCCAAGCTCGAGCCGGACATGGCCGCGGCCATCGAGGCTGCCGTCGCCGGCGCGACCACCGACCTCGGCTTCCTGCGGCTCGATGAGGCTGCCTTCGCTCGCGCGCCGCAGAAATCGATCGACTACGCGGTG
>DATCFB010000056.1:0-4504 GCA_036509755.1 Pseudolabrys sp. | reverse complement strand
GCGGCTGCGGCTGGCGGCCGGCAATCTCGAGGATCAATTTGGTGCGCGTTGCCTCGACGAACTGCTCGCGCTCGTGGATCGGCACGACGAAGGCGCCCGGGCCGCCGATGACGCAGTCCTCGTAATAAATGTCGAGGTTCTCGATATCCATCATGCTCCGCGCCGGCCGCTTGAGCATGATCGGCAGGCCGTTGATGGTGATGCCGGCGGCGAGCACCTCGTCACGCGTCGGCGCGACCGGCACGCCGGCATTGTTGGCGCCGTCGCCGGACACGTCGATGATCCGGCGCAGGCCGCGATAGCCGCTGGTGTCGAACAGGGGTTTGGCGAACAGGAGCCCGCCGGAGATCGAGGTGCGCGAGGCGCGCCGGTACGGTGCACGCGCAAGCTCGTCGGCCACTGCGTCGGCAGCCTCCGGCCCATCGATCAGACGCCACGGCATCAGGATTTTCTGATCGAACTGTCCGGCCCACTCGAAATACATGACGGCGATTTTGCCGTGCGCGCCTTCATGCAGCGCGGAGAGGAATTCCTTCGACCGCAGCGCCTGCACGTAGCCCTCGCGCTGAAGCGCCTGCTCTTCCGGGTCCATCGAAAAGGAGACATCGACGGCCAGGATCAATTCGACGTCGACCGGGACGGCCTTGGCGCTGGTGTCGGCGAATTGGGCCGTCGGCGCGGCGTCGGCGCCCATCGACACGGCGATGGCAAGCAGCGCGGCAACGGCAAGACAATGCAATCCGTTTCGCCCCATGCGCCGAGGCTGCCACAGCCGGAGGGGCGAAAGAAAGGCCGCCGTCGCCGTCGGACACCGTCGCTACGGCGGCGACACCGCGAGTCCCTGCTTTTTTATGCGGCGGAAACGGGACCCCCAAAGCGGGGGCCCCGTGATCCGGTCGGACTCAGTTGTCGGCGATGTGCCTGCCGCGAATAGCCCGCAGTGCCGTCACCGCGAGCAGCGCCGTGATGATGTCCAGCGCCGCAACAATGATGAACACGCTGGTCCAGCTTCCGGTCATCTGCTTGAGATAGGCCGCTGCCGGTCCACCGAGGATCGAGCCGATCCCTTGCGCGATGTAGAGGAAGCCATAGTTGGTCGCCGCGTATTTCGGCCCGAACGTGTCCGTCAGCGTCGACGGGAACAGCGAGAAGATCTCGCCCCAGCCGAAGAACACGAGACCGGTCAGCACAACGAACAGCGCCGGCCGGTCGATGAAGGCGAACAGCACCAGGATCGCCACCGCCTCGAGCGAGAAGGCGACGAACATCGTCATCTCGCGACCGATCCGGTCGGACACCCAACCGAAGAACGGCCGCGTCAGTCCATTGGTCACGCGTGACAGCGTCAGCGACAGCGGCAGCGCCGCCATGCCGAGCACCATGACCTGCGCCACGTTAAACTCGTGGGCGAAGGGCCCGACATTGGAAGTCACCATCAGCCCCGACGTCGACATCAAGCTCATCATGAAGAACAAGAGCCAGAAGACGGGACTGCGCAGCATCTCGGTCGGCGTGAAGCTGCGCTTGACCTGCGCGGTCGACGCGGTCGCCGGCGTGTAGCCCTCGGGCACCCAGCCTTCCGGCGGCACGCGCAGCCATTGCGCGGCGACGATGCCGATCACGCCCTGGATGATGCCCCACACCACGAGCGTATGCGCATAGCCCGAGCTCTTGATCATGCTGTCGATCGGGAAGCTGGTGAAGAACGCCCCGAAGCCATAGCCGGCAGCCGCGAGCCCCGTCGCCAGACCGCGACGGTCGGGGAACCAGCGCACCATCAGCCCGATGATGCCGACATAAATGATGCCGGTACCGAAGCCGCAGATCACGCCATAGGTGAAATACAGCGCCCAGATATTGTCGACATTGGCCGACAGTACCCAGCCGCCGCCCGACATCAGCGCGCCGAGCGAGATGAGCATGCGCGGCCCGAAGCGGTCGACAAGATAGGCCTGGAGCGGTGAGCACCAGGTCTGCAAAATAATCAGCAGCGAGAAGGTCCACTGCAATTCGGCGAGCGTGGTGCCGAGTTTCTGGTTGAGCGGCCCGGTGAACAGCGTCCACACATATTGCGGGCTCGATATCGCCATCATGGCGATGAGGCCGAGCACAAGCTGCGACCACCGGTTCCAATACCAGGCGGACCGGTCTCCATAGGTCATGGCTGTCATTGCGATTTCCCCGAAATAGGGGGCCGGGCGGCTGCGTCGGATGCCCCACCTTATTGTCCGCCCGGGGGAAGAGTATTTGCCTGTTCCGCGGGCTCCGCAACGGCGGACGAGGCGGTTTGCACCGGCGGCTGAGCCTTCAGCCCTCGAGGGGCTCGGTATCGACAATCTCGATGCCGAAGCCGCCGAGACCGACGTAAGTACGCTTCGACGAGGTAAGCAGCCGGATCGACGAGATGTTCAGGTCGCGGAGGATTTGCGCGCCGAGACCGATCTCGCGCCACTGACGCGAGCGCGCCGCGTCGGTGCCGGTGTCGCCATGCGGGATCTCGGCGACCGGCACGCCGGCAGTGCCGTCGCGTAGGTAGACGATGACGCCGCGGCCGTCCGCCTTGAAGCGATGGAGCGCGGCGTGAATGGTGCGGGCGCCGCCGAACACGTCGCCGATGACGTCGGCGCGGTGCAGCCGCGCCGCCACGTCGCGTCCGTCGCCGAGGTCGCCATAGACGAAGGCCATGTGGTGCACACGGTCGAACGGCGTCACGTAAGCGTAGCCCTTGAGCGGGCCGATGTCTGACATCAGCGTGAACTCGCCGACGCGCTCGACCAGCTTGTCGCGCGCCTGCCGGTAGGCGATCAGCTCGGCGATCGAGAGAGAAGTGAGCTTGTGCTTGTGGGCGAACTCGGCGACTTGCGCCCCGCGCATGACCGAGCCGTCGTCGTTCATCAATTCGGAAAGCACGCCGACCGGCGGCAGGCCGGCCAGCCGGCAAAGATCGATGCAGGCTTCCGTATGACCGGAGCGCATCAGCACGCCGCCCTGCTTCGCGATCAGCGGGAAAACGTGCCCGGGGCGGACGAAATCCGCCCCGCCGCTGTTGTCGTTGGCGAGCGCGCGGACGGTGTTGGTGCGCTCCTCCGCCGAGATGCCGGTGGTCAATCCGTGCCGCACATCGACGGAAACGGTGAAAGCGGTGCCGAGCGGCGCGTCGTTCTCCGCCACCATCGGCTCAAGACGCAACTTGCGCGCGAGGTCGACTCCCAGCGGCGTGCAGACGATGCCGGAGGTGTGGCGGATGATGAAGGCCATCTTCTCCGGCGTGCACAGCGAGGCGGCGACGAACAGGTCGCCCTCGTTCTCGCGATCGTCATCGTCGGTGACGACGACGAGCTCGCCCCGGGCGAAGGCCTTGATCGCCGCGTCGACTCTGGCGTGGGTGTCGGGCACTCGTTTTGCCTTTTGCGCGTCAGCGCTTCTCGAACGGCCAGGGCTTGCCTTCGCCGACCTGCGCGCGGTGCATGAGATAGTGATCGGCAAGCACGCACGCCAGCATCGCCTCGCCCACCGGCACGGCGCGGATGCCGACGCAGGGATCGTGTCGGCCCTTGGTCGCGATCTCGGCCTCGTTGCCGTAACGATCGACGGTCTTGCGCGGCGTCAGGATCGACGAGGTCGGCTTGACGGCGAAACGCGTGACGATCGCCTGCCCCGTCGAGATGCCGCCGAGGATGCCGCCGGCATGGTTCGACAGGAAGCGCGGCTTGCGCTCGTTACCCATCCGCATTTCGTCGGCATTGTCGTCACCGCGCAGCTCCGCTGCGGCAAAGCCGTCGCCGATCTCGACACCCTTGACCGCATTGATACCCATCATCGCCGAAGCAATGTCGGCGTCGAGCTTGGCATAGACCGGCGCGCCAAGCCCCGCCGGCACGCCCTCGGCAACGATCTCGATCACCGCGCCGACCGACGAGCCCGCTTTGCGCACGTCGTCGAGATAGGTCTCGTAGAATTTCGCCTGCACTGGATCGGGGCAGAAGAACGGATTGTTGCCGATCTCGTTCCAGTCCCAGCGCGAACGGTCGATCTTGTGCGGCCCCATCTGCACCAGCGCCCCGCGGACGACCATGCCGGGCACGACCTTGCGCGCGATGGCGCCGGCGGCAACGCGCATCGCCGTCTCGCGCGCGGACGCGCGGCCGCCACCGCGATAATCGTGGATGCCATATTTGACGTCGTAGGTGTAGCCGGCGTGGCCGGGCCGGTACTTATCCTTGATGTCGGAATAGTCCTTGGAGCGCTGGTCGACATTTTCGATCAACAGCGCGATCGGCGTGCCGGTGGTGACCTGCTTGCCGTCCTCGCCGGCGAAGACGCCGGAAAGGATCTTCACCGCGTCCGGCTCCTGCCGCTGCGTGGTGAAGCGCGACTGGCCGGGCCGGCGACGATCAAGCTCGCGCTGGATGTCCGCCGCTTCGAGTGGGATCAAAGGCGGACAGCCGTCAACCACACAGCCGATCGCAGCCCCGTGGCTTTCGCCGAAGCTCGTGAACCGGAA
>DATCFB010000055.1:0-6095 GCA_036509755.1 Pseudolabrys sp. | reverse complement strand
AGAACCTCGACATTTATTACGAGGACTGCGTCATCGGCGGCCCGGGCGCCTTCGTCGTGCCGATCCACGAGCGCGAGCAGTTCGTCGAGGCAACGCGCACCAAATTGATCCTCGAGATTGCCGGCCGCCAGCCGCAGCCGCGCGTCGTGCCGGTTTCGGCGAAGGAGCCGCGCGTGTCTTGCCTCATTGGCGAGAAGATGTGGCAGGACCGCTGGGGCGGTCGCGGCTACGATTTCCGATGAACCTCATGGTGAGGAGCACGGCGAAGCCGCGCGTCTTGAACACCGTAAGTCGGCTATAGCCGGCTTACGTACCTAAATTGCCGATCCCGGGTAAACCCGAGATCGGGAGGCCGCCCGATCCTTCGAGACGCGTCGCTGCGCGACGCTCCTTCAGGATGAGGCGGAACTACCTCTCCAGCGCGCCCACCACCTCGACGTGATGCGACCACCGAAACTGGTCGACCGGCATGACGCAGACGAGTTTGTAGCCGCCTTCGACCAGGATCCTCACGTCGCGGGCGAACGTCGCCGGGTCGCACGACACCGCGACCACCGTTTTCACGTTGCTTTTGGCCAGTTCGTGCGCCTGCGCCTCAGCCCCCTGACGCGGCGGATCGAACACGACGGCGTCGAACGTCTTCAGTTCCTGAGCCACGAAGGGCCTGCGGAAAAGATCGCGCGTCATCGCCTCGATCGGCTTCAGTCCGTTCGTCATGGCGGCCGCACGCTGCAATGCCTTGATTGCGGAGGCCTCGTTGTCGGCGGCGGTGACGCGGGCGCGCTCGGCGAGTCTGAGGGCGAAGGTGCCGATGCCGGCGAACAGATCGGCGACGCGCTTGGCCTTGCCGATATGGTCGAGCACAAGCTTCGCCAACGTCGCCTCGCCTTCCGCCGTGGCCTGCAGGAAAGAGCCCGGCGGCAGCGGGACCTGCGCGCGGCCGACGGCGAGGACGGGCTGCGCGCGTTGCGTCACCAGTTCACCGTGGCGTGTGAGGCGGACCAGCCCGTGCGCGTCGGCGATGCGCGCGAGCGCCGCGATCTGCGCGGGTTTGATTGCGCCGGACCCGCGGACGTCGACGTCGAGGCCGTTGTCGGCGGCGGTGACGTGGATGTCGAGCGGCTTCTGCGTCACCTTCAAAGCTTCCGCGACCGCCCAGGCGGCGCTCAGCGCGCCGGCCAGCTCCGGCGCCAGCACCGGGCATGCGTCGATGGCGACGATGTGGTGTGCGCGCGGGGCGGCGAAGCCGACTTCGAGCACGTCATGCGTGCCGCGCCGCGCATGCAGCACGACGCGCCGGCGGCCTTTGCCATGCGCATCGACGAGAGCATTCACCGGCGCGACGAGGCCGTGATGCTCCAGCATCTCGACCACCAGCGAGCGTTTCCACCGCAGGTATTCGGCGAGCGACCAGTGCTGGAGCGCGCAGCCGCCGCAAGTGCCGAAATGCGGGCAAGCCGCCGTCGTGCGCTCCGGGCTCGGCGTGTCGATGTGCAGAAGCTGCCGCCGGTCGGGATGGCCGGTGACGGCGTCGACTGTCACCACTTCGCCCGGCAACGCATAAGCCACGTAGACCGGCCCTGTCTGCGTGTCGGCGACGCCGTCGCCGCGATGCCCGAGGCGGACGATGGTGAGTTGTTCGGTCATCGGGCTGCGCCTAGCAGAAATTCGGCGTTGCCGTCGCCGCCCGCGATGGGCGAGGGGATGACGCCACGCACGCGCCAGCCAAGCGCCGCCGCCGCCGCGACAATATCGTCGCACACCGCCCGATGCACGGCGGCGTCGCGCACGATGCCCTTTTTGACCCGGTCGCGGCCGGCTTCGAACTGCGGCTTGATCAGCGTCACCAGCATAGCCGTGTTGGCCGAGATAGCCGTCACAGCCGGCAGCACCCGCCTGACCGAGATGAAGCTGACGTCGATGGTCACCAAGGTCGGCGCCTCGGCAAACGTCGCGCCGGAAAGACCGCGGATGTCCGTCTCCTCGAGCGACACGATCTGAGGCCGCTTCCGCAGGCTCCCGTGCAACTGAGCCTTGCCGACGTCGACGGCGTAGACGCGCCGGGCGCCACGCTCAATCATCACCTGCGTGAAGCCGCCGGTCGAAGCGCCGACATCGAGGCAAACGTGGTCCTCCGGATCGATGCCGAAGTAGTCAAGCGCCGCCGCAAGCTTTACGCCGCCGCGCGAAACGTAAGGATGCGCCGGCGAGGCGCTCAGCGCCGCATCGCGCGCGATTTCTTCCGAAGCTTTGCGCACCGTCGCGCCGTTTGCTTGCACAAAGCCGGCTTCGATCGCCGCCTGCGCCTTGGCGCGGCTCTCGAACAGGCCGCGTTCGACGAGCAGCCGGTCCGCGCGCATGCGTCCTTCGGCCGTCATCGATCGCTCACGCGCGTTAACGGGAACCAGTTCCACACCGCGTTGTTGTTTTCACGCATATCAATTTTCTGTGGCCCAGCAACCGGAGGCAAGCATGGCACGGAAGTATTCGAAGAAAGCTTCTAAATATGTGAAGCGCGCAATGCGTAAACGCAAGAAAGGCACGCTCAAGAGCGGCAGCGGCCGGAAGGTTAAGAGCAAGAAGCAGGCGGTCGCCATCGGCCTGTCGGAAGCGCGCAAGAAGGGCGCCAAGGCGCCGAAGCGCAAGAAAGGTCGGAAGAAGAGGCTGTAAGGCGTTTTCCGAGCGCGTCGCGCTGCGCCCGGGACAAGAGAGCCTAAGCCAGCTTCACCGTCTCCTCGGCGGCGTCCTTGCCGAGTGCCTCGAACACTTTGGTGACGATGCCCTTAGCGTCGAGACCGGCCTTGGCATACATCGCCGCCGGCGTGTCCTGGTCGAAGAACAGGTCGGGCAGCACCATCGTGCGGACCCGCAGGCCGTTCTCCAGCGCGCCGTTCTCCGCCAGCGTCTGAAGCACGTAGGAGCCGAAGCCGCCGATCGAGCCTTCCTCGATCGTCACCAGCACCTCGTGCTCGCGCACGAGCCGCATCAGGAGTTCGACGTCGAGCGGCTTGGCGAAGCGCGCGTCGGCGACGGTGGTCGAGAGGCCGTGCGCGGCCAACTCGTCGGCCGCTTTCAGGCATTCGCCGAGGCGGGCGCCGAATGAGAACAGCGCCACCTTGTGACCTTCGCGCAAAACGCGGCCCTTGCCGATCTCGAGCGCCTTGCCTTCCTCCGGCATCGGCACGCCAAGGCCTTCGCCGCGCGGATAGCGCAGTGCCGACGGGCGGTCGTCGATCGCGACCTGCGTCGCCACCATGTGCACCAGATCGGCCTCGTCGGCGGCGGCCATGACCACGAAGTTCGGCAGGCAGCCGAGATAGGCGACGTCGAACGCGCCGGCATGCGTCGGACCGTCGGCGCCGACCAGGCCGGCGCGGTCGATGGCGAAGCGCACCGGCAGCTTCTGAATGGCGACGTCGTGCACGACCTGGTCGTAGGCGCGCTGGAGGAACGTCGAATAAATGGCGCAGAACGGCTTGAAGCCCTCGCAGGCAAGTCCCGCGGCGAATGTCACCCCGTGCTGCTCGGCGATGCCGACATCGAAGGTGCGGTCGGGGAATGCCTTCTCGAACAGGTCGATGCCGGTGCCGGACGGCATTGCCGCGGTGATCGCGACGATCTTGTCGTCCTTCTTGGCTTCCTTGACCAGGCTCTCGCCGAACACCTTGGTGTATTGTGGCGCGCCGCCTTTGGATTTCGCCTGCGCGCCGGTGGCGACGTCGAATTTGACGACGCCATGATACTTGTCGGCCGAATTCTCGGCAGGGGCGTAGCCCTTGCCCTTCTGCGTCACGACATGGATCAGGATCGGGCCGAAGTCGGCGTCGCGCACGTTGCGCAGCACCGGCAGCAGGTGGTCGAGATTGTGGCCGTCGATCGGGCCGACGTAATAGAAGCCGAGCTCTTCGAACAATGTGCCGCCGGTGACGTAGCCGCGTGCGTGCTCCACCGCGCGGGTGATGGCGCGGTCGAGCCGCTTCGGCAAATGCTGCGTGAGCTGCTTGCCGACGTCGCGGAGCTTGAGATAGGTGCGGCCGGAGGCGAGGCGCGCGAGATAGGCTGACATGGCGCCGACCGGCGGCGCGATCGACATCTCGTTGTCGTTGAGGATGACGATCAGCCGCTCGTTGCGGGCGCCGGCATTGTTCATGGCCTCGTAGGCCATGCCCGCCGACATGGCGCCGTCGCCGATCACGGCGATGACATTGTTCTTGTTGCCGGACATGTCGCGGGCGACCGCCATGCCCAATGCTGCCGAGATCGAAGTCGAGGAATGCGCGGCGCCGAACGGGTCGTATTCGCTCTCGGCGCGCTTGGTGAAACCCGACAGGCCGCCGCCCTGACGCAAAGTGCGGATGCGGTCGCGGCGTCCGGTGAGGATCTTGTGCGGATAGGCCTGGTGGCCGACGTCCCAGATCAGTTTGTCGTCCGGCGTGTCGAACACGTAATGCAGCGCAACGGTGAGTTCCACGACGCCGAGGCCGGCGCCCAGATGGCCGCCCGTGTTGGCGACCGCATCCACCGTTTCGGCACGCAGTTCGTCGGCGAGCTGCCGCAGTTGCTCGGCGGACAAATTCTTCATGTCGCTGGGGAAACGGACGCGATCGAGCAGCGGGGTTTTGGACACGTCTGACAAAACATAACTCCGGACAATGGTCGGGGCCGCTTGTTAGCCCCTGCGCGGTCGGGTTCCAATCGGTTAAGACTTACACCAAACGGGCGCTTTCGGGCAATTCGGCGGCTAGCGGGCAGGCTTCATAGCCGCCGCCCGCTCGGTGAGCCCCTCGGGGCCGCAGCAGACCAGGTAGTAATCGTAGGGCGCTCCGGCCAGCTCATTGGCCAGCAGGAACTGGAAATGGGCCCGGAAAAAGCGCCAACGGCGCCGTCCGAAGCCCTCCGGCTGCCACATGTCGCGGAAACTGATAGCCGCGACCTTCGGATTCCGCCGCTCGGCCCCGACCTGGATACCATGGCCGGTGACCGGATCGAACGGCCACAAGTTCATGATGTCATGGCGGGACTGGAAATCGACCCAGTCGATCTGGTCCGAGATGGCGAGCCGTCTCAGCCGTTCGCGGAACCACTGCGCGCGCTTGTGAAATCCGACGATCGGCAGATTGGCCCCGATGGTCAAAAGTCTGAGCTTCAGCCCGCGGCGGCCGAGCGACGGGTCACGCGCGAGCGCGCGGTCCAGGACATCGACGGCGAGGAACGAGCCGGACGAGTGCCCGACGACGATCGCCTCGTCGGCGCCGCTCGCCGCAATGGTATCGGCAACGTAGCTGGCAAAGAGATCGAGCCGCGCCTCCCAATCCGGCCGCATGCGGTGCGCGAATTGCCAGGTTGAGGCGCCGTCGTCGCAGAGATAGAGCAGGTAAGTGTGTTTCTCGGTTTGGCGCAAGGCGCCGGCGAATGCCGCAAGCCCGGCGACGGCGCCGATGGGATCGGCGAGCCATAGCGGTGCACTGAATTGATGGGCCAGGCTGGCAATACCGAAGCCGATGCCGGCGCCGAACAGAGCCCACAAGCTCATCAGCACCATCGGATAGACGATAAACAGGCCGAAGCGCCAATGCGCGCGGATGATGCGGGCGACCACGCCGTGTGCCAGCATGTGCATCATCGCCAGATACATGTGCAGGATCTTCCACCATGCCGGCCGCGCGAAGTCGCGGCGGATGATGTCCTCCCAGCGCAGAAACATGTAGCGCGTGTCGACGTCCCAGCCAGGACCGTGCGTCTCGACGTCCCAGGTCGTGAGGAATCGGGCCGGATCGCTGACCGGCTTGCCGACGGTGCCGCTCAGTCCGTAGAGCGCGAGCGTCTTGCGGAATTCCTGCCGGAACATCCTGTAATATTCGGGCAGGCCGCGTGGATCATAACCTTGCACATAAATGATGAGGCGGCGGCGAACCGTCACGCGCTCAGTCCACGTCGAGGGGCTCGCTGCCGGTGGGCTTGCCCCCGGCGTCGAGCGTGATCTTTTCCACGCGCGCTTCAGCCTGCTTCAGCAGTTCCTCGCAGCGCGCCTTGAGCGTTTCGCCGCGCTCATACATCGCGACCGACTGCTCGAGCGGCACCTTGCCGCCCTCGAG
>DATCFB010000054.1:0-2131 GCA_036509755.1 Pseudolabrys sp. | reverse complement strand
GGCCGATTATCCGCTCCCCCTCTACGACGCCGACCTCGATGCGCGCGGCGGCCAGCCGGACAATGCCGTCAAGCTCAAGCACATGATCTCCGCCCATCACGGCGTCTTCATCGCCAGCCCGGAATATTCCGCATCGGTGACACCGCTCCTGAAGAATGCAATCGACTGGGTCTCCCGCGTGCGCGAGCGCGGCGACCCGACCTATGCGGCGTACAAGAACCGAGTCTTTGCCATTGCCGCGGCCTCGCCCGGCCCGACCGGCGGCCTGCGCTCGCTGATGGCGCTGCGGCAGATCCTCGAGCTCGGCTGCGGCGCGCTGGTGATCCCAGAGCAGGTCGCCATTCCCGACGCCGAGCGCGCCTTCGACGACATAGACAATCTGCTGGAAACCCGCCTGACCAACCTGCTGCGCGCCGAACTTGCGCGGCTCGTGGACATGGCGCGGCTGATGATGTGAAGGAGCACAAATTGCTCGATGCGCGAGAGCGGCTGATCGTGGCGCTGGATCTGCCTTCCGTTGCCGAGGCGGAGAACATGGTCGCGCGCCTCGGCGAGACGGTCTTCTTCTACAAGGTAGGCTACCAGCTCGGCTTCGCCGGCGGTCTGTCTTTCGCCGGTCGGCTGATCGCCGACGGCAAACAGGTCTTTCTCGATTTCAAATTGCACGACATCGGCAACACCGTGCAGAAGGGCGTCGAAAGCGTCGCCCGGCTAGGCGCTACCTTCCTGACTGTGCATGCCTATCCGCAGACCATGAAGGCGGCAGTCGCAGGCAAGCGTGGCTCGACGCTGCGCATCCTCGCAGTCACCGTGCTCACTTCCTATGACGATAGCGATCTCGCCGCCGCCGGCTACGACATGACCGTGGGTGAACTCGCGGCCGCGCGCGCGGCGCAGGCGCGTGACATCGGCGTCGACGGGCTCGTCTGCTCGGCCGAGGAAGTTACGAAGCTGCGCGAGATCGCCGGTCCCGGCATGGCGCTGGTGACGCCCGGCATCCGGCCGGCGGGCAGCGCTGCCGGCGACCAGAAGCGCATCATGACGCCGGCGCGCGCCATTGCCAAAGGCGCGGACTATCTCGTCGTCGGCCGGCCGGTTGTCGATGCGCGCGATCCGAAGGCGGCGGCTGAGGCGATCGTTGCGGAAATCGAACAGGCGACAAAGAAGTAAAGAGGAGAAAAAATGGCCAAGGGTTATTGGATCGCACGGGTCGATGTGAAAAGTGACGAGGGCTATAAGCCCTATGCCGCCGCCAATGCCGCCATTTTCAAGAAATTCGGCGCCCGGTACATCGTCCGTTCCGGCAAATTCGAATGCCCCGAGGGCGCCGCACGTTCGCGCAACGTGGTGATCGAGTTTCCCGACTACGCCACCGCGCTCGCCTGCTATAAATCGCCGGAGTACCAGGCGAACATCAAGGTCCGGCAGCCGCATTCGGTCGCGGACATCGTCATCGTCGAGGGTTACGACGGCGCGCAGCCGTAGCCTCTTCTCCCTCCCAACGCAGGCGGGGAGGTGACCTGCGGCGCAACGCCCGCTATATCCCCTCAATTCCGGGAGCAGGAACCGATGTCCGACATGCGGCTGATCGTGGCAGGAGCGGGTGGGCGCATGGGGCGCACGCTGGTGAAAGCCATTGCCGAGACCAAGGGCCTCGTGCTCGCAGGCGCGATCGAAGGCGGCGGCTCGCCGCTGCTCGGCAAAGACGCGGGCGAACTGGCCGGTATCGGCGCCAACGGCATCAAGATCACGGACGATGCGGCTTCCTTGATCGACAAGGCCGACGGCATCGTCGACTTCACAGTGCCGGCGGCGACCCGGACTTTGGTCGCGCTCTCCGCCAAGGCCGGCAAGGCGCACGTCATCGGAACCACCGGCTGCTCGGCCGCCGACGATGCAAAGATTGCCGAGGCGGCGAAAGGCGCTGTGATCGTCAAGTCCGGCAATATGAGCCTCGGCGTCAATCTCCTTGCGGCGCTGACCAAACGCGTGGCGAAGACGCTCGATGCGGCCTTCGACATCGAAGTGCTCGAGATGCATCACAATCAGAAGATCGACGCGCCGTCGGGCACGGCGCTGCTGCTCGGCCAGGCGGCGGCGGCAGGCCGCGGCGTCGATCTCAAGACGCATG
>DATCFB010000053.1:0-21626 GCA_036509755.1 Pseudolabrys sp. | reverse complement strand
AAAATCGGTTGCGATTGATGGCCGTCCATCGTCAGAATCAAAAATTGCGCTGTCGGCGACGCCAGTGTGAACGTGTCCCGTCCATCCCCTCGCCGATTCATAGGCTTTGATGCGACGCGCGATCTCGGCAATTGGCAGCCGGAGTCCGACATCAGCCTTTCCGGTCCAGCCGTATAGTTCGCCAACCAAGAACAGATCGTCGGGGATGGTTGCTCGGGCGCTGCCATCGGGGAACACGACATCCTCGCCGTTGCTTCGCACTGCCCAAAGGACGGCGAACGGCTTCGACGATCCGTGATCGTACCCACGAAATAGCCGCCAGCCGCGAGGGATTTCAAATCGCGGGACAATTATATTCGATTGAAGCTCGTACCAAAGATCGTCGAACATGCCGCCAGCCGTAATCAGCCACGAGCCATCGAGCCACGCGCGGCGCTGCGATTCGTTGGTAGCGGATGCCGAGATGCGTTGCGCATAGTCGGGGTCAGCTTGTTTGAGCAGTACATTCTCGCCGAGATAGCCATGAACGACACGGCGCGGCGGTTCTATATTGCCTTTTTCGTCTCGACTATCGACGATGGCTGGCCCTAGCAGCTTGCCCGGATCAAGCGGCAAGCGGAATCGTTGCATGACCCAATTGCGGCCAACGCCATACGGGTTCGTTGTCGCGCGAATCTTTCGGGGCATTCTTGGATTCGTAGAACGCGAGCAGGCAAACATGGTCGTGTAACAATCTGGACTCGGCCATGTCGTCAGTTCCTCCCAACCGATCCACGGATACGAATGCCCCAGGTAGTCGCTGTATTGTGCTGGCTCGTTAAAGTGGGCGAAGGACAGACGTGCTCCGTCAGGAAAATCCCAATATGACTTCATCGAGTTGAAACTCGCGCCGGGACATATCTGCTTGATGAATGTTTTCGAGAGCGCCACGATCTCGGCCAACTGAGGATGAGTTCGCCTTAATATGATTCCGCGCCATGCGTCGCCGTAGCCTTGATTTACGTTGGCTACAAAGTCGAGGAGCATTGCAACGCTCTTGCCGTTGCCGCGCGTTCCTTCATAGAGACATTCGGTTTCGCTGACTTTGAGAAATATCTCCTGTGATCCAGGCTGCGGTGCGAACGCAACTTGTTGAAGCACGCCGTCGCCGACATCGACGAAGGGGACGTACACACCAGCATCATTCAACCGATATTCTTTTACGGTTTGCATGTTCGTTTCTTCTTTAGTTCGACGATGGCGCGGTCGATCAATTCGCCAGCCGGGACGGCGGGGTTCTTGCCGAGAATTCTGATAAGATGAATCTGCACCTAGGACGCGAGCGCCCGCCATTCGGTGGCGTCCTTGGGGGTTGGCGCGCTCAGGGCCAGCGCATAGAGGCGCGCCGCGCGCGCGACGACGATGCGCGGGTCCGCTTCGCTGCTGCCGGTCATGACCGCACCCCGTCGGCCGAGTCGCGGCGCTGAGACCAGCACCAGTCAGACACCGCGACTAAGTGATCGTGAATTTCGGGTGGAGTGCGACCGTCAACGACGGCGAGCGCCGACATAACTCGTGCGTCAACGCGCGCCAATTCGGTTTGCGTAAGGGGGAGCTTAGGGATTCTGGACATCGGGTTTGCCTTTTGCACATGGTTGATCGAGCGCCCGTGTGATCCCAAGGGCAGGCTCGCCATGTGGCCGGTAGATCGAACAGCGCCAAGGCAACGGCGCGTTCTCCGACTCCTCAAACCGGTCTTGTTGCCGGGTTCGCAGCGTGCATTGCACGACCAGACATCTAGGTCAAGAAGGAACTTAGAATCTGTTAATCATATCAATGCGTTATGTACTATTCTGACACAGCGTCCCATTTTGGTACAATCTGCCGACCTCCTAGGAAGGCCACCACGTCGTTCAAACCCGCCTCCCTTCACAATCACACGCCCGCGCCGCAACGACTCTTAGGGATTCGTTGACCCTTGACTGAGGGCCGTCTTTTGCCCCGGCCACCGTTCGAGCAGCGCTGACAACCCACGATCCACGAACATGATGTCAGCGCTGGCTTGGTAACTTCATCGGTGAACCGCCTCGGCGAAACGCGTTGTGCTTCCCGCCGTTGACGCTGCCGCCTTTGGAGAAATAAGCCTGCTGATCGACGGCGCTGCGGAATTCCGGCAGGGCTGTTACCGGAGCTTCGATCTCGCCATTCGCAATCGCAAGTTTTCTCGCCTGCTGACGGGCAACATTCTCACGATGCACGTCTGCGGCGTTGCGCTGCGGCTGGCCGGATATAAAATCGGCCAGGGCTTTAGCGACGGCCGCTCTTGCCCGGATCAATCGAGTGCTGCAAAGGCGCTCGGTGCCCTTCGCAAGGTCAACTTGACGCGCGGCCTCGGCAAGATTTTCAAGCGCCGTCTGTTCGTCGGTGGTGTCGATACCGTCGGCGACCGGCTCGGGTTCGGCAATCCGCCTGATCGCGCCACTCGCTCGAACCTGTGCCCTTGTGAGCGGGCCAAACTCGGGGGCTAGAACGCTGAGCTTGACCTCGCCCTCAGAATTGAAAAGCGTATCGTCTTCGTGATCGAGCGCACCAATAAATTCTTGGAGTCTCGATGTCAGGGATGATTCGGTCATTGATCTATTCCTTCCGATTGAAGTTGAATTGGTGGCCCCGCGCCCGATCAGCTTGGGGGCAGAATAAAGCGCGGGGCCTTACGTCCGGCGGCGATGCCGATCTCCGCCGGATGTATTCGTGTTAGCGACCAATCGATTTGAGATGGGACCGTATGGCGTCATAATCGGTAACGACGGGTCTATATTTGAGGGCGGTCGCCTGGGCAGCCTGGAACGCCTTGACGCGCGCATAGACTTGGTTTGTCGCGGCCGTCATGGCTTGCTCAGCCGCATCCGATTCTCGTCCAGCCTCCAAGAGCGCCGTGAAGACGACGCGTTTTGCCTCTGGTACGGATGCAATTTCCTCAGCCGTGAAGTCTGAGCGAGTGCCGCCGGTCGTTTTGAAGATTTCAAATTCGATTTTGTTTGGCATTGTGGTTCCCTTTACTTGAATGCTGGCAGACGCTTCGCCCGGTTTTTCTTTCGCGCGTAGTACGAGGCGGCTTGAACAGCCGCACTCGGCTTCTTGATTGGTTTCTTGATCGGCTTGGGCATGGCCGTTACTCCCATTTAACGCGTCGCGAATTATGTGAGACTCGTGACGGATTTTCCGGCGGCCTTCGCCATCTCGCGAGCCTTAGGCAAACCCATTCTGGAAATGTACGAGCCGCGTGCGGCCATCGCTTCCGGCCCGGTGTTTTTCCATGGGTTGCTGGATTGCTTGCCAGCGTCGGCGGTTGTCTTGCCCGGCTTAATGCGCGGCGCGAGGCTGCCGAGCTTCCCGCCGCGTGCCCGCATCGCCTCGTCGGCCATCTGAGCGGCGACCTTCGGAGAATGCCCGGCGGCCTCGAAGTGCTTGACGACAAGAGCCTGATTAGCGAGCGAGCGGTTCTTGCCCGTGGCGTTCTTGACCTTCGTCGCGAGTATGGCGTCGGCGGTTTGATCGGTCGTCGGGGCGGGCCAGCCGAACGCCTTGTCAGCTTCTTTGAGATTCGCGGCGAAGTCGGCGACGGTGCCTCCTCCATCAACGAACTTTTTCAGCCTTTCGACTTGCGCCGGATCGTCGCGCGACTCGATGTAAGTCGGATATGCACCATCCTTTTTGAGAATGTCGCAAAGCTCGTTCGTGAGTATGAGTGGACTTGTCATGGTCGTTTGCCTTTCGATGATGGTGTCGGCGGGAATGTTTTGATCCAGGCAAGAAGTTCGTCGGCGGGGATCACGCTCCGCATTCCAACCTTGCGCGCGATCAGGTCGCCACGTTTTATTGCGCAGCGTATCCAGTAGGTGCGGATGCCGAGTGCCGGACCTGCATCCTTTGGGCTATACGCAAGGCGGAACGCGTCTGCGGGATCGCGCATGATGTCGAATCCAATGTTTCCCGGTCCCGATGACTGAGGTATCGGGGACGCGGGCTTGCGCACTGCCGATCAGTGCGTTGTGTTTCGTTTTAGACTGGGGGACTGCTACCGAGGTTGCCTGTGCATACAGGGCGCGGCGGTTGCGGTGACGATGATATAGGGGGCACGAGTGCCCGTAGCAACTAGTAATTTAACAGTGGCGCTACACTGGGCAACTAACAAATCAGCTTTATGTTTCACGCAATAATTCTGAGTCGGATCAATACGCTATAAGAAAACGACCGATGTCGAACGACACGAGTGCGGCGATGTGCCGATAAAAAGAGGCCCCGGTGACAATGCCGGGGCCTTCTTGCGCTGTACCGTCGATGTGCCGGTAGTGTGTCAGGCCACGTGCCCCATGCGCCGCATCGCCGAGATACTCGGCACCTTCATCGCGTCCGCCGGGGACCAATCCCCGCCATCAATGGTGTTCTTGATGGTCATGGCTTCAATGAGCAGCGCGCCATATTGAACGTACAATGCGTTGTCGCTCTCGCTATTTTCCCCCGCTAGGCAAAAACTCTCAAAGGCCGCGTTGACATCGTGTAGCTTTGTGAGCGCCTTTGCCATCTCGGCGAGCAATCGGCGCTTGGCTGCTTCCTTCGTCGTCGTCATTGGGTCGTCTCCGTTTCGTTGGCATGATTGCCGCGAAGCTTTTGAAGTGTTGTATTGCCGAGTCCGGCGCAAGTGCCGCCGCGAATTAACTATGGTCATGGTTTAGAATGAGGCCCGCCACGGGGATCGGTTCGCCGGAGAGCCAGTCGATTAGCATCAACCGGCGTCCATCACGGTCGAGGGCTTCGACCTGGGCAAGGACAAGATCGACTTGCTGGCAGGTCAGCGCGGCGACGTGCTCGGCTTCGGCCATAAGTTCGGCATGGGTCACGGTGCCGCCGTCTCCGGTGCCGGGCGTCGCTGATTCTCGCGGTGCTTATTCCAGGCCGCCGATTCCGCTAGGCCCTCGGCGATTGCTTCTTTGAGTTCGGCGTCCGTCATGGCGTCCTCTCGATAACGACCCCGCGCCTCAGCGCTGAGACTGAGGCGCGGGTGCCGCCTCGCGGTGCCCGGCTGCGTCAACAACCGGATGGCGCTAATATGGATCGCTTGTTCGGCCGTCGTAGCTGGATCGTGTCCGATGGTTAAGAGATTTCGCCTGGAGATTGCCGGGTAAAAGAAGCCGACAATGCAAGAAGCGGCTGAAAACACTGGAGCGGGCGAAGGGAATCGAACCCTCGTATGCAGCTTGGGAAGCTGCCGTTCTACCATTGAACTACGCCCGCGCCGGACGTTCACTATAGCCGCTCCATTCCCGACACAATAGCCTCACTGCCGTTCGGACGCGGGAGGCAAGCACTGCCGACCGTCACGCCTTGAAGTGCTTCGACAGCTTCAAGCTCTGCGCCTGGTAATTCGAGCCGATGCCGGTGCCGTAGAGCGTGTCGGGTTTGGCCAGCATTTTCTCATAAACGAGGCGACCGACGGTCTGACCATGCTCGAGGATGAACGGCACCTCGCGCGAGCGCACTTCGAGCACGGCGCGCGAGCCCTTGCCGCCGGCGCCGGCATAGCCGAAGCCGGGGTCGAAGAAGCCCGCATAGTGCACGCGGAATTCACCGACCAACGGATCGAACGGCACCATCTCGGCGGCACAGACGGGCGGCACCTGAACGGCCTCTTTCGAGGCCAGAATATAAAATTCGTTCGGATCGAGGATGAGGCTCTTGTCGGGGCGAGCCTGCATCGGCTCCCAGAAATCGAGCACGGAATAAGCAGACCGGCGCTCGACGTCGATCAAACCGGTATGGCGCTTGGCGCGATAGCCGACGAGCCCACCAGGGCCCAGCCCCGAAAGATCGATGCTGAAGAGAACGCCCTCGCTCACGTCGGCGCCCGCATCGTCGACGAGGCGCTCGCGCGCGTGCAGGTCGCGCAATTCATCGGGGTTCAGTTGCGCATGGCCATGGCGGAACCGAATCTGAGATAGCCGCGAGCCTTCGCGGACCAACACCGGGAATGTGCGCGGCGATATCTCCGCATAAAGCGGTCCGTGATAGCCGGCCTCGATGCGATCGAAGCCGCGCGTCTCGTCGGCGATGACACGCGTGAAAACGTCGAGCCGGCCGGTCGAACTCTTCGGATTTGCCGCCGCCGCGATGTCGGCCGGCAGAGCCAGGCTCTCGAGCAGCGGAACGATGTACACACAGCCGGTCTCGAGAACGGCGCCATCGGCGAGCGAGAACTCGTGCAGCCTCAGGCTGTCGATGCGTTCGCGCACCGTGGTGCGGCCCGGCAGGAAACTCGCGCGCACGCGATAGGCGATCGCGCCGAGTCTGAGATCCAGGCTCGCCGGCTGAACCTGATCCGCAGCGAAGGGGCGCACGGGCACGATTGCGCCTTGCGCGGCGAGCGCGGCGATCATGCGGTCGGGCAGAATGCCCTTGTCCTCGCTGGCGAAGGAAAGTGCCACGGCGCTGCGTCCTTTTGCCGGCCGATCTAACCCGACCCCCGCCTTGACGGGAAGCGCTCGCCCTCGCTACAAGACTGCTTATCCCGTGGTCATTTGAGCCGGCCGGCTTGCAGCCACGTAAAACAACTCGCTAAAAGGCCGGGGATGCGTGAGCAGCCCGGCCGAGATTTTTTCGGCCGGTTTTTTGTTGCCTGCGCGGACCCGCGCCCCGTGCAGGCCGGAAGGAGGCCCGCATGTCCGCGACGAAGAAGGATTACCGCCCCGAGACCCGCCTGGTGCACGCCGGCACGCTGCGCTCGCAGTTCGGCGAGATGTCCGAGGCTCTGTTCCTGACTCAGGGCTACATCTATCCGAGCGCCGAGGAATGCGAGGCGCGCTTCTCGGGCAAGACTCCGGGCTACGTCTATTCGCGCTATTCCAACCCGACGATGAGCATGTTCGAGCTGCGCATGGCCGCACTCGAAGGCGCCGAAGCCGCGCGCTCTACCTCGACAGGCATGGCGGCGGTGACCACCGCCTTGATGGGCCTCGTGCGCCTTGGCGACCACATCGTGGCAGCTAAAGCGCTGTTCGGATCCTGCCGGTGGGTCATCGAGGAATGGCTCGGCCGCTTCGGCGTCACCTGCACGCTGGTCGACGGCGATGATCTCGATCAATGGAAAATGGCGGTTACCAAGAACACGAAAGTGTTCTTCATGGAGACGCCGACCAATCCGACGCTCCAGGTCTACGACATCGCGGCGATCGCCGAGATCGCGCATCGCGCAGGCGCCAAGCTCGTCGTCGACAATGTCTTCGCGACGCCGCTGTACCAGAGCCCGCTCAAGCTCGGCGCCGATGTCGTCGTGTACTCAGCAACCAAGCACATCGACGGCCAGGGCCGCGTGCTCGGCGGCTGTATCCTCGCCACAGAGAAGATCATGGTCGACAATTATCAACAACTACTACGGCAGACCGGACCGTCCCTGTCGCCATTCAATGCCTGGGTGCTGTTGAAGGGGCTGGAGACCTTGTCGGTGCGCGTCGCCCGCGAGACGGAAGTGGCGGGCAAGATAGCCGACCGCCTGGCAGGCCACGACAAGCTCGCGCGGCTCATCTATCCGGGACGCAAGGATCATCCGCAGGCGGCGGTCATCGCAAAGCAAATGACCGGCGGCTCGAGCCTGATCGCTTTAGAGATCAAAGGCGGTAAGCAAGGCGCGTTCCGCTTCCTCAACGGGCTCTCGCTCATCGGCATCACCAATAATCTCGGCGACTCCAAGAGCCTGATCACGCATCCGACGACGACGACGCATCAGCGTCTGACGCCAGAGCAGCGGGCCGACCTCGGCATCGGTGACGGGCTAGTGCGCCTCTCGGTCGGTCTTGAGCACATCGACGATCTGCTCGACGACCTTCTTGGCGCCCTCGAAAAGGTGTGACGCCTTCTCCCTGCCGTTTGAGCGGGAGGCGAAGGTGATCAGGGTAACGTCGCGTGCGGATGCGCTGTCGCGGACAGCACCGGCCGTTGCGCTGCCGTGGCGATGGCCAGCCCGAGGACCTTGGCCAGGCACGCGTAGCTCCAATCGTTCATGTGGAGCCCGTCGGGCGACACGAATGCGTCGAAGCCGAGATGCTGGACGTCGTGCCAGCGTTTCATCAGGCCGAACCGGTGGAACAGGTCGACATTCTCGCTCTTCGCCGTCGTGGCGATCAGTTCGACCATCCGGTCGGCTTCCGGCTTGGCGATGACCTTCGGCGCGAACTGCGGATCGATCAGCACAATATCGGCGCCGGTTGCACGGATCTTCTTCAGACCCGCCCGGATCAGGTCACCCTCGTCAGTGCTCATATGGCCGCGAACGACTGAATTGGTGCCGAGCTGCCAGAGCACAAGGTCGGGCTTGGCCGCGACCACCGCTTGGTCGAAGCGCTTGAGCATGTCGGGAACTTCCTCGCCGCCGACGCCGCGGTTGAGCACGGCGATCTTGCTGCGCGGAAACTTGCGACTGAGCTCGGCTTCGAGGCGACTCGGGTAACTCGCCATCGGCGAGCTCGCGCCGGCGCCCTGTGTCGATGACGAGCCGATGGCGACGATCGTGATCGCCTCGTTGCGCTCCAGCTTTTGCGTAAGATGGGTGAGCGGGCTTGCGAAGCGCAGGAGCTCTTGCGGCACCTCGCAAGCCGGACCGGCGGCGTGGGCGTCAACAGACACGAGCAGAGCGGCAGCGAGCGCGACTGGCGTCACGCCGCGACGAATTAAAGAAAATGCCTGCAAACGGATGCTCCTCGGCCCGGCAATGTCGACCTAGCAGGACCGGCTCGGCCCCGACCCATCGGAACCCTGATTATTTGCCGCCTTGAATTAGCGGATTGTCAGGCTTGACCGCATCGACCACAAGGGCCGCCAGCAGTCGTCCAATGCAATCGTGAACCCGGCCGGCGGTGTCAAGTTTTTTAGTGGGCGAGAAGAAGTCGAAAGTTCCGAGGTCGGCCCAGAGCCGCATTACGGCGAAGCGGTCGAACAGCGAAATTTCATGCTGCGCTGCAACCCAACGCATGATTTCATTGTAATTGCCGAGCGCGATCATGGATTCCGTGCGCGGACTGTATTGGGCGTTGACGAGCACGATATCGGCACCGGCGGCCTTCGCGCTTTCGATGCCTTTGTCCAGTGCCTGATTGAACTGGTCGGAATCGGCGCCATCCACGGCATCGACTGTGCCGGTCTGCCAGACCAGCAGATCGGGTTTAGCCTTGGCGAGGTCGGTAGCCAGAAAAATGGCCATGTCCGCCGCCTTGCGGTGGGGCTTGATATCCGTCGCGAGCGTGACGGCGACGCCCGGGAACGCCTCGGTCAGCGCGAGGCGCAAGCGCTCCGGATAGGCGAGATTGACGCCGCCCGGGCCGGGCAGCACCGACGAACCGGCACCGAGAACAAGGACGTTGAGATGCTTTGCGGCGATGGCAGAGGCCACGCCGGCCAGACGCAAATTGTCCTCGACAAGATGGCGCGCCACCCGGCACTCCGCCGGCATATCGGCCCGTGCCGACCCCACCAGCACTGCGAGTGCCAGCAGGGCCCAAAGCCCCCTCATGCGTCGCCCCCCACGAGGCCGGGCTTAATCACCGGCGGCCGCGGACCCCGTTCGATGTTCTTATACCACGTCAGGACGGCGGCGGTTGCAACCATGATGGCGATCCCGACGAGGCTGACGATGACATGGGTCAGAAGCCGGTTCGAAACCTCGGTGAAGACGAAGTGCCCGGCGAAGGCGAGGAAGACGCCGAGGCAAAAGATCGCCAGCGAGTGCTGACCGCAGAGGATCGCCGGCTCAAACCAGGGCGAGCGCAGCGCCCGCCAGTCGCGCGGCACGAAATTGACGACGATTATCGCCAGCGAGAAGAAATGCAGGATGCGCAGAACATCGAGATTGGTCTTGTCGATCGGATAGATGTTGTCGCCGATGATGCGCGGCAAAAAGACCGCCGCATGCGGGAAATACCAGGTCATGGCGACGAAGAAGGCGAAGGCGAGATAGAGGGCGGCAAGCGCGAGCGTCACGCGTGAACCAATAACCGGCGCGAGCCTCTTGGCGCCGCCCAACGCACACCAGGCGCCGAACACGAACAGCAATTGCCAGGCGAACGGATTGAACACCCAGACGCCGCTCGGATATGCCGGGATGTTCCAGCCGAACCTGTACGTGAGCGCATAGAGCGCGGCGGACGCGATCAACGCGAGCGAGCGCGAGCGCAGCAACAGCCACAGCACTGGCGCGAAGCCGACCAGCAGCATGATGTAGAGCGGCAGCACGTCCATGTTGACGGGCTTGAACTTCAGCAGGAGCGCCTGGATGATCGTGACGTCCGGATTGCGCAGGAAGTCGAGCACGCCCATCTCTTCGGTGTAGAGCGGGTTGTCGAAGGAGTGCGCCACATAGGCGATCTCGGCGAGATAGATCGCGAACAGGAAGACGTGCGCCACGTAGATCTGCCAGGCGCGCTTGAGCACGCGCGCCGAGGCGACGATAAAGCCGTCCTGCTGCATGGCGCGCCCATAGACGAAGGCCGCGGTGTAACCGGAGATGAAGACGAAGATTTCGGTGGCGTCGGAGAAGCCGTAGTTGCGGATGGTGATCCAACTCACGGCGTTCGACGGAATATGATCGAGGAAGATCAGCCAGAGCGCCAAGCCCCGGAACAAATCGAGGCGCAGGTCGCGTTCGGTCTTCACCGGGGCCATGAGCGGCTTTTCTTTCGCGGAACGTTGGGGTCATAATCGCCACGGCGCTTCGATCGAAGCAAGCTTAGGCCGCATATATTAGGCAGGCATTTGAATGTACCGCGCGGTTACTCGCAAAATCGAGGTCACGGTGACGCCACGCTTCCTTCCGGAGCGGTCGTCTCCGACCAGCGGTTATTTCTTCTGGGCCTACACGATTGGCATTGCCAATCACGGTTCCGAGACCGTGCAGTTGAAGACGCGCCATTGGCGCATCACCGATGCTCTCGGCCGGTTGCAGGAAGTGAAGGGCCCCGGCGTCGTCGGTGAAGAGCCCGTGCTTCGACCCGGCGGCTCGTTCGAATACACGAGCGGCGTGCCGCTGCCGACGGCCTCCGGATTCATGGTCGGCAATTACGGCATGGTCACCGGTCAGGGCGAGCATTTCGATATCGAGATCCCCGCCTTCTCGCTCGACTGCTCCCATGCGGAGCGGACCATCAACTGAGCGCAGCGGCGAAAGCCGCGCGTCTCATTCGGGCAGGCATCCCTTGAAGCGCTCGAGCGCCTGCTTGGGTAGAACGGCCAGCACCGCCCCACCCTGCGCGAAATCTTGCAGTTTAATGACAACCGGCGCCCGCACGGCGACGCAGCCGGCGGTACCGGTTTTTCCCGGCAGCCAGGCATGGATGAAGATGCAGGAGCCGGCGCGGTTGCGTGCATCGGTCGGATAGTCGACGGCGAGGCCGCGCACATAGTCCGGCACACGCCACATGTTCTCGCCGCGCACTTTGTCGCCGACCTTGGCCCGGGTCGTGATGGTGTTGTAGGCGCGCGAGCGCGGATCGTCGACGCAGACGGTGCCCTCGGCGAGCCGCAGGTAGCCCTTGAGCCGCGACGGCGCGAAGCCGAAGGGCCGGCCGATGCGGTAGAAGCCGGCCGGCACTTTCTTGTCCCCGTCGACTTTCACCGGTTCGCCGTCTTTGCCGTAATTGCCGAATGCATGCGCCCACCCCATCCCATTATGACCGACCAGCGCCGTGACCGGGCCGCCATCGGGTTTCCAGGCAGCATGCGCGTTGACGCGCGTGAAACGTTGCACCGTCGCGGTCGTGCTCGCCATGTCGGACGAGGTGACCAGCACGAGCTTATCCGCGCCGGCGAGGGGGGCCGGACAGCTTTGCGCCATGACGGGGAGCGGGGCGAGGAGAAGGGCAGCAAGGACGAGGGACAGTCGCGGCATGGAACCCGTATATACCGATTCTTGCAGCGGCCGCCCGCTTACTCCTTAGCGCCGACGTCGCCGGGCGCGAACTCGTAGTTCGCGCTACAGAACTCGCAGGTGACCGAGATCTTGCCGTTCTCGACCATGTGGTCGCGGTCGTCCTGCGAGAAGCTTTTGAGCATCGACTCGACCGTGCCGCGCGAGCACGAGCATTCCGCCCGCACGTCGCCAGCCTGGAACACGCGTACGCCCGGCTCGTGAAACAGACGATAGACGAGCCGCTCGCTGGAGAGCGAAGGTTCGATCAGCTCCAGGTCCTCGACGGTCGAGACCAAGGCCTGGCCCTCGGTCCAGGCTTCGTCCTCCGCAAAGACGTGCTGCTCGGCGCCCGCAGGCGCGTCGCCCGGGTCGAGATCGGCGACGCGAGCGCGTTCGGGCGTCTTGGGCAGAAATTGCAGCATGATGCCACCGGCGCGCCAGCGATGGCTGGCCCCACCCTCACCGGCGCGCAACTCTTCGGCGACGGCGAGGCGCACGCGCGTCGGAATCTGCTCAGACCGCAGAAAATACTCGTGCGCCGCGTCCTCCAGTGTGCCGCCGTCGAGTGCCACCAGGCCCTGGTAGCGGCTCATGTCGGCCCCCTGGTCGATGGTCATGGCGAGATGGCCCTGACCGAGCAAAGCGCCGGCATCGGTCTTGCCCGCGGCGATGGCTTCCGCGGCCCGGGCTTTGTCGAAGCGCGCGCAGGCCCGCACCTTCCCAGGCACGGTGTAGTCCACCACCAGCATGCGCACCGGCCCTTCGGTCTGTGTTTGAAGGATGAAGCGGCCATCGAACTTCAGCGCCGAGCCGAGCATAACCGTTAGCACGATCGCCTCACCGAGGAGCTTGGCGACCGGCTGCGGGTAATCATGCTTCTCAAGGATTTCATCGACCACGGGACCGAGGCGGACGACGCGTCCGCGCAAGTCGAGCGAGGCGACTTCGAACGGCAGCACGATGTCATCGACCGCCACGGCCGACGGCGCGCGCGAAGGAATTTCAGTGTGAGGTGTAGACATGCTGCCTTATGTAGCGCGCGAGCGCGGATTTTCGAGGGGTTGTTCCCCTCGGCCCGTCACGCCTCGGCGTACAGGCACCAGGCGAGCACGCCCTTCTGCGCATGCAGGCGGTTCTCCGCCTCGTCGAACACCACCGACTGCGGTCCGTCGATCACCTCATCGGTGACCTCCTCGCCGCGGTGCGCTGGCAGGCAATGCATGAATAGCGCCTCCGGGCCCGCTTTCGCCATCAGCCGGGCGTTGACTTGGTAGCCCTTGAGAATGTTGTGGCGGTGCTTCCCGTCGCGGTCGCCCATCGACACCCAGGTGTCGGTGACGATGCAGTCGGCGTCCTTGACCGCCGCCTCGGGATCGGTGCCGAACTCGATCGCGGCGCTCGAGGACTTTGCCCAATCGGTCAGCCACTTCTTGGGCTTGAGCTCGGCCGGCGTCGCTACGCGCAAGCGGAAATCGAACCGCTCGGCCGCGTGCATCCAGGAGGCGAGCACGTTGTTCGCATCGCCGGTCCAGGCGACGGTGCGGCCGCGGATCGAACCGCGCTTCTCCTCGAAGGTCATCACGTCCGCCATGACCTGGCAGGGATGCGAGCGGCGTGTCAAACCGTTGATCACCGGCACGGTGGCGTGGCGCGCGAGCTCGGCGATCGCCTCGTGGTCGAGAATGCGGATCATGATGGCGTCGACGAAGCGCGAGAGCACGCGCGCGGTATCGGCCAGTGTCTCGCCGCGGCCGAGCTGCATCTCCTGCGCGGTCAGCATGATCGCCTCGCCACCGAGCTGGCGCATGGCGACGTCGAATGAAACGCGGGTGCGTGTCGATGGCTTATCGAAGATCATGGCCAGCGTCTTGCCGGCGAGGGGCTTGGAGTCGTGACCGCGGGCGCGCGCCGCCTTCATGGCGCGGCCGTTGTCGATCATCCCCTTGAGCTCGTCCTTGGAGATGTCGATGAGGTCGAGGAAATGTCGGAGTTCGCGCATCACGTCGCCCCCTTCTTGGGCGCGTGCAACTGGCCGAGCCGTGTGCAGGCGCGGTCGATGGCGTCGACCGCGTAGGAGATTTCCTCTTCGCCGATGATGAGCGGCGGCAACAGCCGCACGACATTATCGCCTGCGGACGGCGCCAGCATTTTCTCGGCGCGCAGTTCGTCGACCATGGCGGCGGCCGGAGGCACCATGCGCAGTCCCATCAAAAGCCCTTCGCCGCGCACCTCGGCGATGACCGAAGCGTGCCGATCCTTCAACTCGGCAAGCCTCTGCTTCAAGTGCAGCGACGTCTGCTGCACTTGCGCGAGGAAGTCCTTGGTGTTGACGACGTCGATGATGGTGTTCGCCACCGCCATCGCCAGCGGGTTACCGCCGAAGGTAGAGCCATGCGTACCCGCCGTCATGCCTTTGCCCGCCTCGCTGGTGGCGAGAAAGGCGCCGACCGGGAAGCCGCCGCCGAGCGCTTTGGCGAGCGCCATGATGTCGGGCGTCACGCCGCTGTGCTCATAGGCAAACAGCTTGCCGGTGCGGCCTATGCCGCTCTGCACCTCGTCGAAAATCAGGAGCAGGCCGCGGTCGTCGCAGAGCCGGCGCAGTGCGCGCAGGAAAGCATGCGGCACGACGCGTACGCCGCCCTCGCCCATGACCGGCTCGATCAGGATGGCGCCGGTCTCCGGCGTGACGGCCTTCTTTACCGCTTCGAAGTCGGCATAAGGAACCTGGTCGAAACCTTCGACCGGCGGACCGAAACCGTCGAGATATTTCTTGTTGCCGGTGGCCGACAGCGACCCGAGGGTGCGGCCATGGAAGGCGCCTTCGAAGGTGATGATGTGGAAGCGCTCGGGCCGGCCGTTCGCGAATTGGTATTTTCGCGCCATCTTAATAGCGCCCTCGAGCGCCTCGGTGCCGGAATTACAGAAGAAGACGACATCGGCGAACGAGGCAGCGCATAGCCGGTCGGCTAAGTTCTCGGCGCCGGGGATGCGGTAGAGATTTGAAACGTGCCAGACCTTATGCGCCTGCTCGTCCAGTGCCTTGACGAGCGCAGGATGCGCATGACCGAGCGCATTGACCGCGACGCCCGAGGTGAAATCGAGATACCGCTCGCCCGAAGCCGTATAGAGCCAAGCACCCTCACCCCGCTCGAAGGCGAGGTCGACGCGCGCATAGGTCGGTAAAATGTGCGAGTTCACGGGCATGGTCAGACAGCATGTTTCGTCTGCGCGCGATTGGCGGTAAATCCGGGATCTTGAGCACTAAGGCGCCGTAAGACCAAGCCTTTTCGGGATCACGCGCGAGCCCGAAAAGAAATGTGCCGCCTCGCCGGGCGGCACATTTGCATTCTATGGGCGCTGCCTGAATCGGTCAACCGGTGCTCCGGAACCGAATCGGGCGACTCAATTATGCCGCAAGTGCCGATTCTAAAGGAAAACCTGTTGGTAGTTGTGGTTCGGGCGATTGCAAAAGCTTGCGCCCGAGTCAAGCAGTGGTGTAGTTTTTCCGTCAGACGGTACGAGATGTCGTACCGGCAAACGAGATTTCTGGTTCATCCCTGAAGCGTGAGCGTTCAGGCGCCGAAAAGGCGCCCGGCGAACGGGGATGGATTCTATCCGGGGGCTGGGAGGCCGCAAACCCATGAGCTGGACCGACGAACGGGTCGAACTTCTCAAGAAACTATGGTCCGACGGGCTGTCGGCGAGCCAGATCGCCGCGGAGCTCGGCGGCATCACCCGCAACGCGGTGATCGGCAAGGTACATCGGCTCGGCCTGTCCGGCCGGGCGAAGAGCCCCTCCTCCGCTGCGCCCCGGCCGCGCAAGGCGCGCACCTCGGGTCATATGCTGCGGGTGTCGCGGCCGACGATCCGCGGCAATACGGCGCTGGCCTACGATTATGACCTCGAGCCGGAGCCGGAACTCCTTGAGATCCCGGTCGAACAGCGCAAGACGCTGTTGCAGCTCAACGAGCACACCTGCCGGTGGCCGATTGGCGATCCGGGCGGCACGGACTTCTTCTTCTGCGGCGGCGACTCGTCCAACGAACTTCCGTACTGCACCTATCATTGCCGCGTCGCCTACCAGCCGGCGCACGACCGCCGTCGGGATAAGCGGCCCTTCCGCGGTTGACCGCTCCGCTGCGACCGAACGCGATGGCCGGGCTCGTCCCGGCCATTTTTTTTTGATGCGCAACCGCGCCACTCACCATGGGCGCAAGGGAGGCCGCCTCGCCGGTAACGCTAGCCATCGTCCTCTGCCGCGTCCCTCGCATCCTCAATGCCGATCGGTTTTTTCGGCCTCCAACTCGCTCTTCAACGGCGCCGACGCACGCACGCTGGGCAGCTCAGCGGGCACCTTCGCGCGGCGGGTATTAAGCCAAATCTCGCGCGTGCCCAGAATACTTAGCGCGACAGCAAAGGGCACAAGATAGTACAGCACTCGAAAGAGCAGCAGTCCGGCGACGAGATCTTCCTTGTTGAACTGCCAGAGCGCCACCAGCATCGCGGCGTCGAACACGCCGAGCCCGCCAGGCGCATGGCTGGCGAAGCCGAGCAGCGTCGCCGACACAAAGACGACGAGGATCGTCACGAAGCCAATATGCGGATCGCTGGGCAGCAGCGTGTACATCGCCATGGCGCAGCAACCGAGATCGAACAGACCGATCACGATCTGAAGCAGCGTCGACGGACCGTTCGGCAGGCTCACCGTCCAGTCGCTTTTGCCGATGATGCGCTGCGCGCTCCACACCCAACCGATGTAGGAGAACAACACCCCCAATATGCCGAGCGCGATGAGCCGATTGATCCAGCCGGGCAGCTGCGTGATCGGCGTTGCGGCGTGCGGATCGATCGAGACACTTAAACCGAGCACGGTCGCATTGCCGAGCCAGAACGTGAGGCCAGCCACGAAGCAGATCTTGGCGATGTCCACCGCGGTCAATCCGCGCGCGGAATAGATGCGGTAGCGCACCGCGCCACCGGTGAAAACCGTAGCGCCGATATTGTGCCCGACGGCGTAGCTAGTGAAGCCCGACAGCGCGGCGGTGTAATACGGAATTTCCGGATGACCGATCGTGCGCAGCGCGAACCAGTCGTAGAATGTCAGCGTGAAATAGCCGCCGGACACGAACATGGCCGCGACCGCGATGCGGTGCGGTGTCACCGCTTTCATCGCCGCAACGACCTGATCGATGTCGATACCGCGCAGCATGTGCCCGAGCACCGCCACCGCCACGGCGATGATGGCGACGCTGAGCAGGAAACCGATGCGATTCCAGCCGATCGTATTGGTAAAAAAGCGCGCCACCGCGCGCAGCCAGTTCAGCATCGTTCCTCCGGGTCGGCATGCGGGCCGGTCACCACGCGGCGCCGTCCGCCCCGACAAGGGCGGACCTCCCGTAGCAGAACTCATCCGCAGGCGCGAGCGATGCCTAACATAAGGGCTAATTCGCACGCGCCGGAATGCGGCAGCCCTGCGGCGAAATGGAAAAGCCCTGGCTTCGTGGGGAGCGAAGAGGGTTTGGCAGCCGCATTTGAGGATCAATCGCAGACCATTACGCAGCGCCAGCGTGGGCCCACCAACCCGGTGTTCGACGACGTAGCAGTCGGGCCGATGTAATGAGTGCGGGTAGAAGCCGATGCTGAAGCCGCCATGCCAGCCATGACCGATATGGGAGGGCAGAGCAGCGGTCGAGGACGACGGCGCCGCGTGCGACAGCTGCGGCCAAGGCGATAGCTTTGCCTTACATCAAGCGGCGGCGCGGGCCTTGAACGACTGGAGGAGTTGCGGGATATCACCAACCGGGCGCGGCCGGCTGAAGAGATAGCCCTGCGCGAGATTGCAGCCTTCGACGCGCAGAATGTCGAGTTGGTCGTCGGTTTCGACGCCCTCGGCGACGGTGATCATGCCGATGTCGGCGCCCAGCTGGGTGACGGCGCGGACGATCGCCAGGCAGTCATCCTTTTTGCCAAGCTCTTGGATGAAAGAGCGATCGATCTTGATCTTGTCGAACGGGAAGCTGCGCAGGTAGCCGAGCGAGGAGTAGCCGGTGCCGAAGTCGTCCATCGAGATGCGCACGCCGAGAGCGCGGATCTGATGCAGGAGATCGAGGACCGTGCGGTCATCCTGCAACAGTACCGTCTCGGTGATCTCAAGCTCTAGGCGCGAGGCGGACAGATTGGCGGCGGCCAGCGCCGAGACGATCGAGAGTGGCAGCGTCGGGTTGCGGAACTGCACCGCCGACAGGTTGACGGCAACGGAAATATCGTCGGGCCAGGCGGTGGCGTCGCGGCACGCCTGGCGCAGCACGAGGTCACCCAGCGCGCCGATGAGACCGATTTCCTCCGCCACCGGAATGAACACGACCGGCGAGACCATGCCGCGTTGCGGATGCTTCCAGCGCACCAACGCCTCGAAGCTGCGGATCTCGCGTCGCGCCACCTCGACGATCGGTTGGTAATAGACTTCGAATTCCCCCTGTGCGACGGCCTTGCGCAGATCGACCTCGAGCGCATGGCGCTCCTGCATCTGCGCGTCCATTTCCGGCTGGAAGAAGTGATAGCTGCCGCGGCCGCTGCTTTTGGCGCGGTACAGCGCCATGTCGGCGTTGCGCAGGAGCTGATCGGGTTCGCGGCCGTCGGTCGGCGCGATGGCAATGCCGATGCTCGCGCCGATCACAAGTTGCTGGCCCAGCACGTCATAGGGCTGCGATACGGCCTCGATAATGCGCGCGGCGAGCTCTGATGCGTCGGTCGGTCGCGCGCCGGCCTGCACGATGGCGAATTCGTCGCCGCCAAGCCGCGCGACCATGTCGCTGCCGCGCACCGCATCCTTCAAGCGTTTGGTAACAGCGCAGAGCAGCGCGTCGCCAACCGGATGGCCGAGCGTGTCGTTGACCGTCTTGAACCGGTCGAGATCGACGAACAGCACCGCGAGCTTCTCGCCGTGGTCCAGCGCCTGCTCCATCCGTTCGCGGAAGAGCACGCGGTTGGGCAGATCGGTCAGCGCATCGTGCCGCGCCATGTGCATGATTTGCGCCTCGGCAAGGCGGCGCTCGGTGACGTCCTCGAAGGTGGCAACCCAGCCGCCGTTCGATGTCGGGCTGTAGACGCTGGCGATGATGCGGCCGTCGCTGAGCTCGTAGTAATGCGTGCCGCTCTTCTGACGGCTGATGATCTCCGCCTGATCGCTGAGCACCTGGCTGGCAGATGGGCCTTCGTGATTGCGGCGCGCCGCGCTGAGTTCGAGAATCTCGCGAAAACTGATGCCGGGCGCGATCTGACCGCGCGACAGCCCGAAGATCTCGAAGAAACGGCGGTTGACGACTTCTAGCCGGTTCTGCGCGTCGAACAGGCACAAGCCCTGCGACATGTTGTCGAGCGCCGCGTCGAGTCGCAGATGGCTCTGCCGCAGCGTCGCCTCCTGGCGCTTCGACTGGGTGATGTCGCTGCACACGACGATGAAACCGCCGTCGCGGGTCGCACTGCGGCTGACCCGTAGCCACCGGCCATCGGCGAGCTGCCATTCCGGCACCCTCGCCTCCCCGTTCGGACGCGTCAGCATGCAATCGGCGAGGATCGGATCCTGCAGCGCAGTCTTGAGTTCGACGATGGGCGTGCCCGGTTCGAGCTTCTCGGGCGCAAGTGACAGGAAGCCGGCGGCCTGCGCGTTGGCGAGCGCGATGCTGTCCTGCGCGTCGACGACCACGACACCTTCATCCGAATTCGCCAGCGCATCGGCAAGTCGCGTCTGCGCGGAGCGGCGCAGCGCCACTTCGCGGTCCATCATGTCCTTGATGTTGTCGCGCATCAGGCGCATCGACGACAGGAGGTCGCCGAGTTCGTCCGGCCCGCCCTGCGGAATCACGACGTCGAGCTTTCCGGTCGCGATGCATTCGGCGACGTTCGAGGCCGCGGCGACCGGACGGATGATGCGGCGGGCGAGCGCCCAGGCGACAAGACCGGAGAGCACGAGCGCAAGCCCGGCGCCGGCGATGTTGAGGCGGATGTTGCGGTCGACGGTGGCAAGCGCCGACTGGCGGTAGAGGAAGCCGTCGCCGGCCGTGTAGTTGATCAGAAGGTCGATCTGATCGTTGACCTGCTTGGCGTAGTCGTCGAGCTGCTCCCAGCTGGAATCCATCCGCGTCGCGTCGAGCAGATGCAGGCTGGTGCGGCGCCATGTATTGACGGCCTCATCGACACGCGCGACCGCGTCCTTGGCGCGCTCGGACTGGGAGCGCTGCACCGCAATGTCGAGATCGTCCTTCAGTGTTTGGGCGAGCTTGGCCATCTGCAAATCGAGCTGCACCCGCATTTGCGGATCATCAGCGATCCACCGGCGAGCGAAGCTCGCGCGCATCGATGCGAAGTCGGCGGCCGCGGCGCGCGCGTAGTTGATGGACATCAAAGATTCGTCGTAGGTCTTGCGCACCAGCACGCCGGCATCCTGAACGCCCATGATGGCGTAGCCGGCGACCGCGCCCGTGATGAGCGTCATCACCGCAAAGGCGATGAGGATGCGGCCACGGATGGTGCGCAACGACGCGGTCGCGCGCTCCAGCACGCGCAGCGCGGGCGACGTCCAGTCCGTCAGCAGCGTATCGATCCGGCTCAGTTTCATCCCAAGGCCTGCTTCAACACCTGGGAAATGTAAGGGCCACCGGTTAAAGCGACTTCAGTTATGCCCCCTATCTCGAGGGCTTCGTTAACGCCGCCTTAACCGCGCAATCGGAGTGTGGGGGAGACGAGCCGCACCTGTGAAAGGCTACGCCCATGCGCTTCGGCAGGCTCTCGGAAGCGGCGAAAGTCGCCATCAGCATGGTGCTGATCGGCGGCTCTGTAACCGGCCTTGGCGTCCTCGGCGGCCTCGCCGCGCCGCAATACACGGTGTCGCAGAAAGGCCGGGAGTTTCACCCCGACGTGCTCACCATCCAGCGCGGCGAGTCCATTGTCATTGTCAACGACGACGGTGACCTCCGCCATCACGCCTACATCGACTCGTCCAAGTTCAGCTTCGATTCCGGCGACCAAGAGCCAGGCAGCCGGACCTCGATCACCGTCCCGGTGGCGGGAGATTTCGAAGTGCTCTGCGCCATCCACCCGAAGATGAAGCTGACGCTGCACGTGAAATAGCCGCGCCGCCTCAGGTCAACGACGTGCCGAACAGGACCATGTGCACGAGGTAATACGACGCCACGAACGCCACTAGCGCCGCTGCATAGCCCACCGGCATCAGATACGGATAGCGCACGAGCGCGCGGTTGCCTCGGTTGTCGCCGACGATGGCGAGCAGCACAACCACGATCAACGCGTGGCCGATCATATCCACCTTGCCGAAGGTGAAGACCGCACCGACGAACATCGGCGTGAGCATGATGGCCCCGACACGACGCACCAACGGCGTCCACATGAGCGAGAAAGCCAGCGCGAACTCAACCGCACCGGCGGCACGCATATAGAACTCCGGATCGAAGCCGAGAGTCATGCCGGGATGCAGCGCCAGGAGCGGATAGGTCCAATCCGGATAGGCCCATTTCTCGATCGACGCCCACATCAGCGTGATGCCGGCGCTCCAGCGCACGATATCGATCGCCTTCACGCCGAAGAAATCGCGCTGCAGGCCGGTGAGCGCCAGATAGGCGGCGACGCCGAGGAAGATCGGATAATCGAGGAGATGGAAGAAGCCGTAATTCCACAGGGC
>DATCFB010000052.1:0-12041 GCA_036509755.1 Pseudolabrys sp. | reverse complement strand
TCGGTCTGCAACTCGATCGCCTTGTCCAGCGACTTCACGCCGAACAGCTTCTCGAGCGCCGCGGAGCCGTCCTCGAAGGACTTCTTCGAGTAGTCCGCCACTTCGACGGCAATCGCCTGGGTGCCCTTGGTGAGCGCACCGAACGACTTCAGCGTCGCGTCCACGTTCTCTTTACCGACCTGCTGCAGGTCCTCGAAATTCTTGACCATGGTCCACCTTTCCCGGCCCGCCACCGGCGGTGCCATGATGAGTTGATTTGCTTAGCCCGGCCTGTCCGGGAATGGTCTAGATATATTGCACTGCACAATTAAGTCAAGGGTCATCGCTGCAATGCGAAAAGTTCCGCAGAATCCGCAGGTTAGAGTTAAACCTTTGGTAACCGCGCGGCGATTACCGTAAATGCAAGCAGCGCGGGCCATCGTCCGAGCGAACGCTATAATGTGGCCACGATGGCCGGCCTTATGGGTCCGCCACGAACGGGGTTGAGGGAGCGCGGATGCTGGGTCGCGGAGCTATTGTCCATCGCTGCCTCCGCTGGGGCACCCTGGGCCTGGCCGGACTTGTTCTGGCGTCCGCCGTTTCCGGCGAAGCCGAAGCTCGCCACCGCCGCCATCATCGCGTCACCGCCTCGCACGGCAGCTACGATCCTCCGGTCTCGACCATCGTCGTCGACGCGAATACCGGGGCGGTGTTGCAGGCGACCAATCCCGACGCATTGCGTCATCCCGCCTCGCTCACGAAGATGATGACGCTCTATCTGCTGTTCGAGCGTCTCCAGTCCGGAAAACTTACACTCGCTTCCGAATTGCCGGTGTCGGCCCACGCCTCGGCGCAGGCGCCGTCCAAGCTCGGCCTCAAGCCCGGCGACAGCATCCGGGTGGAAACGGCGATCAAGGCGATCGTGACAAAGTCGGCAAACGATGTGGCAGTCGTGATCGGTGAGGCGCTGGGCGGCGACGAGCCGAGCTTCGCGCGCATGATGACGGCGAAAGCGCACGCGCTCGGCATGACGCACACGACATACGACAATGCCTCCGGCCTGCCGGACGATGCGCAGGTGACCACCGCGCGCGACCAATCGATCGTCGGCCGCGCACTGCGCGAGCGCTTCCCGCAGTATTATCATTACTTCTCGACACGGGCCTTCGACTTCCGCGGCCGCACGGTGCGCGGGCACAATCATCTGCTCGGCAATGTGGCCGGCGTCGACGGCATCAAGACCGGCTATATTCGCGCCTCCGGATTCAATATCGTGACCTCGGTGCATCGCGGCAACCGCTATGTCGTCGCGGTGGTGTTCGGCGGCCGCACCGCCCGCGCGCGCGACGCCAAAGTCGAGACACTGATCGCGGAGAATTTCGACAGGGCTTCGACCAAGCGCGGCGCGCCGGAGGAGATCCCGATCGCCAAGGTGGTGCCGAAGGGCGAAAAATCCGAATTTAAAACAGAGCAGGCCGCGATGCCTGTTTCGACGCCGGTCAATGCGGTTGAGGACGCGCGCGCGGCCCACGACGAAGTCGCCTCTATCGAATCGCCGCATGTCGGCTCGACCGCGCCGATCAAGCCCAATCCGGTGAAGACCTTCATCGTCCACCCGGGCAAGTACCGCACCGCCTCGCTCTCGGCACCGGCGCCGGAGAGCCACCATCTCGCGCCAACACCGGCCGCGGCCCGCGCCATGCGCGTCACCGAGGTCGCCACGGTCAAGAGCGACGTGCCGACGCTGCCTCCGTCTGGCAGGCATCCCGGCATTCTCGGCACCCTGCCCACCAAGGTCGCATCCGCCGGCGTCACCGTACCCCTGCCCGCGTCTTCCACGAACGAGATGGACGTCAAGCACAGCGGCTGGATGATCCAGGTCGGCGCGTTCGACGACGAGAAAGAAGCTAAGCAGCGGCTAGAAACCGTGCAGGATAAGGCTAAACAGTTGCTCGGCCAGGCCGACCCGTTCACCGAGAAGGTGAGCAAAGGCGCGAAGTCGCTCTACCGCGCGCGCTTCGCCGGCCTCGACAAGGACCAGGCGGAGGCCGCGTGCAAGCATCTCAAGCACAGCGACATTCCCTGCATGATGCTCAAGAACTGACGCGCCGGATCGCCGTCGAGATACCGCATGGCCGGGCACAGGCGGGCGTAAACGCCCTTACGTCCCCGGCTATTTGCTTTTGAGCGGGCACCGCCGTCACGACATTTCCTCAAGCCCGCCATGGCCGCGCCGTGACGAAGTATTCACCTCAATGGCCTATGAACGACTTCCATAAAAAGAAGATCAGGGACGCCGTCGGCAGGTGCCGGTGTGTTGAGTTGCGTGCGGAGTGCTTCAGCGATGGCGGCGCAGGAGAGTTTCTTTGGCCTCGTTGATCCGGGCCGCGAGATACGTCGACCCCCCTTGGTCGGGATGCAGTTTCTTCATCAGCGACCGGTGCGCGCGCGATACGTCCTCGGCGCCGGCGCCCGGTTGCAGGCCAAGGATCTGATAGGCCTCCTCGTCCGTCATTTTGCCGGTGGGCGCGAAACCGCGCCCCGCTGTCGCGTCGCCTTGCGCGTGTTCACTCCAGGTGGGATCGCGGCGGTCAAGATACGCCAGCAGTAACGCGCGGCTCTCCTCGTCGAGGCTCGGCAAGAGCTTCGCCAACGCCGGCACGTCGAAGCTGTCGAGATCGCGGCCCTTCTGCGGCCCGGCGCTGAAGCGGCCGCGCATCGCGCCGCTGTCGTGGTCGAGTTCCATCTCCAGCATCGCCGAGCCCACGCGCGAGGCCTGCCCCGAACTCTTCTTCGTGCGCTGAGAGAAGCCGGCCGGCCCGAAAGGCAGCCAACCGAGCAGACCGAGACCGAAGGCGCCGAGCGGAATGGCGAAGCCGATTTCGCCGCGCAGGCCGAGAAACGCTGCGAAGCCGAGGGCGAGCAGACCACCCGAGGCCTTGACCACGCGCGCGCCGACCCGCGGATCGACTTTGGAAACGACGTTGAGCGCCCAGAGGGCGAGCACCAGCGCAAGAACGCCGAGGATGAGGATGGGCATGGCTTATTTCAACTGCGCCAACAACGCCTGAGCCGGCCCACTTTTCGCCGACAACGCGGTCAGCGCGCGACGGCCGCCGGCGGCATAGGCGGCGACGGCCCGCAGCAATTCGCGCAGTTGCTGCGCCGAGCCCGCGTCGAAGCGGCACCAGGCGCCGTGCGACAGACGAGCAATCTCACGATAGGCATTCTCGGCGACGGAATCATGGCCCTCCTGGAACATGAATGCCGGCACGCCGAGCAGGCCGAGTTCACCGGCCGCGGCGCACAGCGTATCGATCGGCTCCTCCATGGCGTCGCCGACGAAGACCAGCGCCTGAACCTTTTTGCGCGCGTGCTCCTGCCGCGCGTGCGACAGCACCTTGCCGATCTGGGTCTGACCGCCACGGCAATCGATGCGGGACATGAGCGAAGCGAGCTTGTCGGCACCGGCCACCCAGCCCGACGCGCGGCATTCATTGAGACCGCGGAAATAGACGAGCTGAACGTCGAGACCGCCGACCGCGGCCGCCTCGCGGAACATATCGGCTTGCAACGCGCAGGCGCTGTCCCATGTCGGCTGACGGCTCATCGTCGCGTCGAGCGCGAAGATCAGCCGCCCGCGCGCGCCATGCCGCGCGGTTGCGGGACCGATCGACTTGACCTTCTCGAGGAAGGCGTCGATCTCGGCGCGATTGGCCGCCGGCGCGGGAGTCTGGTCCTTGGTCATCGAGCAGCAATCCTACACCGATTCAGGGGCCTAGAGCGGCGAAGCGCACGGGTGCCATTAAATGTGTCCAGTTCCTGTTCACCGGCCAGAAACGACAATCCGCACTTTACATTTGCCATAGGCAAGGTCCGAAGCCTGTTGCGCAGAGACTGAGTTAGTTCATGGCGGGCATAATCCGCGCCGAGCAAAATATTCATGTCGTCGCCGCGTCCGTACCGCCGCCATTGGTTCAAGCCGCGGCCGCCGATGTTCGCCATCGCCGCGGCCGGCCTGCTGTGGTCGGTCGCGACCTTTTCGTTCGTCTGGGAGTGGGAGAACCGACAAGCCGAAAGCAATGTCGAACAGGCCGGGGCCACGCACTTCCTCGCCGTGCAGACCGGGCTCGACGAGTATCTAAATAAACTCAAGGCCCTCCGCGCCTTGTTCGCCTCCGATGAGGACGTGTCCCGGCGCGAGTTCGAAGGCTTCACCGACCGACTGCTCGACCGCGACAAGGCCATTCAAAACCTCTCATGGGTGCCGCTGGTGCGCGACAATCGGCGCGCGGAATTCGAGGCAAATGCACGGGCCAACGGCATTGCCGGGTATCACATTCGTGACGCGCTGCCCGACGGCACCATCAGAACGGCGGCGACGCGATCGGAATATCTGCCGATATATTATTCCACCGAGCGCAACCACGGCGCCCGCATCTACGGCATCGATCTTCTCTCCGAGTTGCCGATCCGCGACCGCTTGCTGCGCGCGGCTGACGAGAATGAGCTGTCGACTGTGCCCGACTTCTTGCTGCACAGCCGGAGCGGCATCACGTCCGGCATTCTGATGTCACTGCCGGTCTACAGGATCGGCGCACGGATCGACACGGTCCAGGAGCGGCGCGAGAACCTGCGCGGTTTCGTGCATGGCGCCTTCGTCACTGCCGACGCCATGGCCCGGATCGTCACCCACCGGACGACCTCGGTCGGTCTCAATTTCTATGTCTTCCCCGCGTATGCGGACGCTGACGACCGTCCGATCTACGTCCATTCCTCCCCCCAGAGTCGGGTGACGGCGCCGGCGTTCAGCATGCGCGATATCGAGACACTGCCTCATGCCTTCGGCACTCTCCATGCGGGTTCGGTGCAATGGCCGATTGCGATGGTGGCCGCGGCAGGTGGCCCAATGCAACCGCATCACGATCGCGCCTGGTTGGTGCTCGTATGCAACCTCCTCGTCGTCGGCTTCGCCACCTGGTACGAGCGCAAACTATTGAAGGCCAATCGCCGCATCGCGGATCTCGCCAATCATGACCCGCTCACCGGGTTGGCCAATCGCCGCGTCTTCTACCAGCGCCTTACCGCCGAATTTAAAGCCCGGCACAGCGACGCCCACGGGTGCGCCGTTCTCTATTTAGATCTGGACGAGTTCAAGGATATCAACGACACGCGCGGCCATCCGGCGGGCGACCGGTTGTTGCAAGAGGTGGCGCACCGGCTCTGCGCCGCTGTCGGACCGGGCGATCTCGTCGCTCGCTTCGGCGGCGACGAGTTCGCGGTTCTGCATTGCAGTTGCACCGACGACAGCACCATCGCTCTCGCCGAACGCAGCAAAAACGCACTTGCCGCTCCATACGACCTTGGCGGCGACCGCATGCGCGTCACCGCCAGCATCGGCATTGCCACGATGTCCGCCGACGTCCGCGATGCCAACACGCTGATGATGCAGGCCGACCTTGCGCTGTATCGGGCCAAAGAGGACGGCCGCAATTGCTTCCGCACGCACACCCCGGATCTGGACAGCGCAGTGCGGCAGCGCGTCAGCATCGCCGGCGAATTACACAGCGCCATAGAAAACGAAGAGCTTCGCCTGTGGTATCAGCCGCAGGTGGAGCTTGCGTCCGGACGCATCGTCGGCGTCGAGGCGCTGATCCGCTGGCAGCACCCGACGATGGGCCTGCTGCGTCCCGGGGAATTCATCGGCATTGCCGAACATACCGGCCTGATCGATCGCATCGGCGCTTGGGTGGTGGACGAGGCCTGCCGTCAGGCGCGAGCCTGGATCGATGCCCGTGTCGTGCCCGACGTCGTCGCCATCAACGTTTCCGCCAGCCAGTTCAAGACATCGCCGGAATTGCATGACGTCGTCTCCGCGGCGCTGAAACGGCATTGCGTGAGCCCGTCGATGATCGAGCTGGAGCTGACCGAGTCGGTCCTGATGGACGCGAGCCAGCACTCCGGCGCAATGCTGGCGCGGCTACGGGCGATGGGTCTGCGCATCTCGGTCGACGACTTCGGCACCGGCTATTCGTCGCTGAACTACCTGACGCGCTTTCCGGTCAACCGGCTCAAGATTGCGCAGGAGCTGGTGCTTGGCATCGTCGACGATCCGCGTAACGGCGCCGTGGTTCGCGCCGCGATCAGTCTTGCGAGTGAGCTCGGCGTCGAGTGCATCGCGGAAGGCATCGAGAACGCGAGGCAGCTCGATTTCCTGGTCAAGGCCGGATGTGCCTATGGCCAAGGCTATTTCCTGAGCCGGCCGATGAGCGCTGAGCGCGCTACTTCGCTGCTCACGCAGCAAAAAGGAAACCAGAAGAGGCGGCTGGCGATGGCGGGCTGAACGTCAGGCCAGCATGTCGTGGACCTGCAGCGGCTGGTCCATGACCGAGTACCATTCGGCGCGGGCGGCGGCACGACGTCTGCCGTTTTCCGAGAGCGGCAAGTGCAGCGCGTTGAGAAGCGCGATCACCTCCTCGCGGGCGGTGACGTGCGACATGTTCGGCCGCGTGCCAAGCGTCGTCTCGTCGAGATCGTCGAGCGCGGTCAGCCCACGCGGGAAGAATTCGCGGTAGACGACGCGCTCGGCGAAACCGTCAATGCAGCGGAAGCCCATGCGGCGCGACAATTCGTTGATGCCCTCGCCGACCAGCTTCTTGTTGCGCGAGCCGAGCTGCGACAGCCGGTTGCGCACGACGATCCAATCGGTGAGCCGGCCATCGACCAACCGGCGCTGCCGGCGCGCCTCGCGCACCATGCGCGCGTAGTGGCTTTCGCCTGTGACGGTGAAGTTGGTCGGGTCGAGCGTCGCCAGCACGTCGAAATCGACGAACGAGTCGTTGAGCGGCGTGACCAGCGTGTCCGCCATCGAATGCGCGAGCCGCATCAGGTAGCTGTCATGGCCCGGCGTGTCGATGACGACGACGTCGTGGCTGTGCTCAATGGCGCCGATGGCGCGCGAGAACGCGTCGAACTCCTGCGCTTCGTTGGCTTCGACGGAAAGGCCCTGCGCGCGTTCGACGCAGAAATGGGTCGGCACATCGAGCTTGATACCGGCGCGCGCCGCCCAGTCGCGGCGGTTCTCGACATAGTGCGTGAAGCTCTTCTGCCGCGAATCGAGGTCGATGGTGGCGACGCGCTGACCGGCCTTGTGCAACGCCACGGCGATGTGCAAGGCGGTCGTCGACTTGCCTGAGCCACCCTTCTCGTTGCCGAGTACGACGACGTGAGCGGATTGTGGCGTTTCGCGGATCGGCTGGACCAGCATGAGGCGTCCTTTGATCCATTGATTTTCAAATTATTGCGAAGGTTTAGTCAAGTTGTACGATGCTTAACCATTAATCGGTGGCCGCATTCACCATGGCTTGCTAGAGAGCGCCCGCGCCTTTCGAGTTCCACGCCACAATTTGTCATGCCGATCCGACCGACCATCGCCCGCAACCTGCGCTCGCTGCGCACCGCCATTGACGCCTTCCGGAAGAAGAAGGAAAGCGTGGCGCTCGTCCCGACCATGGGCGCGCTGCACCGGGGCCATCTGGCATTGGTCAAGGAAGCGCATCGCCGCGCCGACCGGGTCGTCGTGTCGATCTTCGTTAACCCGACGCAGTTTGCTCCGAACGAGGACTTCGGCAGCTATCCGCGCAGCTTCGACACCGACATCGAGGCGCTGACCGAGGCCGAGACAGATCTCGTCTGGGCGCCACCCGCTGGCGTCATGTATCCGGAGGGCTTCGCCACCCGCATCGAGCCGGCCGGTCCCGCCAAGGCCGGGCTCGAAGACAAGTTTCGTCCGCATTTCTTCGGCGGCGTTGCCACAGTCGTCGCTAAATTGTTTTTACAGGTGAAGCCGGACGTCGCGATCTTTGGGCAGAAGGACTACCAACAGCTGCGCGTTATCACACAGATGGCCAAGGATCTTGATCTGCCGCTCAAGGTCGTCGGCCTGACCACGGTGCGCGAACGCGACGGCCTCGCCCTCTCCTCGCGCAACGCGTACCTGTCGGAGGCCGACCGCGCGGTGGCCCCGGCTTTGGCGCGCGTGCTCAATGCCTGCGCCAGCCGCATCGGTCGGCGCGAGCCGATCGAGATGGTCCTGGAGGAAGGCGTCACCGAACTGACCCGCGCCGGCTTCGCCGTCGACTATCTCGAGGCGCGGCACGCGCTGACTTTGGCCCGCGTCGCGTCACTCAAGGACGGGCCGATCAGGCTTCTGGCCGCCGCCAAGCTCGGCACGACACGGCTGATCGATAATCTGGCGGTGTAGTTGGCCACGGCATCGAATATTCCACTGTCGCCACCGGGCTTGTCCCGGTGGCCCCGCTTAGGAGCGCAGTGCCTTCCTAAGCGAGATGGCCGGGACAAGCCCGGCCATGACAGGAACGATCACAGCAGCCCCAATTGCCGCAATTCCCGCCGCATCGCCTCCGGCATCTTCGAGGCGCCGGGCGCGGCTCGCGACAGATCGCGCGGCGCCTCCTTGTCGTCGAGGTAGCGCCAGCCCTGGAAAGCGGAGCGCGGCCGCGGCTCGACCAGCTTAGGCTTGCCGTCGAGCACCACCTGGCAACGGCGGATGCCGTCCTTGCCGGTCGTCGTGCGGATGTCGAGGATCTTCTCGCGGCAGGTGATGTGGCCCTTGATCACCCAGAAGAGCGAGCCGCCGTCGGTGAGTTCCTCGGCGCGCTTGGGCAGCATGCGTGTCGTATGGATGCGTTCCGGCTTCTGCCCGCGCCGCTTCTTCTCCTTCAACTTCAACTTGATCCAGTCTTCGAGGTCGGCGACCGAGTCGCAGCCGACGCTGAGCTTGATGAGATGAAGCGGCATTCCCACAGTCCCGAAACACGCAAAACCGTCCTCAGCCATAGCGGGCCGGCGGCCGTGGCGGAAGCCTCAGGCGAAATCTTGTGCCCACAATGCCCGCCCGGCTGACGTGCCCTCACTCCTCTGCTACCGTGCGCGAGCAAACACCGACAACGCTTGGGGGACCCATGAAGAAAATCGCTCTGCTCGTCGCGCTCGCACTCGTTGCGGCCGCGCCTACCATCGCAATGGCCAAGACCAAGAAGAAGCCGGTCAAGCCGGCGGAGCAGGTCCAGACGGACCCGCAGAAGATGACCTTCGACGAGGCGATGGCCTACAACAAGCGGAACCTGAGCTTGATCCCGCAGGCTCTGCCACTGGTCCTGCCGAGCTGGACGCTGCCGGTCTACTTCGCCGTGAACAAGGACGAAGAGCCGGCGAAGGCCGGTAAGAAGCACGCTAAGAAGAAGATATAGCCGCGGCTGACCGTCAGGGTTTGGGCGCCGAGGATTCGACGATCATTATCTTGGCGCCTTCGGCGACCTGCGCGTCCTTGGCGACGGCAATTTCGCTCACCGTGCCATTGATCGGCGCGGTGAGCGTATGCTCCATTTTCATCGCCTCGATGATGGCGACGCGCTGGCCGCGTGTGACCTGCGCGCCCTTCTCCACCAGTACGGCGAGCACCTTGCCGTGCATCGGCGCGCGCACGAGGCCGCCGCCGGCGTCGCCCGGCCGGTCGAGCGCGATATCGCGCAGCGTCACCTTGGTCTGACGGCCGTGGCGCAGGACATAGACGGCGTCAGCTTGCACGATAGCGATCGCATCCTCGGCCGGCGCGACGCCGTCGACACTGATCGTCGGGCCGTCCGCTCCATAGTCGATCTCGGCCACCACCGGCTCGCCGTCGGCGGTCACCGGCAGCGCCAGCCGGCGATGACCGGAGAGTTGGAAGGCGTCAGCGACGTCCCAGGGCGAAGTCCCCTCGCCGCTTGCCAGCCGCACCCGCTCGCGTTCGATCAATTCGCGAGCGCCGGCCGCGGCCGCGGCGCGATCGAGCCCCTGCGGCGTGGCGCCCAGCGCGGCGGCATTGCGGTCGATGAAGCCGGTATCGAAGTCGCCTTTGCGAAATCCATCGGCGCGCGCCAGCGCCGCCAGGAACCCGGCATTGCTGCGCGGGCCTGCAACCACCGTGGCTTCGAGCGCCGAAGCGAGCGCGTCGAGCGCGGCCTCGCGCGTCGGCGCGTGCGCGATCACCTTGGCGATCATCGGATCGTAGAACGGTGTCACCATGTCGCCCGCCTCGACGCCGCTGTCGATGCGCACATTCGCCGCTTGCGGAAAGCTCAACGCCACAAGCTGGCCCGTCGATGGCAGGAAGCCGCGCTCGGGATCCTCGGCATAAAGCCGCGCTTCGATCGCATGGCCGTCGAGCCGCACCTGGTCCTGCTTCAGCGGCAGTCTCTCGCCGGCGGCGACGCGGAATTGCCACTCGACCAGATCGAGGCCGGTGACTGCTTCCGTTACCGGATGTTCCACTTGAAGACGCGTGTTCATCTCCATGAACCAGAACCGGTTGTCCTTGAGGCCTCCGGTGCCGTCGGCGATGAATTCGACCGTGCCGGCGCCCTGATAGCCGACCGCCTTTGCAGCGGCGACGGCGGCAGCGCCCATCGTCGCGCGCAGCGCGGCGCTCATGCCAGGCGCCGGCGCCTCCTCGATCACCTTCTGGTGGCGCCTCTGCAGCGAGCAGTCGCGCTCGTTGAGATGCACGACGTTGCCATGCCCGTCGGCGAAGATCTGCATCTCGATGTGGCGCGGCGCGGTGACATATTTCTCGATTAGCACCTGCGCGTCGCCGAAGGCGCTCTTCGACTCGCGCTGCGCCGCCGCGAGCGCGGCGTCGAAGTCGGCGTGGCGATCAACCTTGCGCATGCCTTTGCCGCCGCCACCGGCGACCGCCTTGATCAGAACCGGATAGCCGATCTCGTAGGCCTTGCGCTTGAGGAAGGCCAAATCCTGCTTGTCGCCGTGATAGCCGGGCACCACCGGCACACCGGCCTTCTCCATCACCGCCTTGGCGCGATCCTTGAGGCCCATTGCGCGGATCGCCGCGGGTGGCGGGCCGACGAAGAAAATGCCGGCGGCAGCGCAGGCCTCCGCGAAGGCGGCATTCTCCGACAGAAAGCCGTAGCCGGGATGGATGCAGCCCGCGCGCGCCGCTTTCGCCGCAGCGATGATGTTGCCGGCGACAAGATAGCTCTGCGAAGCCGGCGCGGGGCCGATCGCATGCGCTTCATCCGCCATGCGCACGTGCAGCGCCTGCGCGTCGGCCTCCGAGTAGACGGCGATCGTACGCAGGCCGAGACGCCGCGCGGTGCGGATGACGCGGCAGGCAATCTCGCCGCGGTTGGCGATGAGGACGGAGGAGAACATCGGCGGGTCCGGGCTCGAGCCTAGCGCGAATCGGCGGACGGCGCTGCCCCGCTCTGCGGACGTTGCGGCGGCAGGCGCGGCGGTGCCTCGGGCGTCGCCCCGAGCGATTTCGCCAAGTCCGGATCGATCTTCGGCTCGGGCAGTTGCGCGGCTTTCGGCAAAGCCGGCTCGGCCTTCATGATGCTCACCGCCGGAATGGAGTCGGACGACGGGAAGGTCCACTTCTTATCGACCGGGCGCGCGGTGCCCTGAGTGTCATGCGGTTCGGCGGGGGCGACGCTGGCGACGGCCGGACCGGCCTCTTTCGGCGCGGCGGCGGCCGGCGGCTGCGCGGGCTCGGCCGGCTTGCCCCACTTCGGCGCGTAATGCGCAACGTAGGCCTCGAAGGCCTCCGCCTTCAGGTTCGCCTTGAGCACGGTGGCGTCACTAAACATCGCCAGCGCCGCGCACTGCATGGCGGTGCAGCCCTCGCGTACGGCAAGGACGTGCGCGGCCAGGCCGTAGCGATCGAGCTCGACGGCGCGCCGGAGACCGGCGAACGCCGGCATCACTTGGGAATCTCCTTGCCTCGACAGGTCGAACGCCGCTTTCAGGATCGACAGCCTTTCGCCTTCGAAGGTCACCGCCGCGGCCACTGCCGGCGCGCTGACGAACACCGCCTCCTCGCAGGCGTCGCCTGCCTTCTCGCCGGCCTCGCCGTCGAGACAGGCGAGCGCCGAGCCCGGCGCCAGCGCGGTGCGCGTGAGCTCGGCGTTACGGGCGATGAGCGCGAGCCGCTCATGCCCCTGCTCGGTCGCGGCGACATGCTGGATTATCGCCACGGCCGCAAC
>DATCFB010000051.1:0-3287 GCA_036509755.1 Pseudolabrys sp. | reverse complement strand
CGGGACAAGCCCGGCCATGACCAAGCTTCAGCGCCCGAACAGGAAGAACGGGAACGGCGCCGGCCGGTCGTCGTCGCGATAATCGCGGCGCGCGTAGTAGGGCTGCCGGTCGGCGTAGCGCGGGCCGTCGTCGTAGCGCGGCGGCTGTGGTGCGTAATAGCCGCCGTTGGCGGTGTCCGAGTTGCGCGAATAGGTGCCGTCCTGCGGCACCGAACCGGTGACGCCGTCGTCATTCTGATTCTGGTCGGGATTGATCTGCAAGGGCTGCCCCGCATCGTTGCGTTTGGCGACCAACACGCCGCCGTTCGGGATGTGCCCGTCGAGCACGACCTTGGTGTGGTTCATGCCCTCGTCCTTCACCAGGCTCCACAGCGTCGCCGCATGAGCAACGGACAAACGCACGCAGCCGTGCGACACCGGCCGTCCGATCGATTTCTCGTAGGTGCCGTGGACGGCGTGGCCTTTGTCGTCGAAGAACATAGCGTAAGGCATCGGGGCGTTGTCGTACTCCTCGCTATGATGGTCCTTGTCCATGCGGTTCGGCTTGAATGAGCCGGACGGCGTGTCGTAGTGCGGACCGCCGGTCGACACCGGCCAGACGTAGCGCGGTGTGCCGTCGACGCTGACTGTCATGCGCTGAGTCGATTTATCGACGTTGATCAGGAGGTCGGCCGAAGCCGACGCCGTGAAAGCGGCGAGGAAGATTGTGGCGGCGGCAAGCGCGCCAAACCGGATACGCATAAGGATACTCCCGAACCAGCCTTCAAGGTGAGATCGAGCCTTGAGCGTCGCCAAGGCCCGAATAAGGCGATCATGGGAAATTCAATGCGCAGGCGGCGTTGCCGTTCTTGCGCGCAGGCGGCGTTGCCGTTCCTTGCGGGAGCCTCATCCTGAGAGGAGCCCGTCCCTTAGGTGGCGGGCGTCTCGAAGGATGCAGGCGACGTTCTCGTGGTTCGAGACGCGCCCTCCGGGCACTCCTCACCATGAGGACGAGCTCACATCACCACCTTGCCGCGGGCGTCGAGCGCCTTCTCGATACGCACGAGCGCGCCGATGCCGGTGTCGGCGCCGGCATGCGTCTGCTCGCGCGGCAACAGCATGGAGAAGATCTTCTGGTGCACCGGTCCGCTCTCGATCAATTCGACCGTGCCGAAGAAGCGGATGAATCCTGATTCGAGCACGCCGTCGCGCTGCGACTTGAAGTTCGCATACATGATGCAGACGCGGCGATCGTGGCCGAGGTTCTCGAGCAGGCCCTTCTTCGATCGCTCCCACCAGGCGAGCGTGTTGTCGTCATAGGCGATCATGCTGCCCTTGGGCGCGATGTTCGGACCGAGCGGGCCGACAGTGGCGACGAGCAGCGGATAGCCGTCGTCCCAGGCGGAGCGGATGAGGGATTTGAGCGTGTCGGAGAGTGGCATGGGGCTGGTCCGTGAGTCGCGCCACCATGGCGCAGGACGCGGCCGGCGATAAGCCGTCGCATCGACTTTATCCCGGAAAGGGCGCACGGTGACAACGACCGAAACGCCAGCGCAAGGCGGCCGGCCCTCCAACCCAACTTTCGACCGGCACCCATCCGGGTGGCCGTTGCCCTCGCGCCGAAGCGGCGCGAGCGAAAGGACAATCCATGAATTTGCCTCCCATTCTCAAGGGCGAGTCGTTGACGCGTCTGATGCAAGGCGCCGTCTCCGGCGCCATCATCGCGATGATCGTCGGCTTCACCTGGGGCGGCTGGACGCTGCAAAGCAAGGCGCAGAAACTGGCCGACCAGAAGGCCGACGAAGCGGTGGTTGCGGCGTTGACGCCGATCTGCGTCGAGAAGTTCAATCAGGCGGCCAACGCCAAGACGACGCTCGCCGCCCTCAAGGCGGTCGATAGCTGGAAGCGGGATAGCTTCGTCACCAAGGGCGGCTGGGCGACATTCCCCGGCAGCGAGCCCAATCGCGACGTTGCCGAGGCCTGCGCCAAGGTGCTCGACGAGGTAAAATAAGCGCGCCGGCGCCGCGCCGCGGCCCCTTCGCCGCTAGTGCTTCCGCGCGTCGACGCGGAAGCCGACGATGGTGCGCTCGCCGAGCGCGCGTGCCGCCTCCAGCCGGTGCAGGCCCTCGACCAGCACGAAGCGCGTGCCGTCTGCGCGCACCAGGATCGGCGTCGTCTGCCCATCGCTGAGCATGCTGCGCGCGATCTCGTCGACGCGGTTGGCGTCCAGCGTCGCGCGGCGCTTGATCGGCACATAGATGGTGTCGACAGCAAACGTCTCTCGTTTCATCATGATGGAACAAGTAGCATGTCCCGGCCTTGTTCTGCGCCGGTCGCGCGGGAACTCGGGCGGCTTTATTTAAAAGGGGAGAAGGGGACATGCATCTGACCAACGAGAGTATCGTCGTCATCCTGCTGGTTGGCCTCGTTGCCGGCTGGCTGGCCGGCAAGATCGTGCGCGGCGCCGGCTTCGGCATGATCGGTGACATGCTCATCGGCATCGTCGGCGCGCTGATCGCGAGCTGGCTCTTGCCGCGGCTGCATATCGCGCTCGGCGTCGGCATCATCCGCCAGATCATCGACGCCACGATCGGCGCGGTGGTGCTGCTGCTCGTTGTGCGCCTGGTGCGCGGCGGCGGCCGCTGGTAGTCCCTAGCGGCCCTTTTGCCGCGGCGCGGCGGACCCTACATGCAGGCTCTGTCATTGCCAGACCGCGCCTGAAAGGCCCGCCCACCGATGTCCGAGCCGCTCGTCGTCGTCATCCCCCATCGCCTCGGCAAGGACGAGGCGCTGCGCCGCATCCGCGAGGGCCTCGGCCGCGCCAAGGGCGAATTCGCCTGGATTCTGACGCTCGAGGACGAGCGCTGGGATGGCGATACGCTGCACTTCTCGGCCAAGGCTATGGCGCAGCGCGCGCAGGGGACGATCGGCGTCTATGACGGCGCCGTGCGCGTCGAGGTGCGGCTGCCGTGGCTGCTGCAGCGCTTCGCCGAAGCGGCGCAGCGCGTCATCGGCCGCACAGGCCAGCTCATGCTCGAGAAGAAATGACGCCGGCGGCCGCGCCGCTCAGCGCTTCTTGCCCGTGGTCAAAGCCTGTTCGACGGTGCGCGGACGATGCGCGCCGATCACCTGCGCGACACAGCGTTTGTCGGGCTCGCAGGTGACCAGGCAATCGGTGCCGGCGCCGCCTTTGCAATTGGTGCCGCAGCCGTAGCGCGCCGCGCCTTGCGAGAACGAGCCGCCGGCCTTGTCGCAGACCTGCTTGAGCTCGGCCGCGCCGGTTTTCGGCAGATGGATGTCGTTGGCCC
>DATCFB010000050.1:0-6882 GCA_036509755.1 Pseudolabrys sp. | reverse complement strand
CAGCGCATTGACCTTTTCCAGCGAAGGCTCGTCATGCACGCGGTAGATCAACGGCACGTGCGCCTTTTCCAGCGTCTCGGCGGCCGCGACATTGGCGAGAATCATGAACTCCTCGATCAGCCGATGCGCGGCGAGCCGCTCGGGCACGACGACGCGATCGACGGTGCCGTCGGCCTTCAGGAGAATCTTGCGCTCGGGCAGGTCGAGATCGAGTGGCGAACGCTCGCTGCGCGCCTTCACCAATGCCTCGTAGGCGGCATAGAGCGGCTTGAGGATCGGTTCGGCCAGCGGCGCGCTTTCTTCATCACCATGGCCGGAGACGGCGCGCTGTGCCTGTTCGTAGGAGAGTTTGGCGGCCGAGCGCATCATGATGCGGTGGAAGGTGTGCGAATGCTTGCGGCCGTCCGAGCCGATCGCCATGCGCACGGCAAGCGCGGGGCGATCGACCTGCGGCCGCAGCGAGCAGAGATCGTTGGAGATGCGCTCGGGCAGCATCGGCACGACGCGGTCGGGGAAGTAGACCGAGTTGCCGCGCACCAGCGCCTCGTGGTCGAGCGCCGAGCCGGGGCGCACGTAACAGGCCACATCGGCGATGGCGACGTTGACGATGAAGCCGCCATCCTGCGTCGGTTCGGCGTGGACGGCGTCGTCATGGTCCTTGGCGTCGGGCGGGTCGATGGTCACGAACGGCACGTCGCGCCAGTCCTCGCGATGCGCCATCGTCGCGGGCTTGGCCGCCTCCGCTTCGGCGAGCGTCTCGTGGCGGAAGACGTGCGGGATGCCATGCGCGTTGATGGCGATCAGGCTGACCGCGCGCTCGCTCGCGAGCGAGCCGAGCTTCTCGACCACGCGGCCCGAGGCCAGGCCAAGCCGGCCGGAACGCGTCGTCTCGACCGCGACGAGATCGCCGTCTTGCGCCTCGCCGGTGGCACCTTCCGGGATCAGAAATTCCTTGCCGAGCATCTTCTTGTCGACCGGCTCCAGCCGGCCGCCGCCGCGCGGGCTGGCGCGGAAGATGCCGAGCACGCGGTGCTTCGGCCGATCGATAATACGGATGACGCGGGCGCGATGGCGGATGCCGTCGTCGTCCTCGGTTTCTTCCACACGCAGCAGCACACGGTCGCCGAGCCCGGCGGCCTCGCCGCGCCGGGCGTTGCGCGGCACAAGGATGCGGATCTTCGGCGCCGGCCCGTGCGCCTCCTGGTCCCATTCGTCGGGTGTGGCGATGAGGTCGCCGTCCCTGTCGCGCGTGACGACGTCGGCCAATACGGTGGAAGGCAGCGCGCCCGGGTGATGCAGTTTGCGGCGGCGCTTCTCGACCGCGCCTTCGTCGGCAAGGTCGCGCAGGAGGCGCTTCAGATCGGCGCGCAACGCGTTCTTCAGACCGAAGGCGCGGGCGATCTCGCGCGTGCCGACCTTGTCCGGCTGCTCACGAATGAAGGCGAGGATTTCGGCTTTGTCGGGAAGGGCGGTCGCTTGGCTTTTGACTTTGCTCAAAATAAATATCCGGCGCCGTCAAGGCGCTTCGGGCGGAATGTAATCACCGACTGTCGGGTTCGCCAGCCTGCGGGCGCCGCGTTCAGTCCGCGGCCTTCTTGCGGACAGGTTTGGCGGCGGGCTTCTTCGCTTTCGCCGCGACGGCCTTAATGGGCGCATTGCCGGATGTTTGCTTGCGGCCGGCGGCGCGACGCGCCTTCGGCGCAGCGGCGCCCGCCTTCGAAGGCCTCGTCTCGGTCGTGGCGCCGGCCTGAGGCGGGGCCTTGGCCTTGGCGGCCTTCTTGCCTTTCGCCGGCTTGCCGCCACCTTTGGCGATGCGCGCGTCGATGAGGCCCACCGCCTGCTCGAGCGTCACCATCTCCGGCGTGATGTCGTTCGGCAGCGTGGCGTTGACGCCGTCATGGCTGACGTAAGGCCCATAGCGGCCCTTCTTGACCGCGATCGGGCCGCCCTTGTCGGGATGATCGCCGAGGGTCTTGCCGGGGTCGGCGCCGAAGCGGGCTCTGCCCGGCTTGAGCTTCTTTTCGGCAATAAGCGTGACCGCGCGGTTGAGGCCGACGGTGAGGACATCGTCGCCGTCCTCAAGGCTCGCGTAAACCTTGCCGTGCTTGACGTAAGGACCGAAGCGGCCGACGCCTGCGACGATCGGCTCGCCGTCCTCCGGCGAGATGCCGACCTCGCGCGGCAGCGACAAGAGCGACAGCGCGCGCTCGAGATCGACGTCATCGGGCGACAGGCCTTTCGGAATGCCGGCGCGCTTGGGCTTCTCAGCGCCCTTCTCCTTTGACTGCTCGCCGAGCTGGATATAAGGCCCGAAGCGGCCGCCACGCAGCGTGACTTCGAGTCCGGTCTGCCGGTCCTCGCCGAGCACCTTGGTGCCGTTGACCGCGCCCTCGGCGCCCGGGGTCATTTGCCGGGTGAAATTGCACTCCGGATAGTTCGAGCAGCCGATGAAGGCGCCGAAGCGGCCGAGCTTGAGCGAGAGCTTGCCGGTGGCGCAGTTGGGGCAGGTGCGGGCATCGAGGCCGTCCTCGCGCGGCGGGAAGATGTGCGGCGCCAGAAGATCGTTCAACGCGTCGAGCACGTGGGTGACGCGCAGTTCCTTGATGTCGTTCACGGCGCCGATGAAGTCGATCCAGAAGTCCTGCAGGACCTTCTTCCATGCGACCTCGTTGTTCGACACGCGGTCGAGCTGCTCTTCCAGATTGGCGGTGAAGTCGTACTCGACGTATTTCTGGAAGAAGCTCTCGAGGAAGCCGACCACGACGCGGCCCTTGTCCTCCGGCAGCAGCCGCTTCTTGTCGATGCGCACATAGCCGCGGTCCTGCAGCACCTGCAGGATGGCCGCGTAAGTCGAGGGACGGCCGATGCCGAGCTCTTCCATGCGCTTGACCAGCGCCGCTTCCGAATAGCGCGGCGGCGGCTCGGTGAAGTGCTGCGTGGAGTTGATCGCCTGCTTGGCCAGCGCCTCGCCGTCGCTCATCGCGGGGAGGCGGCGCGATTCATCGTCGTCCGCGGCCTCGTCCTGGCCTTCCTGATAGAGCGTGAGGAAGCCGTCGAACTTCACGACCTGGCCGGTGGCCCGCAGGTCGATGGTGCGCGCGCCGACCTTGGCGGCGATGTCGACGGTGGTGCGCTCGAGCTCGGCCGATTGCATCTGGCTCGCAACGGCCCGATTCCAGATCAGCTCGTAGAGGCGGATCTGGTCGCGGTCGAGATGCTTGGTGACGTGTGCCGGCAGCCGGTCAGGATCGGTCGGGCGCACCGCCTCGTGCGCCTCCTGGGCGTTTTTCGATTTGTTCTGATATTGGCGCGGTGCGTCCGGCACGTATTCCTTGCCGTACTGCTTGCCGATCATGCCGCGCACGCCGGCGATCGCCTCAGGCGCCATGTCGATGCCGTCGGTCCGCATATAGGTGATGAGGCCGACGGTCTCGCCGCCGATGTCGATGCCTTCATAGAGACGCTGCGCCAGCCGCATCGTGTGCGCCGGGGAGAAGCCGAGCTTGCGGCTCGCTTCCTGCTGCATGGTCGAAGTGGTGAAGGGCGGCGGCGGGTTGCGTCGCGCCGGCTTTGCCTCGACTGAGACGACATGGAACGCTGCGGTCTCGAGATCGCGGGTGAAGCCTTCCGCTTCCGCGCCGGAGCCGATGTCCAGGCGCTGAATCTTCTGTCCGTCGGCTCCGACGAGACGCGCCTCGAACACTTCGTTACGCGGGGTCGCCAGCTTCGCGACGATCGACCAATATTCGCGCGCGACGAACTTTTCGATTTCGAGCTCGCGGTCGCAGACGAGCCTGAGCGCGACCGACTGGACGCGGCCGGCCGAACGCGCGCCCGGCAATTTGCGCCAGAGGACTGGCGAGAGGGTGAAGCCGACGAGATAGTCGAGCGCCCGGCGCGCCAAATAGGCGTCGACCAAGGCGGCGTCGATCGCCCGCGGATGCTTCATCGCCTCAAGGATCGACTGCTTGGTGATGGCGTTGAAGACGACGCGCTCGACCGGCTGCTTGGTCAGGGCCTTCTTCTGGCGCAGCACTTCCAGGACGTGCCAGGAGATGGCCTCGCCCTCGCGGTCCGGGTCGGTGGCGAGGATCAGCTTGTCGGCGCCCTTGAGAGCGCGGGCGATGTCGTTGATGCGCTGGTTGGACTTGGCATCGACCTCCCAGATCATGCGGAAGTCCTGGTCGGGATCGACTGAGCCATCCTTGGCCGGAAGGTCGCGGATATGGCCGTATGAGGCGAGGACCTCGTAGCCGGGGCCGAGATATTTGTTGATCGTCTTCGCCTTGGCTGGCGACTCAACAACGACGATATTCATGGATGTCCAATGGGTTATTGGCCAAAGCCAAGCTCGGTATCAGGCGGAATCGACGCCTGTGCCGCCGGGAACATGGGGAAGGGGCCTGCCCAAGTCAAATGACCGGGCTCGCGCATCGCGGCTCAGAGCAGGTAATAAGTGCGCAATCCGGACAGTCATAAAGTACGCCCATATACAACCTATGGATGTAATCGTACAAAGTCGCTACTTATTCGCTTATCATTTCGCGGACTCCGTGTATTTTGGGGCTGGGCGGATGTAACCACTCGCGAAACGGTTTGATCCCAATGCCAGACCGCATCAATCCGACCGAACCGACGGGCCGCTCTGCGGTCGCGAGTTATGTCGCCACATTATCGGCAGACCTCGCCTCCCTGGCGCGACGGACCGGCCTCGACACCTTGGGGTACCTCCTCGAGATGGTCCGCCTGGAAGCGGAAAGCACGTCACGCCATAACGGCCCGAACGGTCGCCGCTGACCCTCGCCGTAGCTGGCGGCTACCTCAAACTGATCCCGAGCTTTTCCAGCAGGGCCGGGGCGGGATTGCCGTCCGGCACCATTGCGAAACGAACCTGCTCGCGGCGGATCGTGTCGCGCAGATCAAAATCGATGTGGCCCTCGAAGTCGTTCACCTTATAGCCGAGGGACGCGAGCTTCTTCTGCAAGGCGATGCGCGCGGCACGTGAAAGAGGATGATCGTCAGCCGGCCACTGTGTCTTGAACGGGCCGCCGCCGGCGAGGCGGTCGGCCAGATGGCCGACCGCGATCGCGTAGGCGTCCGAGTTGTTATATTCCTTCAGCACACCGTAGTTCGGCGTGACGACGAAGCCTGGGCCCTTGGCGCCGCTCGGAAACAACAGGATGCCGCTGCCGCTCGCCGGAAACGTCTTGCCGTCGGCGCGGCGCACGCCGAGGCGGCGCCACTCTTCGAACGAGCCGCGGCTCTTCAGGTAATCGAAGCGCGGCGGCAGGAGCACCTCGAAGCCCCAGGCGAGTCCATGCTTCCAGCCGCCTTTATGCAGATAATTGGCGGTCGAGCCGAGCACGTCCGCCACGTTGTTCCAGATGTCGGCGCGCCCATCGCCCGAGACGTCTATGGCGTAGTCGACATAGTTGGACGGCATGAACTGCGTCTGGCCCATGGCGCCCGCCCATGACGAGACCATCTGCGCGCGCGGCAGGTGGCCGTCCTGCATGATGCGCATCGCCGCCAGCAGTTCGTTGCGGAAATAAGGGTGGCGGTACTTCACATAGTCGAGCGTCGACAGCGAGCGGAAGACGTCCCAGCGATCCTTTGCGGCGCCGTAATCGGTCTCCATGCCCCACAGGGCCAGCAAGACCCAGCGTTCGACTTCAAATTTTTTCTCGACTCCATCGAAGGTCTTTGCCCATTCGCGCGCCTTCGCCTCACCGCGGGTGAGCCGTCCTTTCGAGACGAGCGCATTGATGTAGTCGCCGACAGGCTTGCCGTATTCCGGCTGCCTCTTGGTGGCGGCGATGACGCGTGCGTCGGGAGTGACCCCGCGCATGGCAAGATCGAACGTCGCGCGCGTCACGCCCTTCGTTTGCGCGTCGGGCCATAGGTCGCGCACGAAATTGGCGAACGGCTCCTGCGCCGCCGCCGGCAGCGCACAGGACAAGACGAACAGCACCACGGCCCAGCGGATCGGCTTCACGAGCGGTCCCTCGATTCGTGGCGAGGATTTTACACGAGGGAGACGAGGCCGCCGCCGTGCCGTTCGATCCGGCCGGCAAGCTCCAGTTCGAGCAGGACCATGCGCACGATCGCCGGCGAGGAGCGCGACAGCCTTACCAGGTCGTCGAGCGAGCAGGGCGAGGGGCCGAGAAGGCCGACGATGCGGCCGTGCTCGTCGTCGCTCGGCTCGTTGGCGGTGGGCTCTTCGCGCTCCGGCTCTTCCACGGGCAGATCGAACCCGCGGCCGAGGATGGGCGCGAGCGCGTCGATGACGTCCTTCGCCTCGGTGACCATGATCGCGCCCTGCTTGAGCAGGCCGTTGGTGCCCTCCGCGCGCGGGTCGAGCGGCGAGCCGGGCACGGCGAACACTTCGCGCCCCTGCTCACCGGCGAGACGCGCGGTGATCAGAGAGCCCGAGCGGCGCGCCGCCTCGACCAGGACGACACCGGCCGACAATCCCGAGATGATGCGATTGCGCCGCGGGAAGTCATGCGCGCGCGGCTCCCACGTGAGCGGCATCTCCGAGATCGCCGCGCCCTGGGCCAGGATGTCAGCAAGAAGCTGCACGTGCTCGGCCGGATAGATGCGCTCATGCCCGCCGGCGAGCACGGCGATCGTGCCGGTGTCGAGCGAGGCGCGATGCGCGGCGGCGTCGATGCCGCGCGCCAGCCCAGAGACGACACCGTACCCGGCGCCACCGAGATCGCGGGCAAGCCCGCTGGCGAATTTCATGCCGGCGGCGGAGGCGTTGCGCGAGCCGACGATGGCAACGAGGGGACGCGCAAAGATATCGTGCCGGCCTTGCACGGCAAGGAGAGGCGGCGCGTCGTCGATCATCATCAGGCGCGGCGGATAATCGGGCTCGCC
>DATCFB010000049.1:0-7368 GCA_036509755.1 Pseudolabrys sp. | reverse complement strand
CGCGCCTTCTTCCGTGTACTTGGCGTAACGATCCCGCGACGTGCCGCGCGTGAAGAACGAACCCTTGGTCGGGTGTGTGCCGGGGTAGGTGCGATACGGGATACCGTCGGCATCGACGTCGAGATAACGCCCGAAGTCCTTGCCGGCTTCCAACTCCTCCGCGGTCATCACCTTGCCGCGGTCGTAGACCTTGGCGTCGTCCCAGGCGAAGGGGCGGCACAAATGATGGTTCATGCCGATATCCAGGTCGAGCATGACGAAGATCGGCGTCTGTAGACGGTCGGCGAGGTCGAAGGCCTGCGCGCCGAATTCGAAGCTCTCGGTCGGATTCTCGGGGAAGAGCAGGACGTGCTTGGTGTCGCCGTGCGAGGCATAGGCGCAGGAGAGGATGTCGCATTGCTGCGTGCGCGTCGGCATGCCCGTGGAGGGGCCGGCGCGCTGCACGTCGAACAGCACTGCGGGTATCTCTGCGAAATAAGCGAGCCCGATGAACTCCTGCATCAGCGAAATGCCGGGGCCTGAGGTGGCGGTGAAGGCGCGCGCGCCGTTCCAGCCGGCGCCGATCACCATGCCGATCGAGGCGAGTTCGTCCTCCGCCTGAATGATCGCGTATTTGGCCTTGCCGGTGCCGGGATCGACGCGGAGCTTCGCGCAATGCCGCGTGAAGGCGTCGGCGAGCGAGGAGGAGGGCGTGATCGGATACCAGGCGCAGACGGTGGCGCCGCCATAAACCGCGCCGAGCGCCGCCGCGGCGTTGCCTTCGACAAAGATGCGGTCGCCGACCTTGTCGGCCTTGCGCACCTTGAGCCCGATCGGGCATTCGAGATTGAGCGTGGCGAAGTCGCGGCCGATATGGAGCGCCTTGACGTTCGGCTCGATCAGCTTGTCCTTGCCCTTGTACTGCTCGCCGATGAGCTGCTCGATGACCTTGACGTCCATGTCGAGCAGCGCGCTGAGGACGCCGACATAGATGATGTTCTTGAAAAGCTGGCGCTGGCGCGGATCGGTATATTCGCGATTGCAAATCGCGGTCAGCGGCACGCCGATGACAGTGATGTCGTCGCGGAATTTCGACTTCGGATAGGGCTTGGTCGAGTCGTAGAGCAGGTAGCCGCCCGGCTCGATGGCGGCGATGTCCTTGTCGAAGGTCTGCGGGTTCATCGCCACCATGAAATCGGTGCCGCCGCGTGCGCCCATGTGGCCGGTTTCGGTAATGCGCACCTCATACCAGGTCGGCAGGCCCTGGATGTTCGATGGAAAGATGTTGCGCGGCGAGACCGGCACGCCCATGCGCATCACCGCGCGGGCGAACATCTCGTTGGCGCTCGCCGAGCCGGAGCCGTTGACGTTGGCAAAGCGAATGACGAAGTCGTTTACGCGGCTGAGCGGCGCTGCGGTCGGCATGACGGGCCTGCGTTAGTCATTTCCAGGAGAAACTTCTGCATGTCCCAGGCGCCGGTCGGGCACCGCTCGGCGCAAAGGCCGCAGTGCAGACAGACGTCCTCGTCCTTGACCATGACGCGGCCGGTCTTGAGCCCGTCCTGGACGTAGAGGTCCTGGGTGAGATTATGCGCCGGCGCGGTGAGCCGCGTGCGCAGCTCGCCTTCCTCGCCGTTCGCGGTGAAGGTGATGCAGTCCATCGGACAGATGTCGACGCAGGCGTCGCACTCGATGCAGAGCTTCGAGGCGAACACCGTCTCCATGTCGCAGTTGAGGCAGCGGTGTGCTTCCTTCAGCGCCACGTTCGGGTCGAAGCCGAGCTCGACCTCCGCCTTGATGTCCTTCAGTGCTATGACCTTGTCGCGCAGCGGCACCTTGTAGCGTTGGTCGAGCGCGATCTCGTTGTCGTAACTCCATTCGTGAATGCCCATCTTTTGGCTCATGACGTCGACCGCCGGGATGGGGCGATCGGTGATGTCCTCGCCGTTGAGCATCTTGTCGATCGAGACCGCGGCCTCGTGGCCGTGTGCCACCGCCCAGATGATGTTCTTCGGACCGAAGGCCGCGTCGCCGCCGAAAAACACCTTCGGATGCGTCGAGGCCATGGTCATCTCATCGACCTTGGGCATGTCCCATCTGTCGTCAAACTCGATGCCGATGTCGCGCTCGACCCAAGGGAAGGCGTTCTCCTGACCGACGGCGACGAGCACGTCGTCGCAGGGGAAATGCTGGTCCGGCTCGCCGGCCGGCACCAATTTGCGGCGGCCCTTGGCGTCGTATTCAGCCTTCACCTTCTCGAAGACGACGCCGGTGAGCTTGCCGTTCTCGTGCGTGAATTTCTTTGGCACGAGATAATTGCGGATCGGGATGCCCTCGTGCTGGGCGTCTTCCTTTTCCCAGGGCGACGCCTTCATTTCCTCGAAGCCCGAGCGCACCACGACGTCGACCTGCTCGCCGCCGAGGCGGCGCGCCGAGCGGCAGCAATCCATCGCGGTGTTGCCGCCGCCCAACACGATGACGCGCTTGCCGATCTTGGTGACGTGGCCGAACGACACGCTCGACAGCCAGTCGATGCCGATATGAATGTTCTTGGCCGCCTCGTTGCGGCCGGGGATGTCGAGATCGCGGCCGCGCGGCGCTCCGGAGCCGACGAAGATCGCGTCCCAGCCTTCGGCGAGCACCGCCTTCAGGCTTTCGATGCGCTTGCCGCCGCGGAATTCGACGCCGAGGCCGAGGATGTAGCCGGTCTCCTCGTCGATGACGCTGTCGGGCAGGCGAAATTTGGGGATCTGCGAGCGGATCATGCCGCCTGCTTTCGGATCCTGATCGAACACCACGCAGGTGTAACCGAGCGGCGTGAGATCGCGCGCCACGGTGAGCGAGGCGGGACCGCCACCGATCAGCGCGATCCGCTTGCCATTCTTCCTCTGCACCGGCTTCGGCAGCCGCGCCGTGATGTCGTCCTTGTAGTCGGCGGCGACGCGCTTCAGCCGGCAGATCGCCACCGGCTCGTCCTCGACGCGAACGCGCCGGCAGGCAGGTTCGCATGGCCGGTCGCAGGTGCGTCCCAGCACGCCGGGGAAGACGTTCGATTTCCAATTGATCATGTAGGCGTCCGAATAACGCCCCTGTGCGATCAAGCGGATGTATTCGGGAACGGGCGTGTGCGCGGGGCACGCCCATTGGCAGTCGACGACTTTGTGGAAGTAGTTCGGCGCAGCGATATCAGTGTTCTTCATTGATTCCTCAAAACGCGACGCCGTTACGCAGAGTGTCACTCAAAAGGGCGTCGCGCCTGCCTCGACGGGCCGGATTTCCTCCGGATCAAGTCTTGGCTTGATTCCGGACCTCATATTAGGGAATCGGGCGGGCGAAGGCTACCGCCGGGCCGTCGCAGGCAAGCCTTTCGCCTGCATGGCGGAACCGCGCAAAATCGTGGTGGAGCGCTGTTTTTTGCGGTTCAGAATTATTGCGCTGCACCATATTTAGCGATTGGGGGGAGCGCCCCTTGCCGGACAGGCCGCGCCCGCTTATTGCGTCCGCCGGGCGACGGCCGGAGCCGTCTTTCCCGTTCAGCGCACCAGCCGACACATGCGTGAGATTTTCGAAGAGATATTCGTCAACCAGCCGCTCGATCCGATGGAATCGGCGCGCCGCGGTGCTCGGCCGAACCTGCGCAAGCGCTTCTACGAACAGGCGGCGGCGGGGGATGTCGCAGAGGCGGGCTATCTTGTCCTGCTCGACGGCCGCTCCGTGCGAACGCCCGGACGGCGTCCGCTCGCGGCGCCGACGCGTGGTTTGGCACAGGCCATCGCCGGCGAGTGGAGCGCCCAAGATGATCTCATCGATCCGGCGCGCATGCCGCTGACGCGATTCGCCAATGCAGTGATCGACGCGGTCGCCGATCGACCCGCGCCGGTCGCCGACGAGGTCGCCAAGTATCTCGGCAGCGATCTCCTGTGCTATCGCGCCGAAGGACCGGAGGGTCTCGTCGCGCGTCAGGCGGAGGTCTGGGATCCGCTGCTGGCCTTCGCCCGCGACGATCTCGGCGCGCGTTTCGTGCAGGTCGAAGGCGTGACGTTCAAGCCGCAACCGGAGCACGCGGTCGCGCCCGCGCGCGCCCACATTCCGCAGGACGCCTGGCGGCTCGGCGCCGTGTCCTCGATCACCACGCTGACCGGTTCGGCGATCCTGGCGCTGGCGCTCGCGCGCGGCGCGATCGCACCAGATGTGGCCTGGGACGCAGCCCATGTGGACGAGGATTGGCAGATGTCGCAATGGGGGCGCGATGAGCTCGCGCTCCGGCGCCGCGCCTTCCGCCGCGGCGAATTCGGCGCCGCCGTGGCGGTGCTGCGGCTCGCCCGATGAGTCCCTTCGTCCCCGCGAAGGCCGGGGCCCAGATGCCACTTGGAGTTGGATTCCCGCTTTCGCGGGAATGAGTGGAGGCGAGGTTAGTGCCCGGTCGGGTCGCCGCGGCGGCCGATTTCGTAGAGGAACCAGGTCCGCCGCTCGGCCTCGTCGATGAAGGTCTCGAGCAGGCTCGTGCTGGCGACGTCATTATGCTCGTCGCACACATCGTGAGCCTCGCGCATCGCGGCAATCATGCGCTGGGTGTCGTCGCGCAACTCGGCCAGCATGTCGTCCGGCGCCACATAGGCGGCATCGTTATCGGGGATCCGGGTCTTGCGGGCGATGTCGCCGATCGATCGCAAGGTGTTGCCGCCGATCTTGCGCACGCGCTCGGCGATGACATCGGTCGAGGCAAAAATTTGCTCGCTCTGTTCGTCCAGCAGGAGGTGGTAGTCGCGGAAATGCGGCCCGCTCATGTGCCAGTGAAAGTTCTTCGTCTTCATGTAGAGCGCGAAGGTGTCGGCCAAGATGCCATTGAGGGCGGCGGAAATGTCCTTGGTGGCGTTGGCGCCGAGATCGGTGGGCGTCTTTAGACGCGGCGTGGACTGTTTGGCGGTATTCATGGGCCGCTGGCTCCTGGGTTGGTGTCCCCCGGTACGTGGCCCCCGATGCCAATATGGCCGCACGACACGCCCTGGGAACTTCTAGAACCCGCAGGACGCCGGAGTGTTCCGGCTAGCCATCGGCCAAGGTCGCGATCGTCTCTCGGGTCACCTTGGCTTCCTCGGTCCGGCCGAGCGCGTCCAGGACGGCGGCGCGTGCTTTGTGCGCTTGGACGAGCTTGGGAGCCACGGTAATCGCCAGGTCGGCGGCCACCAGCGCCGCGTCCTTCTGGCCGAGCGCCATGTGCGCCTGGCCCTTGGCGAGGTGGGTATAGGGCACCTTCGGCCCGACCGCGACCGCCCGTTCGGCGGTGGCGAGTGCCTCCTGAAGCCGGCCGGCCGTCAGCAGCGCGTGCGAGCGGTTGATGTAGGAGAGCGGCACCGTCGGCTCCAGGGCGATGGCCTTGTCGTAGCTTTCGATCGCCTCATCGATGCGGCCCATGGGCGCGAGCGCGGTGCCGCGGTTGAGCCAGTTCGGCGCGATCGGTTCGATCTCGATGGCGCGGTCGTAGCTCGACAGCGCCTCGGCATAGCGGCCAAGCTCGCACAGCATGTTGCCGCGATTAGTATAGGCCTCGGCAAACTTGATATCGCAGGCGAGCGCCTCGTCGAAGGCGTCGAGCGCATCCTTGCGCTGGTTCAACTCCGCCAGCGCCTTGCCGATGAGGTTGTACACGCGCGCCTGACGCGGCCGGAAGCTCAGCGAGCGGCGGGCGACGTCGATGCCCTCTTTATATTGGCCCTCGGCGCAGGCGACCACTGCCGAGTAGTAGAGCGCGTCGGCGTTCTGCGGGTCACGCTTCAAGACTTCGACGTAGCGATCCATCGCCTGGCTAAATTCGCCGCGGCGGTGGTGGAAAATGCCCTGGTCGAGAAGCTGGCTGGTCGGGATCTCGGTCATGGCGCGGTTCTAAGGGGCCGGGACGGGGATGCCAAGCCGCCCGTGGCAGGCGTCCCACGACGTGGTATGCGTCCTGAAAGGGTCGGCAGAGGACCGGCAAGAAGGCGGGGACCAGGGCTCGATGAAGGACATCCTCGACAGGCTCGAACAGCGGCGCGCGGAGGCCCGTCTCGGCGGCGGCGAAAAGCGCATCGCGGCGCAGCACAAGCGCGGCAAGCTGACGGCCCGCGAGCGCATCGAATTGCTGCTCGACAAGGGCTCGTTCGAGGAGTTCGACATGTTTGTCGAGCACCGCTCCAGCGAATTCGGCATGGAGAAGGCCAGGATCCCCGGCGACGGCGTCGTCACCGGCTGGGGCACGGTCAACGGCCGCACCGTCTACCTGTTCTCCAAGGACTTCACCGTGTTCGGCGGCTCGCTGTCGGAGACGCACGCGCAGAAGATCGTCAAGGTGCAGGACATGGCGATGAAGGCGCGGGCGCCGATCATCGGCCTGTTCGACGCCGGTGGCGCGCGTATCCAGGAGGGCGTCGCCGCGCTCGGCGGCTACGGCGAGGTGTTCAAGCGCAACGTCATCGCCTCCGGCGTCATTCCGCAGATTTCCGTCATCATGGGCCCCTGCGCCGGCGGCGACGTCTACTCGCCGGCCATGACGGACTTCACCTTCATGGTCCGCGACACGAGCTACATGTTCGTCACCGGCCCGGACGTGGTGAAGACGGTGACCAACGAGGTCGTGACGGCGGAGGAGCTCGGCGGCGCCTCGGTGCACACGGCGAAGTCCGGCGTGGCGGACGGCTCGTTCGAAAACGACGTCGAATGTCTCCTGCAAATGCGGCGGCTGATCGACTTCCTGCCCGCCAACAACGAAGCGGGCGTGCCGGAATGGCCGACGGAGGATGCCGGCGACCGTACCGACGAGTCGCTCGACACGCTGATCCCCGAGAATCCGAACAAGCCCTACGACATCAAGGAGCTGATCCTGAAGGTCGCCGACGAGGGCGACTTCTTCGAGATCGCCGCGCCTTACGCCAAGAATATCGTCACCGGCTTCGGCCGGATCGCCGGCAAGACGGTTGGTTTCGTCGCCAACCAGCCGATGGTGCTCGCCGGCGTCCTCGACAGCGATGCGTCGCGGAAGGCGGCGCGTTTCGTGCGCTTCTGCGATGCCTTCGGCATCCCGATCGTGACCTTCGTCGATGTGCCCGGCTTTCTGCCCGGCACCGCGCAGGAATACAACGGCCTGATCAAGCACGGCGCCAAATTGCTGTTCGCCTATTCGCAGGCGACCGTGCCGCTGGTCACCGTCATCACGCGCAAGGCTTTCGGCGGCGCCTATGACGTGATGGCGTCGAAGCATATCGGCGGCGACATCAATTATGCCTGGCCAACGGCGCAGATCGCGGTGATGGGCGCCAAGGGCGCGGTGGAGATCATCTTCCGCGGCGGCACGGCCGAGGAAAATGCCGCGCGCACCAAGGAATACGAAGACCGCTTCCTGTCACCCTTCATCGC
>DATCFB010000048.1:0-25897 GCA_036509755.1 Pseudolabrys sp. | reverse complement strand
CACGCGCATGCGCATGAGCTTCTGCGACTTGTTCGGCGAGCCGCCCCGCATCATGTTGACGAGGCCAAGCACGAGCACGATCGCCACCGCGCCGATGGCGGCCGGCACGAGATAATGCGACATGAAATCCGACATGAGTGGGGCTTAGCACCATCGCACCGGCAGGCCAACCGGCCCGTTTCGGCGGACGTCAGCGCAGCCGCGCCAGACCTGTGCGGTCGAGGAAATCGAGCCACCGGGCCTTGGCCTGGACCGAGCGGCGCAAGGCGTCGTCATAACCATCCATGCAGGCCGAGCAGCAGAACTGCTGGCCGCCGCGGCGACGCCGGATGAGACCGAACGGGCCATGACAATGCGCGCAGCGCTTGCGCCGTTCGAACGCCGCGTGCGGAGCGGAAATGTTATCAGCGCCCGGCAATGGCCGGACGTCGGTAAAATCGATCATGGAAAGGTCTCTTCAGCGTCGCTCAATCCGGCAACGTGAGGCGGCCGTGAAGGTTTCCACCGCACGCCAATTTGTTTCGTCTCACGCGAGATGCTGCGCGAAGAAACGCGCAACCTCGTCGATGGCCTCGCGCGCCTCCGGCAGCACCGGCGCGAGCAGTTGCCAAGTATGCGGCATCCGCGGCCACACCTGAAGCTCGACGTCGCAGCCCACCGAACGCATCTTCTCCGCCATGCGCACGGCGTCGTCGCGCAGGATTTCGTCGCCGCCGGCCTGGATCAAAGTCGGCGGCAGTCCGTGCGGATCGCCATAGAGCGGCGAGGCATAAGGATTGCGGGCGTCGGCGCCGCCGAGATAGCCGGCGGCAAAGCGCGGCACGTCGGCGGCGACCAGCATCGGATCGGCATCGGCATTGATGTGCAGCGACGGCCCGGTCAGCGCGAGATCGGTCCATGGCGACATGACGGCAGCAGCGGCCGGCAGCGGCAAGCCTTCGCCGCGCAGCTTCATCATCGTGGCGAGCGCGAGCCCGCCTCCGGCGGAGTCGCCGGCAATCGCCATGCTGGACGGCGATCCACCATTGTCGAGAAGCCAGCGCCAGGCTGTGACCGCGTCGTCGAGCGCGGCAGGGAATGGATGCTCCGGCGCCAGGCGATAATCGATGATCAGAACGCGCGCGCGCGCCGCATCCGCCATCCGCCAGGTGAAATGCCGATAGAGGCGCGGCGAACCAAACATATAGGCGCCGCCGTGGAGATATAGCAGATGCCGGTCGGCCCGCGACGCGCGCGTTATGACGAGATCGCCGGCGATACCGCCCGCGTCGATATGCTCGGTGCGCGTGCCGCGCCGCGGCGACGGCACCAGCCGTTCCATTTTCTGGAAGCGTTTCCGGATCTCGGGAATGGTGACGTCGCGCTCGGAGCGCTTCATCAGGACGCGGAAGGCAAGCCGTGCGAGCCGCGCCCGCACGCTGATGCCCTTGCGGCGCCGCATCAGGCTGGTCCGGCGGTGGCCGTTCGCAATTCCGCCTTGCGCGCGGGGCCGGCCTCGACGCCGACAATGAGGCCATCCTCGATCCGGTGGATGCGGTCGGCAAACGGCAGCAGCCGCGGATCGTGGGTGACGACCAGAACGCCGCGGCCCGGCTCCTGCGCGATATCGGCGAGGATGGCCATGATCGCGTGGCCGTTCTCGGTATCGAGCGCAGCGGTGGGCTCGTCGGCGAGGATTGCCGACGGATTGGAGACAATGGCGCGGGCGATGGCGACGCGCTGCTGCTCGCCGCCGCTCATCTCGCGCGGGAACGAATTGATCTTGTGCGACAGGCCGACGCGCGCCAGCGCGTCATGTGCGCGTGCCCGCGCCTTGTCGCTCGTCTCACCGCGCACGTCGAGCGCAAGCTGGATGTTCTCGGCCGCGGTCAAGGTCGGGAAGAGGTGATATGACTGGAAGATGAAGCCGATATGGTCACGCCGGAGCTGCGCAAGCTCCTCGGCCCCGGCACCGGCCGTGTCGTGGCCGCAGACCGATACGGTGCCCGCCGTCGGCGCCAGCATGCAGCCCAGCACGGACAGCAACGTCGTCTTGCCACTACCGGAGGGGCCCATCAGCAGCGTCAGTTCGCCGCCGTGCATGGAAAAATCGACGTCGCGCAAAGCATGCACCTCCCCAGCGCCGTGGCCGAGGACCTTGCTGACCTTGTTCGCCTGGAGAACCGCGCCGCTCATCGCGCGAACACCACGACCGGATCGATACGCAGAACCCTGAGGATCGCGGCGAAAGCCGAGACGACGCACATGATGACAGTCAAAACGAAAGTGGATGCCATCAGCCATGGCGTGATCACGACCGGCAGCGCACCGCTGCGGGTGAAGAAGACGACGGCCATGCCGATCAGCGCTGCGAAGCAGAAGCCGATCACGGCGTTCAGCAGCGCTTGGTACATAATGACGGCATATATGTAACGGTTTGACGAACCCATGGCGCGCAACGTGGCGAACTCTTCGATGTGGTCCTTGGTGCTCGAGTACAACGTCTGCGCCACGATCACGGTCCCGACGATGACGCCGAGCAGCGCGCCGGCGAACAGCGCCGCGCCCGCGCCCGTGCCGAACAGCCAGAAGGTGCGGCTGCGCTCGTGGAACTCGGCCGTGGTCATCACTTCATACTTCGGGCTTTGTTCCTTGATCGCGCTGGCGACCTTCACCGGATCGGCGCCGGGTTTCAGCTTGATCAGGAAGTAATTGGCATAGGTCTTCGGAATGCCGACATAGGTGCGCGCGCGGCTCATGTCGACAAAGACATAAGGCGTCGTGGTGAACGAACGGATGCCGTCGGTTAACGCAGTCACCTTCACCGGCTGGCCGCGGATCTCGGCCTTCGAACCGAGGCCGGAGACACCGAGGCGCTCGTAATAGCTTTTGTCGACAGCAACCGCGCCCTCGTCCTTGAGGCTCTGCACGGAACCTTGCGTCACGTCCCAAGGACGAAGGCCGGGACCATCAAGATTCGAGCCGACGATGAAGACGGGCGTGATCGCGCCATTGGCCATGTGCCAGTCGGAGAAGCCGATCACCAGCGGCTCGGCGCTGGCGACGCCGGCGATCGCCTGGTAGGCGCCCTGCTTGCGCGCGTCGATCAGCGACGGATCCTCGAAGCATTTCGTGCCGTCGCGCATCACCCACAGATCGGCGTCGGAATGGTCGATCATCTTGGTGACCATTTCACCGAAGCCGAGATAAAGCCCCATCTGCACCATCACCAGCACGACCGAAAAGACGATGCCGATCATGGTCGCGACAAAACGCAGCCGGTCATGGAAAAGGTTGCGCGAAGCGAGCGTGAAGTTCAGCGGCATGAAGCCTCTCGGTCGGAATTCGGTCGGGACCGTCAGCGTATCGCGGTCCAGATCGGCCGCTTGGCCGCGAAGGCGAACGTGCCGGCCAACAGGCGGCTGATGACGACGCTCGCGGGCCAACTCAGCACGAGAGTGCCGGCAAAGACAAGGAAGGCCTTGACCGGTGCCGGGAAGTTGGCCGGCAGCAGCGCATATTGCAACCAGACCACGAACACGTAGTGCACGAGATACATGCCATAGGCGTTGGCGGACAGGCTGTCGAGAATGCGCGAGCGCATGCGGCTGAAGCGCAGGAAGATCGCGACCATATAGAGCCCGCCGGCGATGCAGGCGGGCGGGTAGGCGAGCGTCGAGCCGACCTTGGCCATGACGGACGCAGTCGTCCAGTCCGGCATGGTCAGCGAGGTCAATCCGGCCCAGAGAAAGAACGTCAGGAGCGCCAGCGCCGTCCAGCAGGCCCATTGCCGCGCGAGTGGCCCTTCAACCGAGAGCAGGCCACGATCGAGCCCGCGGCTGCCGAGCGCCATCCCGGTGAAGAACACGAGGATATAGAGCAGCGGCCGGCAGAGCTGGAGCGCGAAAGGCCCGAACTCATGCCAGGTGAATGGCGAGTAGATGTAGGCGAGCGGCGTGTAGCACAGCACGGCGGCGCCCGAGAGCGCGACGTAATAGCGGACCGGCCGCGGCCCCGCCCAATCGGCGAAGCGGCGGAAGTGATGCAGCGCCTGCGGCGCAGCGGCGAACAGGCCGGCGGCCAACGCATTCAGTACAAGCAGTTGCCACAGGAACCATTGCGGGCCGATGGGCCAGAACGGCAAGGACAGCAATTGGTGCAAGTACCCCGACAGGTCGGCACCCGCCGTGCGCATGGCATAGGCCGGGTAGAGCGCAATCGGGCACAAGGTGATCACCACAAGCACGAAAGGCACGCCGATGCGGCGAAGACGATCGACCAGATAGAGGCGGCTGCCTTTGCGCTCGAGGCTCGGGCCGGTCAGCAGCCCCGACAGGAAGAACATCAGCGCCATCAGGCTGACGTCCTGGGTGGCGCAGAAGATGTCGAAGCCGAGCCAACGATGCGTGTCGGCGATCGGGAACGCCTCCCAAGTGTAAGGATCTTGGTTAAAGGCGACCTGCTGGGGGATGTTGACGAGATAGGCCAGGCTGGAATGGAAGGCGAGCACGATCACGATCACGACCGCACGGAGATTGCTCAGAGCAAGGCTCGACTTGGTCATTCCCGACGTTGCCTCCGCGGCATGGCAAATCGCGTCCGCTGCCTGTGTATCCCCATGGACCGCCGTTAACGTCATTTCACTTGGCAGAGTTCCAACTTATCATAATCTCAGCAACTCCTTTTTGCTTTCGCGAAAGTGCCATATTCTGGTGTGATGAGACGCCTCTCGGCTATTCGCATGGGGAATGAAATGAACGCGTGTGTGGCAGCTCTCGTGTTCACGGCTGGCGTCGCGATCGCCGGCTTCGGCACCGCGGCGAAAGCGCAGCCTTCTTCCTACTGGCAGCCGCCGGCACGCACCGCCGCCCCGCAACAGCAGACCTGGCAGCAGCCGACATGGCAGCAGCCACGCGCCGGCGCGCCGATGGCTCAGCCCCGAGGTCAGGGCCAGCAGGCCCAGCAACCGAGCGTTGCCGGCCTTTGGGAGAAGCGCATCGATGGCAAGCCCGTGATCTGGGTCCTGTTCGTCGACGACGGCCAGGGCATGTACGAGGGCGCCATTGCCAAGGCCTTCCCGCGTCCGAGCGATCCGCCGCACCCGGTCTGCGACCGCTGCACCGACGATCGGCGCAATCAGCCGCTGCTCGGCATTTCCTTCATTCGCAACATGCAGCAGCATGGGCTCGAGTATGACAACGGCAACATCCTCGATCCGCGCGACGGCAACATCTATCGCGCCAAGATGACGCTGAGCCCGGACGGCCAGGCGCTCACAGTGCGCGGCTATCTCGGCATTCCGCTGTTCGGCATGGACGAGGTCTGGCAGCGCCTGCCCGATCAGGCGCTGGCCTCGATCGAGCCCGATATCCTGGCGCGCTACGTGCCCGACAAGCTCGCCGCCTTGCAGGAGCAGACCGGCGCGGCGAAGTCGAAGAAACCGGCGCCGCGGATGCACGCTCCACTTCGCTGAGCGCGCGCCCTCAATTCTACGCCTGACGCACGGCGGTCCGCCCGGTGACGCGCCAGATGAAGTCGTCGACGTCACGCATCACCGGCGCCAGCAGGCGCAGCCCCGGCGCGAAGGCGCCGATCAACGTGAAATGATTGACGCGGCCGTAGGCGCGCTCCTCGACGCTCCCGCCAAATTCGTGAATCCGTGCGGCGAAGCGCTGCGTATTGCCCGGCTCGACGAGAGTGTCGCGCCGCGCACTGACAAGCAGCGCCGGCGCTTCGCGGCCGGTGACGAACGTGATCGGTTGCGTCTCCGCACGGTCCGGGCCGCCGAAAATGGTCTGCAATACGCGGCTCTCGATCGGCAGGAAATCGTACGGCCCGGCAAGCCCGACCAGCGCGGCGACATCACTGTGCGCGTCGAGCCCGGCCTGCGCCAGCCATTGCCGATCGAATGCGAGCATCGCGGCCATGTAGGCGCCGGCCGAATGCCCCATCAACACCAGCCGCTGCGGATCGGCACCCCAGGATGACGCATGCTCGCGAGCGAAGGCGACGGCGCGCGCCGCGTCGTCGAGGAAGCCCGGAAAGCGCGCCTCGGGGTAGAGCGTGTAATCCGGCACGACGGTGACGATGCCCTGCGCCGCCAGCGCACGCCCGAGAAAGGCGTAGAGCTCGCGCGAACCGTTCTGCCAGCTACCGCCATAGAAGAATACCACCAGCGGTGCGCGCGTCGCATGGCGCGGCCGGTAGACGTCGAGCATTTGCCGCGGCGCATCGCCGTAGCGCAGCGTCTCTGCTCGCGCGCCGCGCCCTGCCGATGGCCACAGGTTCAGGAGATCGGCGGCGGAGAAGCCGCGTTCGGCCCAGCGCGCGCGCAGCCGCGGCGCCGACCACTTCTCACCGGCCGGCCGCATAGCCCTGCATGCCGCGCGGATTGGCGGCGGCGCGGCGGCGCGGACCGATACGCGACGCCGCGGTGAGACGGCCTTCCGACCACGGCGGACCGACCTCCACCTTGTGCCCGCGTGCGCGAAGCTCCTTCACGGCCGCATCCGGCACACGCGCCTCCACGACCATCACGCCGGGGCGCGCCTGCCGCGGCCAGAACGAGGCGGGGAAATGCTCGGAGTGCCACGCCGGCGCGTCGATCGCCTCCTGAAGGTTCATGCCGAAATGGGCGTGGCGCAGAATAAACTGCGTGATCCACTGATCCTGCTGGTCGCCGCCGGGCGAGCCCCAGGCGAGGTATGGCTCGCCATCGCGCAGCGCCATGGTCGGCGTCAGCGTCGAGCGCGGACGCTTGCCCGGCATCAGCGCGTTGGGATGCTCCTCATCGAGCCAGAATTGCTGCGCGCGGGTGCCGAGGCAGAAGCCGAGCTCGGGAATGACCGGCGACGAATGCAGCCAGCCGCCCGACGGCGTCGACGACACCATATTGCCGTCGCGGTCGATAATGTCGAAATGCACGGTGTCGCCCGGCGTCGCGCCGATTTTATCGCGCGCGCTCGGCGTATCCGGCAAATTGCTGTCGTCATGAGTCCAGATGCGACCGACGGTCGGCTCGCCGGCGCCGGAGCTTGCAACGGCGGCACGGGCGCCGTCGGCGGTGCGGATATCGATGCGCTTGCCGAAGCCTGGAATAGTGCCGGGACGATACTCCAGCGATGCGCGATCAGTGATGAGCTTGCGGCGCTCGGCGTTGTAAGCATCCGACAGCAGCACGTCGACCGGCACCTTCACGAATTTCGGATCGCCGTAAAAGGTTTCGCGGTCGGCAAAGGCAAGCTTGGTCGCCTCGATTTGCAAGTGGATGAAATCGGGGTCGGTCGGCGACAGCTTTTCGAGGTCGTAGCCCTTGAGCAGTGCGAGCGTCTGGAGCGTTGCGAGCCCTTGCGTCCACGGCCCGGCTTTCATGACGCGGTAGCGGCCGTAATCGTAGTGGATCGGCGCTTCGACACTGGCCTGCCATTGCGCCATGTCCTGGCCGGTGAGCACGCCGCGATGGTGATCGCCCGACGTATCCATCACGTCCTGCGTGCGGCAAAACGTGTCGATCGCCTCGGCGACGAAGCCTTGCGACCAGACTTTGCGGGCCTTCTCGATCTGGGCGACGCGGTCGCTGCCAGCGCTCTCCGCCTCGCGCAATACGCGCGCATAGGTCTCGGCGAGCCTGGTATTGCGGAAGAGCGAGCCGGGCGCAGGCACCTTGCCGTCCGGCATGTAAACGGCGGCGGATGTTTTCCAGTGGTCGCGGAACATGTCCTTGACCGTGTCGATCGTCGCACTGATGCGCTCGACCAGCGGATAGCCGTTCTTGGCATAGTCGATTGCCGGAGCCAGCACGTCGGCGAGTTTTACGGTGCCGTAGTCGCGCAGCAGCAGCATCCAGGTGTCGAACATGCCGGGAATGCAAGCGGCCAGCAGGCCGGTGCCGGGCACGAGATCGAGACCGAGTTCGTCGCGATAATATTTGATGGTGGCGCCGGCCGGTGCCGGGCCCTGGCCGCAGATGACTTCGGTCTTGCCGCGCTTCACGGCGTGCAAAATCACCGGCACGTCACCGCCGGGACCGTTGAGATGCGGCTCGACCACCTGAAGCGTAAAGGCGGTGGCGACGCCGGCGTCGAAGGCGTTACCGCCTTTTTCCAGCACCGCCATGCCCACCGCGGTGGCGATCCAGTGGGTCGTGGTGACGACGCCGAACGTGCCCTCGATCTCCGGGCGCGTGGTGAAGGGATTGGGATTGATCTTGGAATCGCCTGCTGGCATGGCCACCGCAATCTGAGACGGTATAGGATACTTCCACCTTGTCGCATTGACCCCTCCCCTGCAACCGGCCCCGCCCGAGGAGAAACCTATGTCGATCTCTGCCGCCGCGCCCGCTGCCCCACGCCGGGAGACTTGGCGGATTCTCGCCGCCGCATCGATCGGCAACGCGCTGGAATGGTACGACATCCTCGTCTACGGCTATTTCGCCGTCACAATCTCGCGACTGTTCTTTCCACACAGCGACCCGAGCACGGCGCTGCTCCTGACATTCGGCACCTTCGGCGTGTCCTATCTGGTGCGACCGTTGGGGGCGCTCGTCCTTGGCGCCTATTCCGACCGGATCGGCCGCCGCGCGGCAATGCTGATGTCGATCTCCATCATGATGGTCGGCACCGCCCTGATGGCGATCATGCCGACCTACGGAACGGTCGGCATCCTGGCTCCCATCGCCGTGCTCATCGCCCGCCTCCTTCAAGGATTCGCAGTGGCCGGCGAATTCGGCAGCGCGACCGCCTTCCTGGTCGAGCATTCGCGGCATCGCAAAGGCTTCTTCGCCGCATTCCAATGGTTTGGACAGGGGCTCGCGGCCGTGCTCGCGTCGCTGTTCGGCGTCATCCTGTTCGGAGCGCTGACTTCGGCGCAGCTCGAGAGCTGGGGTTGGCGCCTGCCGTTCTTCTTCGGCCTGCTGATCGGACCGATCGGCCTCTACATCCGGAGCCAGGTCGGCGAGACGCCCGAATTCGAGCGGCAGGGCCCGGCGCGGGCGCCGATCCGCGATTTGTTCGCCGCGCACTGGGACCGGCTGCTGATGTGCATCGGCATCGTCGTGCTGTCGACGAGCTCGAATTACATCATCCTGTACATGCCGACATACGCCATCAGGCAATTGCATCTGCCGCAGATGCTCGGCTTCATTGCCACGCTTATCGGCGGCGTGCTGCTGACGATCGGCGCGCCGTACTTCGGCCATTTGTCGGACCGGATCGGACGCCTGCGGGTCATGGCGGCGGTGGCGGTGCTGTTTGCAGTTTCCGCCTATCCCGCCTTCGTGCTGCTGGTGGCGCATCCATCGCTTGCCGGCATCGTCGGCATCGTGTGCTGGCTGAGCATCCTGAAAGCCGCCTATAGCGGCGTGTTGCCGGCCCTGATGGCGGAGTTGTTTCCGACCGAGACGCGCAGCACCGGCATCGCGGTCGCCTATAACATCAGCGTGCCGATCTTCGGCGGCTTCGCGCCGCTCATCGCGGCCTGGCTCGTGGCGGTGACGCACTCGCCGCTGGCGCCGAGCTTCTATCTGATCGCGGCGTCGATCCTGAGCTTGATCGTGCTCGGCATCATCCGCTGGCGCGTGAAGCTTTAAGTTACGCGCGATATTCAGCGCAGATGGCACGCCACCATCTGCCCCGGGCGGACCTCGCGCAGCGCCGGCGATTCGACGCGGCAGCGATCGATCGCATAAGGGCAACGCGTGTGGAAGTGGCAGCCGGACGGCGGGTTGACCGGGCTCGGCACGTCGCCCTGCAGCATGCGCTTCTGCCGCTTCACCCGCGGATCCGGCACCGGCACGGCCAGCAGAAGCTGCTCCGTGTAAGGGTGCAGCGCGCGCGTGAACAGCGTGGTCTTGTCGGTGTATTCGACGATGCGGCCGAGATACATGACGGCGATGCGATGGCTGATGTGCTCCACGACCGCGAGATTGTGCGAGATGAAAAGGTAAGCGAGGCCCATGTCCTGCTGGAGATCGAGCATCAGGTTGAGCACCTGGGCCTGGATCGACACGTCGAGCGCCGAGACCGGCTCGTCGCCGACGATCAGCTTCGGCTGTAGTGCGAGCGCACGGGCAATCCCGATGCGCTGGCGCTGACCGCCGGAGAACTGGTGCGGATAGCTGTCCATCTGCGCCTTGCGCAGGCCGACACGGTCGAACAGCTCCGCGACCTTGTTCCGGACCTCGGCGCCTTTGGCGATGCCGTGCACGCGCAGCGGCTCGGCGACGATGTCGCCCGCCGACATGCGCGGGTCGAGCGAGGAGAACGGGTCCTGGAAGATGATCTGCATCTGCCTCCGGTAGGGACGCAGTTCGGCCTTGCTCAATGTCGTGATGTCGTTGCCGCTGATGCGGATTTCGCCGGCGGTCGGCTCGATGAGCCGCAGCACCGTGCGGCCGACCGTTGATTTGCCGCAGCCGGATTCGCCGACCAGAGCGAGCGTCTCGCCCTCGTCGATCGAGAAGCTGACGCCGTCGACGGCGAAGACGGTGCCGCCGGCGCGCTGCAACAGCCCGCGGCGTACGGGGAAGTGCTTCTTGAGGTCGCGGACCTGAAGAACGGGCTCGGTCATTCGGTTGCCCCGTACAGATCGCGCGAGCGCCAGCAGGCGGCCCAATGGCCCGGCCGCTTCTCCTCGTAGGGCGGGTATTCGGCGCGGCAGAGATCGATCGCATGCTCGCAACGCGGGGCGAAGACGCAACCCGGCGGCAGGTCGGTCAGCGCCGGCACGGTGCCGGGAATCTCCTGAAGCCGCTCGGCCCGCGCTTCGCTCGCGCCGCGCATCAGCGGCAGACGCGGAATCGAAGCCATCAGGCCGTGCGTGTAGGGATGCTGCGGCCGCGCGAACAATTCCTCGACCGGCGCCTCTTCCACTTTCCTGCCGGCATACATGACGATGACGCGGTGCGCGGTCTCGGCGACGACGCCGAGATCGTGCGTGATCAGGATCACCGCGGTGCCGAGCTTCTGCTGAAGATCGAGAATGAGATCGAGGATCTGCGCCTGGATGGTGACGTCGAGCGCGGTGGTCGGCTCATCGGCGATCAGCACCTTCGGATTGCAGGCGAGCGCCATCGCGATCATCGCCCGCTGCCGCATGCCGCCGGAGAGTTGGTGCGGATATTCTTTCGCGCGCTGCTCAGGCGCCGGGATGCGCGTCAGCCGCAGCATGTCGACGGCTTTGGCCCAGGCCTCCTTGCGGCTCACGGTCTCGTGCAGCAGCACGGCCTCGGCGATCTGGCTGCCGATGGTCAGCACCGGATTGAGCGAGGTCATCGGCTCCTGGAAGATCATGGCGAGGTCCTTGCCGCGGACGCCGCGCATCGCCTCTTCGTCGAGCGTCAGGAGATCGCGGCCTTCGAGGACGACGCGGCCGGAGGCAATGCGGCCGGGCGGATCGGGCACCAGCCGCATCAGCGACAGCGCGGTGATGCTCTTGCCGCATCCGGATTCGCCGACGATCGCCAAGGTCTCGTGCGGCTTCAACGCGAAGCTGACGCCGTCGACCGCCTTCACGACGCCGGCGCGCAGGTCGAACACCGTGCGCAGCTCGTCGACGACGAGCAGCGGCTCGGCCGGTTCGGGTCGGGACCTTTCGCTCGCTATGTCCGACGCCAGTGTCATCAGTCGCGCAGCCGCGGGTCGAGGATGTCGCGCAACGCGTCGCCGAACAAATTGGTGCCGAACACGGCGAGGCTGATGGCGATGCCGGGGAAGATCACCAGCCACGGCGCCGTGCGCACGTATTCGGCGGATGATTCCGAGAGCATGCGGCCCCAGGACGGATGCGGCTCCGGTACGCCGAGACCGAGGAACGACAGCGAGGCTTCGGTCAGGATCGCCGCGCCGAGTTGCGCCGTCATGATGACGATGAGCGGCGCCAGCGTGTTCGGCAGGACGTGGCGCACGGCGATGCGGAATTCGCTCATGCCGATGGCGCGCGCCGCCTCGACGAAGGGCAGCTCGCGCAGCGCCAAGGTGTTCGAACGGATGACGCGCGCAGTATAGGGAATGAGCGGAATGGCGATGGCGACGATGGTGTTGTCGAGCGCCGGTCCAAGCGCGGCCGCCATCACCAGCGCCAGCACCAGGAGCGGCACGGCCTGGAGCACGTCGACGACGCGCTGGATGATAAGGTCGACCCAGCCGCCCATATAGCCGGAGGCGAGCCCGAGCGCGACGCCGAACACCGAGCCGAGGAAGGTCGAGCCGAGGCCGACGGCCAGAGAAATGCGCGCGCCATAGATGATCCGGGCGTAGATGTCGCGGCCCATGGCGTCGGCGCCGAACACGTGCAGATGGCTCGGCGGCGTCAGCGCGACGCGCGGATTGGTGCCGGTCGGATCGAAGGCGGTGAGCCAGGGCGCGAACACGGCGGCGAAAACGAACACGAACATGATTACGGCGCCGATGACGCCGAGCGGATGCGATCCGGCGTAATAGCGCAGCTTCGACCAGATGCTCTCGCGGCGATCGGCGGTCGTAGCGACGGACGCGGGGGGCGGCGGGACGATGTCGATGCTGGCCATGCGCTTGCCTTCAGCCGCTGAACCGGATGCGCGGATCGAGCACCGCGTAAAGCACGTCGATCAGGAAATTCATGCCGACCGCGATGACGGCGATGAACATCACCAGGTTCTGCACGATCGGATAGTCGCGCCAGCGAATGGCCTCGACCAGGAAGCGGGCGACGCCGGGAATATTGAACACGGTCTCGGTGACGATCAGCCCACCCATCAGGAACGCCGCCTCGATGCCGATCACCGTGACCACCGGCAACAGCGCGTTGCGCAGCGCGTGATGATAGTTGACGTTGCGCAGCGAAGCGCCCTTGGCGCGCGCGGTGCGGATGTAGTCCTGCCGCAGCACCTCCAGCATCGAAGAACGCGTGAGCCGCATCACCAGCGCCGAGGAGCGAAAGCCGACCGCGGCGGCCGGCACACTGTAGAGCCAGAGCGCGTTCCAGAAGCCCGTCGGCGGATCGGTATAGATCGGAATGGAGCCGAACCAGGCGACGAATGCCATCAGGATCAATAATCCGATCCAGAACGACGGCATCGACAATCCGCTGAGGCTGATCACCCTCAGCACGTAGTCGATCGCCGTGTTCTGCCGCACCGCGCTGATGACGCCGAGCGGGACGCCGAACACCACCGAGAAAAGGAGCGCCAGGGCCGCGAGCTTGGCCGTGATCGGGATGCGCGGCAAGATTTCCTGAAGCGCGGGCTTCTCAGAGACGTAGGAATAGCCGAGGTCGCCGTGCGCCAGCCCGTTTATCCACTGCGCGTACTGGATGACGATCGGCTTGTCGATGCCCAGGTCGTGCTCGAGCTTGGCCTTGTCGGCGGTGTCGATCAGGCCGGCCGAGTCGAACAGGATGTCGGCGATGTTGCCGGGCACCAGCCGGAGCATCACGAATACCAGCACCGAGATGCCGAACAGCGTCACAAGCATCAGGAGGAAGCGCCTGCTCAGATAGCCCGCCACCACGATCTCCCGTCCGGTGCGCCGAAAATAAGTGCGCCCGGCCGCCCCTCTTCGGCCGGGCGCAGAAGGGTTATCCGCTTATTTGTCGAGCCACAGGTCCTCGTAGCGGTAACCGTTGTAGGCGCTGTTGGTCATGATCGTCAGGTTCTTGACGTAAGGCTTCCAGCAGGTGCCGGTTCGCGCGTGGAACAGGATTGGCCGGGCCACGTCCTCCTGAATTTTCTTGTCGATGTCCCAGACGAGCTTCTTGCGCTTGTTGAGGTCGGTCTCCTGCGATTGCTGGTCGAACAGCTTCTGAAGATCCTTATTGCAATAGTGGGTGTAGTTGCGCTGCGAGCCGCAGCCGTAGTTCTCGTAGAACGCCTGGTCCGGATCGTCGATGCCGTTGCCGGTCAGGTTGAGGCCGACCGAGTAATCGCCGCGCGCGACCTTGGCGAACCAGGCACTCGATTCAACCGGATCGAGCTCGGCGTCGATCCAGATGCTCTTTAACTGATCGATCAGCACCACGGCCGGATCGCGATAGGTGGCGAGGTTGCGCGTCGACACCTTGATCTTGAGCGGCTTGTCCGGCCCGTAGCCGAGCTTCTTCATGATGCCCTTGGCCACGTCGCGATCCTTGGCGACGTCGCCGTAGCCCGGGATCGTCTTGAGCATTTCGGGCGGCATGCCCCAGACGCCCGCCGGCGGCGGCAGCAGCGAACCGCCAGCGTCGCCCTCCCCTTGCAGGATCAGGTCGATGAACGCCTTGCGGTCGAGCGACATCGCCATCGCCTTGCGCAGGTCCTCATTGTTGAACGGCGGCTTGTCGCGATTGATGATCAAGTTGGTGTTGACGTTGATCGGCGCCAGTTCGCAGATCGCCGTCGGATCCTGCTTCTTGATGTCGGCCTCGAGCGCCTTGGTCATCTCGGTCGGGAAGGTCGCATCGACCTTGCCGGCGACGAAGGCGAGCACCGCGGTCGCGCGGCTCTTGATGATCGTGTATTCGATGCCGTCGAGATAAGGCAGGTCCTTTTTCCAATAGTGCGGATTTTTCACGAGCTTGATCGACTCGTTCTGCTGCTCGCTCTGGAACATGAAGGGCCCGGTGCCGATCGGATGCGTGCGCATCTGGGCGGACGGCACATGGCACGAATACATCGGGCTATAGCCGGAGGCGAGCATGGCCAGAATCGACGGCTGTGGCCGTTTGAGATGGACGGTCGCCTCGAAATCGCCATTGGTGGTCACGTCGGTGACGTTTTCGAACCAGCCCTTGCGCGGATTCTTACGTAGCTTGTCGTTCGGGTTCTTGTCGAGCAGCAGATCGAACGTGCATTTCACGTCTTTCGACGTGAACGGCTTGCCGTCGTGCCAAGTCACGCCCTGCCGCAGCTTGAAGGTGAGCGCGGTGTTCGTCTTGTCCCACGACCAGCTCGTCGCCAGCTCGGGCACGATCGTGTCCATGCTGTTCTGCGGCTTGTGCTGATCATAGACGACAAGATTGTTGTACATCGCCATCGCCGGCGCGTTCACCGAGAAGGTCGCCTCTTCGAGGATCGACAGGCTCGGCGGCGTCTCGCGATGATAGAAGTGCATGATGCCGCCGTGTTTCGGCTGATCGGCGGACTGCGCGGCGCCGATCGACGCGACCGTCAAAGCGGCAGCCGCCAAAGCGGTGAGCTTGGCTCTCATCGTCTCTCCTCCCCTTCTCTACATGCCGATGCAGGCGTTGCCGCTCGGTCTTGTACTTTTCATTGGCCGTCACGCTAGCGTGGCGGGATGTCTCGATCAACCGCACAGATGCGGCCGCAGCGCAACAAATTCGTGGCGGCGCGCTGTCTTGCCATTCGCGACGCTTGGCCCCACGATGCCGCCGCAAAAGCACCGATAACGGCGGAAAGCGGGAAGGCAGAACGTGGCGGGTGCCAGTGAGAGCATCGTCGCCGAGACGGCGGCGCGGATTTTCGCCGACCTTGCCGATCCGCAGACGGTGAACGGGGCAAAAGACGAGACCTGGAAGACGCCTCTGTGGCGCGCGATCGAAGAGGCAGGGCTCGCGCTCGCCTGGGTACCGGACGATCTCGGCGGTTCCGGCGCAAGCATCGAGGATGGTTTCGCGGTGCTTGGTGCGGCCGGCCGCTGCGCGCTCGCGGCGCCGCTTGCCGAGACGCTGCTCGCCGGCTGGCTGTTGACGCGCGCAAATCTTGCTTCTCCCGCCGGCGCAATGACGGTCGCGCCGGCGCGGCCGCATGACCGCGTCGCGCTTGCGGCTGACGGCACGTTGCGCGGGCACGCAGGCAGCATTCCCTTTGCCGCGGCCGCGCAGCATGTCGCGGTGTTGGCCGAGAGCGGCAAAGGTCTCGCCGTCGCGCTGGTCGCGACGAAGGATTGCCGTGTGACGTCTGGCCGCATGCTTGCCGGCGATGCGAGCGATGCCGTGAGTTTCGACAATGTCAAACCGTTGCGCGTCGCGGGCGCACCGGAAGGATTCGATCGCGACGCTCTGATGTGGATGGGCTCGGTCGTGCGCGCCGTGCAGACCGCGGGCGCGCTCGAAGCGATCCTGGCCATGAGCGTCGCTTACGCCAATGAACGCGTCGCCTTCGAGCGGCCGATCGGTAAATTCCAGGCCGTTCAGCAGAACCTCGCGCGGCTTGCCGGCGAAGTCGCCGCCGCGCTCGCCGTGTCGGGCTCGGCCGCTGACGCGATGGCGCAGATGGAGGCGATCGACGACGCCGTCTTTCTCGAGGCCGCGTCCGCCAAGATCCGTTGCGCCGAAGCAGCACAGGAAGGATCGGCCATCGCGCATCAGGTGTTCGGCGCCATCGGCTTTACCAAGGAGCATATTCTGCATCGCTTCACGCTGCGCATGCTCGGCTGGCGCGACGACTTCGGCAATGAGAGCCATTGGGCCGCCGCGCTTGGCAACCGCGTCGCTGCGGGCGGTGCCGATGAATTCTGGCCGCTGGTGGCCTCGCGATGACGACCGCTCTGCAATTCGACCAGATCAGGCTGCCGCCCGAATGCGATGCCTTGCGCACCGAGGTTCGCGCCTTCCTTGCCGAGGAAATCGCGGCCGGCACCTTCGATCCCTACCGTCCGGGACACGGCGACTCGCATAATCGCGAGTTCAGCCGCCGGGTCGGCGCCAAAGGCTGGATCGGCATGACGTGGCCGAAGAAATATGGCGGTCGCGAGCGCTCGTTTCTCGAACGCTACGTCGTCACGGAGGAATTCCGCGTCGCCAATGCGCCGGTGCGCCTGCATTTCGTCGCCGACCGGCAGAGCGGGCCGGTGCTCATCAAATACGCGCCCGAGCACGTCAAGCAGGACATCGTGCCGCGCATCTGCCGCGGCGAACTGTGCTTCGTCATCGGCATGAGCGAGCCGGGCTCGGGCTCCGATCTGTTCGCGGCCAAGACCAAGGCGACCAAGGTCGACGGCGGCTTCCGCATTAACGGCTCGAAGATCTGGACATCGAACGCGCACATCGCCGACTACATGCTCGGCCTGTTCCGCACCTCGCCGGCGACGAAGGAGAATCGCCGCCACGGCCTGACGCAGTTCCTGGTGGACATGAAGACGCCGGGCGTCGCCGTCAATCCGATCTATCAGATGAGCGGCCAGCACGATTTCAACGAGGTCGTGTTCGATGACGCCTTCATCCTCGACGATCACGTCTTGGGTGAAATCGACGGCGCCTGGAAACAGGCGACGAGCGAACTCGCCTACGAGCGCAGCGGCCCCGAACGCTTCCTCGAGACCTTCTACGTAATGCTCGAGCTGATCCGCGCGCTCGGCCCCGAGCCCGATCTGCGCGGCGCCGAGGGCCTCGGCCGCCTGGTCGCGCAACTGCACACGCTGCGGCGCATGTCGGTTTCGGTGGCCGGCATGCTGCATGCCGGCAAGGAGCCCGTGGTGGAGGGCTCGCTGGTGAAGGATCTCGGTACGATCTGGGAGCAGAAGCTGCCGAACCGCGTGCGCGAGCTCACCGCCTTTCTCGAGCCGGAGATCGGCAATCGCGAAACGCTGGAGGATCAACTCGCCTTCGCCACCATGATCGCGCCGAAGCTGACCATTCAGGGCGGCACCACCGAGATCCTGCGCGGTATCATCGCCCGCGGGTTGGGCCTGCGATAGCCGAGAGGAACGCCGTGGCCGATTTGCAGAAGCTGTTCTGGCCGAAATCGGTGGCCGTGGTCAGCGCGTCGTCGGACCTGCACGGCCTGCGTGGCCGCATCTTCGAAACCATTCTCAGCCATCCCTACGGCGGCAAGGTCTACCCGATCAGCCGCAGCGCAGCCGAGGTGCAAGGACACAAGGCTTACCCGTCGGTCGATGTGCTGCCCGAGACGGTCGACATGGCGGTGCTGATCATCCCCGCCGTGCACGTCGCCGCCGAACTCGAGCGCTGCGGCAAGGCCGGGATCAAGGCGGCGGTAATCATGTCATCCGGCTTTGCCGAGGAGCCGGGCGGCGAAGGCGCGCGCATGCAGGCGGACATCGCCGCCATTGCCCGCCGCTACGACATGGCGGTGACCGGGCCGAACTCGGAAGGCTACGCCAACATCGCCGCTTCGCTTTGCCCGACCTTCTCGCCGGCGCTGGACAAGAACGCCGGCGCGATCAAGCCGACGCAGCCGATCGGCGGCCGCCAGGTGTCCGTCATCTCGCAGAGCGGCGGCCTCGGCTTCGCCTTTTTCGATCGCGCGCGGCCGCGCAACATTCTGTTCCGCCACGTCATCACGACCGGCAATGAAGCGGCGCTCGATGTCGCCGACGTGCTCGACTATCTCCTCGCCGAGGGCGGCACCGATGTCTTCTTGCTGCTGATCGAGGACGTCAAATCGCCGGAGAAATTCAAGCGCGCCGCCGAGAAGGCGCTGAAGGCCGGCAAGCCGCTGATCGTCGGCAAGATCGGGCAATCGGAAGCCGGCATGCGCGCGGTCGCCTCGCACACCTCCTCCCTCGCCGGCTCGCAGGCGGCCTACCGCGCGATCTTCGAGCATTACGGGCTGATCGAGGGCCGCGACTTCGACGAGATGCTCGATCTGGCGACCGGCTTTCTCGCCTGCGGCGACCGCTTGCCGGCCGGCAAGCGCATGGGCATCTGCACGGCCTCCGGCGGCGGCGGCATCTGGACGGCGGATGCCTGCGCCGCTAACGGGCTCGATGTGCCCGTGCTCGATGCCGCGACACGGCGTGCGCTCGAACAGCACATCCCCCCGTATGGGACATCGGAGAACCCGGTCGATTCGACGGCGCAAGGCGTGCACAAGATGGGCTACGCCACTTTCGCCCACATCGTCGCAGAGTCGCCGCTCATCGACGGCGTTATTGTCGTGGTCAGCGCGCGCCGCTCCGCATTTTTCGAAGGCGACTTGCAGAAGCTGAAGGACCTCAAGCGCGAGATCGGCAAGCCGGTGTTCATGTGGACCTATACGCTGCCGTCGGAGCGCAGCATCGAGATCCTGAACGAGGCGGGCTACGCGCTCTTCACCAGCCCGCTTGGCTGCACGCGCACAATGCGCGCCCTTCTCGACTACCGGGAGCGGCGCGAACGCATTACCGCCCGGCCCAGCGCGGCGACATCCTCGCCGTCGGCGGCACGCGATGCGACCCGCGCTTTGCTGGCGGCGGCAAAGCCGGTGATCGGCGAATGGCAGGCGCGGCCTTTGCTCGCGGCCTACGGCATCGTCAGCGACGACGGCGCCGTGCTCGCGCAATCCGCGGCGGAGGCGGAAGCCGCCGCACTGGCGATGGCCGTTCCGGTCGCCCTGAAAATCCAATCCGCCGGCATTCCGCACAAGACCGAAGCCGGCGGCGTCGCGCTTAATATCGCGGGCGCCGATGTCCGCGCCGCTTACGAGCGCGTCATCGCCTCGGCGCGCCGGCATGCGCCGGGTGCGCACATCGACGGCGTGCTGGTGCAGCCGATGGCGAGGCCCGGTCGCGAAGTCATCCTCGGCATCAATCGCGACGAACGCTGGGGGCCGCTCTTGATGGTCGGGCTCGGCGGCGTGCTGGTCGAGGCGATGGCCGACACGGCGCTCGCCCCGGTGCCGCTCGACCACGACGCGGCGCGCACGCTGATCGGCCGGCTCAAGGGCGCACGGCTGTTCGCAGCATTCCGCGGCGCGCCACCGGCCGACGTCGACGCGCTCGTCGCGCTGATGGTGAAAGTCTCGCACTTCGCTAACGACCATGCCGATGAAATCGCAGAAATCGATCTCAATCCGGTGATCGTGCATGCCGAAGGCGGCGGCGTCACAGTGGTCGATGCGCTGATCCTGAAAACCGGCGCGCAACAGGCGCAAGGCCGCGACGCGGCCGAATAGAAGGACCACACGATGGGCCCGTTCAAGGATATCGGCGTCGAGCGCAGGGGGCATGTCGCGCTGATCGAGATCAGGCGCCCGCCGCACAACTTCTTCGACATTGCGCTGATCCAGGAGATCGCCGGCGCGCTCGAAGCGCTGGACGGCGACATCACCTGCCGCGCCGTCGTGCTGGCGTCGCAGGGCAAATCGTTCTGCGCCGGCGCCAATTTCGGCGACGGATCGGCGCTCGACAAGGCCGGCCAGCGGCCCGGTGAACTCAATCGCGAGGCCGCCGTGCAGCATCTCTATCTCGAGGGCAACCGGCTGTTTCGCACGAAGAAGCCGATCGTCGCCGCCATCCACGGCGCGGCCGTCGGCGGCGGTCTCGGCCTCGCCATGGTGGCGGACTTCCGTGTCACCTGCGCGGAAGCGCGTTTCGCCGCCAACTTCACGCGGCTCGGATTCCATCCCGGCTTCGGCCTGACGGTGACGCTGCCGGCCGTGATCGGGCCGACGAAAGCCTCGCTGATGTTCTATACGTCCCGCCGTGTCGCCGGCACGGACGCTCACGCCATGGGGCTTGCCGACGTGCTGGTGCCGCAGGACCAGGTGCGCGATGCGGCGCTGAAGCTCGCCGCGGAGATCGCCGAGAACGCACCGCTCGCGCTTGTCTCAACCCGGGCCACCATGCGCGGCGATATCGCCGACCGCGTGCTCAAGGCGACCGAGCACGAACTGGTCGAGCAGACGCGGCTGCGTAACACCGACGATTTTAAGGAAGGCGTCAAAGCCACCGCCGAGCGGCGCGTGCCGAATTTTTCCGGCAGCTGATCGCCTGCTCAGGTCGCTTCTTTCTTCACGCGTGTGACGATCTGCGTCGGATCGACAAAGCGCAGCGCGATCAACAGCCACACCAACGTCGTCAGCATATAGATGACCGCCATGGCATCGATCGATTGCCCGGCACGCACGCCGGCGGCATAGACCGCATAATAGAGCGCGACCACCAGAGTTTGACTGCCGGGTCCGGCGGTGAAGAAGCTCAATTCGAACATCGCGATCGTGCGCACCAGCACCAGGAGCAGCGCGGCGAGAATGCCGGGCGCCAGGAGCGGCAGCAGCACGTGGACGAACAGACGCCAGGTGCCGGCGCCAAACACGCGCGCCGCCGCCTCGATGCGCGGATCGATCTGCTCGATGAACGGCACCATCACCAGCACCACGAACGGCACCGTCGGCACCAGGTTGGCGAGGATGACGCCGGAAATGTTGCCGCCGAAACGCGCCTGATACAGCACGGTCGCGAGCGGAATGCCGAAGGTGATCGGCGGGATCAGCATCGGCAGCAGGAACAGGAGGACGATCGCCCGTATGCCCGGAAAATTGCGCCGCGCCAGCGCATAGGCAGCCGGCACGCCGAGAATGCCGGACACCAGTACAACGGCGCCGACGACTTCGAACGTGACGACCAGCACGTCATGCAACTGGAATTCATCCCAGGCCGAGTAGTACCAGCGCGTCGTGAAGCCTGCCGGCAGCCACGTGTTGAACCAGCGGGTGCCGAAAGAATTCAGCACGACGGTGGCGATCATCGCCAGGAAATTGACGATGAAGAAGACAATGAGTGCCCAGATGGCGATCGCCCACAGCCGCTCGGAGATCGATCTGTCCGCCTTCATGAGCGTCAGCCTTTGCCGCCGCCGGTGGCGCCGCGATACCAGACGCCGCGCGAGGCGAGGATGACGGCGACGACGGCGAGTTGGCAGAAGCCCATGATCATGGCGATCGCCGAGGCCATCGACGCGTCATATTGCTCATAGGCGGCCTGATAAGCGGCGATGGAGATGACGCGCGTGGCGCCGGCCGGCGCGCCGAGCAGCACCGCCGATGGAAAGACCGAAAACGTCTGCACGAAGGACAGGCAGAGATTGATGGCGAGGCCCTGCGCCAGGAGCGGCATGATGATGTGCCAGAACCGCGCCCGCGCTTTGGCGCCGAGCGTCGCGGCCGCGTGCTCAAGCGAGGGATCGATGCCCGTCAGATGCGACAGCGTCAAAAGAAACGCGAACGGGAATCCGGAGAGGATGAGCGACAGCATCACGCCGGTATAGTTGTGCACCAGCCGTACGTGGCCGATGCCGACGAGGCTCAGCACGCGGTTGAACCAGCCCTGCGGTCCCAGATAGATCAACAGGCCCTCGGCGATCAGCACCGTGCCGAGCGTAATCGGCACGACCAGCAGCGTGGTGAGCACACGGCGGCGTTCGAGCCGCCGCACGCGGAGCGCAATCGGGATCGATACGAAGACGTTGATGAGCGTCGCCGGAATTGCGAGGCGGAAGGTGGCACCGACCGTGTCGTAGAGGAACGGATCGGAAAAGAACTTGCGATAATTGGCGAGCCAGTCGCCCGCCTTCGGCTTGAACGACAGCACGAAGCCGTAGGTGAAAGGATAGATGAACAGCACCAGCACGAACAGCGCCGCCGGCAACACCAGCAGCGTGACGCCGTCGATGTCGCGCAGCGCCAGGCGCACGCGCAGCGGCGGCCGGTCGGCCGGCTTCCTCAGCGCCGCTTCGCTCACGGACGGCTCCCGGAATAGACCAGCACGCGTGAAGGATCGGCGGCGAGACGAACCGGCTCGCCCTTGTCCAGCCGCCGGTCCGAGCGGAAAAACAGTTCGACGCCGTCGGCGGTGTGGCCCGACGAGTAGAAATAATCGCCGTGATACTGCGACGCGTCGGTCTTCACCTCGACCGGACCATCGGCAGCGACCGCAACATCGTCGGGCCGGATCGCCGCGATGGCGTCGCCGTCGACGAACGGTTCGACGGCCGTGCCTTCGAGCTTGATGCCGCCAGCCTTGATCGCGACGCGATTGCCGGCGCGCGCAGCAGCGACGTGGAGCTGATTGCGATAGCCCATGAATTCCGCGACTTCGAAACGCGCCGGCCGCACATAGAGGTCCTCGGGCGTCCCGACCTGCAAGACCTCGCCCGACTGCATCACGACGATGCGGTCGGCGAGCGACAGCGCCTCTTCCTGATCGTGCGTCACGTAGATTGTGGCCGAGCCGATCACGTCGTGAATGCGGCGGATTTCGGCGCGCATTTCGAGCCGGAGCATGGCGTCGAGATTCGACAGTGGCTCGTCCATCAGGACGAGCGGCGGCTCGATAACGATGGCGCGGGCAATCGCCACGCGCTGCTGCTGACCGCCGGAGAGCTGTCCGGGCAGCTTGTGGCCCTGCTCCCCCAGTCGCACGATCGCCAAAGCCTCGTCGACCTTGCGCTCGATTTCCGCCTTGGGCCGGCCCTGCATGCTCAGCCCGAAGGCGATGTTCTTGCGCACGCTCATGTGCGGGAACAGCGCGTAGTTCTGGAACACCATGCCGAAGCCGCGCTCCTCGGGCTTGAGCCGGTCGATGCGGGTCGTGTCCAGCCAGATGCTGCCGCCGGAGAGCGTCAGCAGGCCGGCGAGGCAATTGAGCGCGGTCGACTTGCCGCAACCGGAGGGACCGAGCAAGGCGATGAATTCGCCGCGACGCACCGTAAGCGTCACGCCCTTGAGCGCGTTGACGGTGCCGAAATTGCGGCTCATGTCGTCGAGCCGCAATTCGCGGAAGTCACGTCCGGCGATAGCCATTGCGAAGTGTCCCCCAGCAGACCGGCATGACAAGGCCGGCGGCCAGGGCCGCCAGCCTCGTCTGCGTTAGTCTACATTACTTCTTTTTCTTGGAGCCGATTTCCTCGTCCCAGCGGCTGAACGCATAGACGAGATTGTCGGGCAGCAGCGGGGTCTCCTGCGGATGCGAGGTGATCTCATTGGCGTATTCCGCCCGGCCGAACTCCTGGATCACCTTCTGGCTTGAGGCAGGCGCCATCGACAGCGGCACGTCCTTTACCGCCGGGCCCGGGTAGAAGTACCCGTCGTCATAGGTCATCGCCTGCGCAGGCTTCGACAGCATGAAGTTGAGGAAGTCGATCAGCACCGCGAGCTTGTCCTGCGACACGCCCTTCGGGATGCACAGGTAGTGCGCATCCAGAATCCAGTGATACCCCTTGAGGAAAAAGACCTTGGCCTCTTTCGGGACGATGCCAAGCGCGCGCGGGTTGATGTCCCAGCCCATCTGCGACGGGATCATGTCGCGCGATCCCTCGCCGAGCTCCTTCATGGTGGGCCCGGTGCCGCCCGGATAGTACTCGATGTACTGGCCGAGCTCCTTCAGATACGCCCAGGTCTTGTCCCAGCCCTTCTTCGGATCGTGAGGGTCCTTGTCGCCGAGGATATAGGGCAGGCCCATCATGAAGACGCGGCCGGGGCCGGAATTGGCCGGGCGCGCATACATGAAGCGGTTCGGATTGGCCTTGGCCCAGGCGAGCAGGTCTTCCGCCGTCTCCGGCACCTTCTTCACCTTATCCGGCATGTATTCCATCACCGGGCCGGCCGGGCAGAACACGATGCAGACGCCCTGGTTCGAGGCGAGTTGCTGCATTTTCTTGGCGCCGGGCAGATAGATGTCGTCGAGCTTCGGCAGTTTGCTCGCGTAGTCGGACGCAATAGGAATCCAAAGCTTCTGGTCGACGCCGGCCGACAGCGCGTCGATGCCGGTGAGCACGCCGTCGATGTCGACTCGGCCGGCATCCTGCTGCGCCTTGACCTTGCCGGGCAGTTCCGGCGCCGGCGCCTTCGAGAAGGTCACGCGCGACACGAGCTTCGGATTCTTGTCGCGATAGGCCTCGATCGCCTTCTGCGTCAGCGCGAGATTGCCCGCGACGTCGACGAAATTGAGCGTGACCGGCGAAGTCGGCAGCTTGAGATTTTGAGCAAAAGCGGGAAAGGCTGCGGAACTCGCCAGCCCTCCGACGACAACGCGGCGCGTCAAGTTGATAGACATTGGCACTCCTCCCTCTGGTCTCACGCAAGCTGGCGCTGCGTGCATTTCTTCTGAATGTTGCGAAGAAAGTTTGAACAGTCTGGCCGCTTGTGCGCGACCGTTGCGCCACCTATCGGTTTTTCTGCTTTCGCCAGGTAGCGAAGTCCTGCTTGGCCTTGTCGTCGGTCGGCGGATAAAGGCCGAGAATGGAGCGGCCATTCTGCACCTCTTCCGTCACGAAGTCCTCGAACGCCGTCATCTCGACCGCCTCGGTGGCAATCTCGTCGGCGAGATGCGCCGGGATCACCACAACACCCTCGGCATCGCCAACGATGACATCGCCCGGCCACACCGGCGCGTCGCCGCAGGCAATCGGCACGTTGATATCGAGCGCCTGATGAATTGTGAGATTGGTCGGCGCGGCTGGACGATTATGATAGGCCGGCATGGCCATCGTCGCGATTTCCGGCGAGTCACGGAAGCCGCCATCGGTGACGACGCCGGCGACGCCGCGCACCATCAGCCGGGTGACCAGGATCGAACCGGCCGAGGCCGCGCGCGGATCCTTGCGGCTGTCGATGACGAAGACCGCGCCGGGCGGGCATTCTTCCACCGCCTTGCGTTGCGGATGCGAGCGGTCCTGGAACACGGTGATCGGGTTCAGGTCCTCGCGCGCGGGAATGTAGCGCAGCGTGAAAGCCTCACCGATCATCGGCCCCGCCGCCGGATTGAGCGGGCGGACGTCCTGGATGTACTGATTGCGCAGGCCGCGCTTGAACAGCGCCGTGCAGATCGTCGCCGTGCTGACGGTCTTGAGTTTGTCGCGCGTGGCAAAGGAAAGCATGCATCACACTCTTCAGAACATGTCCGGCCCGCGCGCAGATGTTAAAGCATTGATGCATTAGTGCGTCAACTTGCGCTATGCTACGACTGGAGCACGAGACGGAGGCGAGCCTATGGACGACGTGACGACGGCGTCGGCCCGAACACGCGAGCGCGTTCGCGGCGGCGCCGCTTACGTGTTCGACATGCTCCGGCAAGAGATCATCGCGCTGACGCTGGCGCCGGGCGCTGTGCTGTCGCGCGCGGAATTGCAGGACCGGTTCGGGCTGTCTTCGACGCCGGTGCGCGACGCTCTGATGCGGCTTCAGGAAGAAGGCTTGGTCGAGGTCTTCCCGCAGCACGCCACCGTCGTGAGCCCCATCGATCTCGAGAAAGCGCAGCAGGGACAATTCCTGCGACGCTCGATCGAACTG
>DATCFB010000047.1:0-7198 GCA_036509755.1 Pseudolabrys sp. | reverse complement strand
CCATCGGCTTGTGAATGTCCCAGACCTCGTAGTTCACGATGGTCCAGAACACGATTCGCGCCTTGCCGGGCAGCTTCAACGGCGACCGGTCGACAATGGCCGAGAAGTCGGCGCGTTCGCGGGGGATCATGGGATTGGGCATCGCAAGAGTCCTTGCACTGTCTTCTTTCCCTCCCCCCGCGAAGCGGTGGGGAGGGTCGGTTTGCAATCGCTTGCGATTGCAAACCGGGGTGGGGGGATACTCAAAGCGCGGAGCAAGTTCGCCCCCCACCCCTGACCCCTCCCCACCACTCGCAACAGCTCGTGGGGGGAGGGGGAAGTGAGAGGCCAGCGTCAGAAAGGAAATTTTGTCACGCGCTCGCCGCCACGCGCAAGCCGACCAGGCGCTCGAGCGTTGCGGTGTCGCGCATGAGCTCGGCCGAAGCCGCGCGATGCGCCACCGCGCCGCGCTCGAGCACGACCGCATCGCGCGTGAGTTCGAGCGCCACTTCGGTGTGCTGTTCCACCAGGACGATGGCAATCTTGCGGTCGGCAAGCAGCAGCGTGATCGCATTGATCAACTCCTCGACGATCACCGGCGCCAGGCCCTCGAACGGCTCGTCGAGCAGGAGCAGCGACGGATTGGTCATGAGCGCGCGGGCGATCGCCAGCATTTGCTGCTCGCCGCCGGAGAGTTGATTGCCCATGTTGCGGCGGCGCTCGGCGAGGCGGGGGAACATCCGGTAGATCGCGTCGAGCGTCCAGGCTCCGGTCCGCGCCGCCACCGTGAGGTTCTCCTCGACCGACAGCGACGGAAAAATCTCGCGCTCCTGCGCCACCCAGCCGATGCCCGCTAGCGCGCGACGATTCGGCGGCAAGCGCGAGACGTCCTTGCCGCGCCAGAACACTTTGCCGGCGCGCATCTGCGTATAGCCCATGATGGTGAGCAGAAGCGTCGATTTGCCGACGCCGTTGCGGCCGAGCACGGCGAGACTGCCGTGCTCCGGAATCTCCAGCGACACGCCATGCAGCACGACGGCATCGCCGTAGCCCGCCGTCACGCTCTCCACTCTCAGGAGCGGCTCAGCCATGCTTGCGCGTTCCGAGATAGACCTCGCGCACGCCGGGATCGGAGGCGATCTCCTTCGGCGTGCCTTGCGTGAACACGGCGCCGCCGACCAGCACGATGATATGCGTGGCAAAGCGGAACACGACCTGCATGTCGTGCTCGATGAACAGCAGCGTAAGCTTGTCGGACAGGCCGGCGACGACCTCAAAGATCTCGCCCGATTCCTCCGGCGGCACGCCGGCGGCCGGCTCGTCGAGCAGCAGCACTTTCGGCTTCGTCGCCAGCGCCAGCGCGATCTCGAGTAGCCGCTGGCGGCCGTAAGGCAATTCGCGCGTCAATTGATAGCAGCAATCGGCGAGCTTGAGCTTGCGCAGGGTCTCGTAGGCTTCGTCGATCGCGGCACCGTTGGCCGCGAGCGGCCGCCAGAAGTTGCGCGACAGTCCGTCGCGCTCGGAGACCGCCAGCGTGACGGCTTCCAGCGGATTGAGACCGGCAAACAGAGTATTGATCTGGAAAGTGCGGGCAAGGCCGCGCCTGACGCGCGCCTGCGGCTCGAGTGCGGTGATGTCTTCCTCGCCGAGCATGATCTGCCCCGCGTCCGGCTTGAGCATGCCGGTAACGAGATTGATGAGCGTCGTCTTGCCGGCGCCATTCGGCCCGATCAGCGCGTAACGCGCGCCGACCGGCAGGTCGAGCGTGATGTCGCGCGAGACCGGCAGCGAGCCGAAGCTCTTCGTCAGGCGGCGCATCGCCAAAGCAACCCCGCGGCTCGCGATCGCGTCGTGAGTTTGAAGCGCCATCGCGGTCATGGCTTCCTCCAGCGCGACCACAACAGCGACAGGCCGCCGAGGATGCCGTTCGGCAGCAGCATCACGACCCCGATGAGCAATACGCCGATCCAGAAATACCAGAACTGCGGCGCGATGCCGGAGAACTGGTCGCGCGCGACCAGGAAGATGATGGAGCCGACGAGGCCGCCATAGAGCCGTCCGGCGCCGCCGAGCACCAGCATCACCAGCACGTCGGCGGAACGCTGGAAGCCGATCGATTCAAGCGCGACGGTCTGCGTCGTTTGGGCGATCACGGCGCCGGCTATGCCGGCCATGCCGGCTGCGATGGTGTAGACGGTGCGGATGTGGGCGCGGCTCTCCGCGCCGATCGCCGGCATGCGCACGAAATTCTCGCGAATGCCGCGCAAAGCAAGGCCGAAGGGCGAGTTCACCAGCCGCCGCGCCGCCAGGAACATCACGAACAATACGGCGAGCGAATAGGCGTAGGCGGTCTTGCCGTAGAGGTCGAAATTGAAGACGCCGAAGATCGGCGAGATCGACATGCCCTGAAGGCCGTCGGAGCCGCCGGTCAGCCAATTTGCGCGGTTCGCCGCTTCGGCGAGCAGGAGACCGAGCCCGAGCGTGATCATGATCAGCGTCAGGTGCCGGAAGCGGGCGATGATGAAGCTCGATGCCCAGCCGACCAGCGCCGCGAGCAGCCCGGCGACGATCAGGCCGGAGAACACGTCGCCCCAGACATATTTCGAGAAGATGCCGGCGGTGTAGGCGCCGACGCCGAAGAAGGCGGCGTGGCCGAGCGAGACGACGCCGGCATAGCCGAGGATCAAATCGAGCGACAAGGCGAACAGCGCGGCGGCGGCGATCTGGCTCGCCAGCGACAAATAGTCCGGAAACAGGACATACGGCGTCAGCGTCGCCAGCCAGAACACGATCTCGATCGGACGCCAGCGCCCGCGCGCCTGCAGGTATTGCTGTGGGGTGAGCGAAGCGCTCATGCTCATCGCGCTCACCGCTTCCCGAACAGGCCGGCGGGCCGCCACATCAGCACCAGCACCATGACGAGATAGATCATGAAGGCGCCGAGCTCGGGCGCGTAATATTTGCCGGCGATGTCGCTCACGCCGATGAGGCAGGCGGCGGCCAAGGAGCCGACGATCGAGCCCAGTCCGCCGACCGAGACGATGATCAGCACGTAGACCAGATAGGTGAAGGCGAAATTCGGATCGAGGCCGACGATGTCGATGGCCAGCGCGCCGCCCAAGCCGGCGAGCCCGGAGCCGAGCGCGAAGGTGAAGGCGAAGGTGCGCTCGACGTCGATGCCTAAGCCCCGCGCCATGCGCTGATTGTCGACCGCGGCGCGCACCTGCGCGCCGAAGCGCGTGTAATCGAGCGCGACAACGAGCGCGAGCGTGACGACGAGCGCCACGGCGATCAGGAACAGCCGGTATTTGCCGAGCGCCAGCCCCATGACGCCGACCGCGCCGCGCAGGAAGGCGGGCGTCTCGATCGGCTGCTGGAGCGTGCCGAAGATGTAGGCGGCGATCGCGACCGAGATGAAGGCGATGCCGATGGTCAGGAGGACCTGGTCGAGGTCGCTGGCGCGATAGAGACGGCGATAAAGGATGCGTTCGAACACGATGCTCGCAACGGCGGCGGCGGCGAAGGCCACCGGCAGCGTCGCCAGGAACGGCCAGTTAAAATCGTTCACTAAGGTGACGGTGACGTAGCCGCCGAGCATGGCGAAGGCGCAATGCGCCAGATTGACGAAGTTCATCAATCCGAGCGTCACCGACAGCCCGACCGAGAGGACGAACAGCAGCATGCCGTAGGCCAGGCCGTCGAACAGCACACCGAAGACGGGTGGCAGCATGGGCCTGTTACCGCTCAGCTTGTAATATTACGGCATCGACCATCGCGGAATGCGCCGGCAAGGGCAGTCGCTCTTGCGTCCCCTCATCTGCAAGGGGAAGGGGCTGAGAGGGGGTCATATTTCCTGGCATGACCCCCGCCCGCCAGCCGCCGCGCCGCGGCCCGCGACCTCCCCCTTTTCAGGGGGAGGCAAAGGCGGTGCGCTTATTTGTGCGTCGGGTCCTTCACGTCCTTGATGGTGTCGAACACGACGTTGACGTACTTGCCGTTCACCTTCTCGACGCGGCGGATGTAGACGTTCTGCACGATGTCGCGCGTCTTGGGATCGATCGAGATCGGCCCGCGCGGGCTTTCCCACTTCATGCCCTTGGCGGCGGCGATGAGTGAATCGCCGTCGGTCTTGCCCTTGGTCTTCTTCAGCGCCTCGTAGATGAGGTGCATGCCGTCATAGCCGCCGACGGCGAAGAAGTCCGGGTTGCGCTTGAAGTCGGCGTTGAACGCCTTGACGAAGTCCTTGTTCGTCTTGGTCTGCAAATTGTAGTCGTAGTGCCAGACCGAGATGCGGCCGATGGAGAGGTCGCCGAGCGCCTTGACGGCGGTCTCGTCGACCGCCTCGCCGGTCGAGATGATCTTGATCTTCTTCGGGTCCATGCCGCGTTCGGCGAAGGCTTTGCCGAGCGCCGCCGGCTGGGCGCCGCCCGGCACGAAGATGAAGATCGCTTCCGGGTTCAGGTCCTTGGCGCGCTGCACGAAGGCCGAGAAGTCCGGGTTCGCCACCGGCATGCGCACCGAGCCGACGATCTCGCCGCCGGCGGCCTTGAAGGCCTTCTGGAAGCCCTCCTCGGCGTTGAGGCCGGGGCCATAGTCGGACACCATGGTGTAGACCTTCTTGACGCCGCCCTTGGTCGCAGCCCAGGTGCCGGCCGTCTCGGAGATCTGCGCCAGCGTCACCGACGTGCGCACGATGTAGGGCGACTTCTCGGTGACGATCGAGGTCGCGGCGTTCATGTCGACGAGCAGCTTCTTCGCCTCGGTGGCGATGCCGGCGGCGCCGAGCGCCTCGGGCGTCAGCGTGAAGCCGGCGAGGATGTCGACCTTGTCGCGAACGACCAATTCCTGCGCGAGGCGCTTGGCGACGTCCGGGTTCGGGCCGCCGGTGTCCTTGCGGATGATCTCGATCGTCTTGCCGGCGACCTTGTCGCCGTGCTGCTTCATATAAAGCTTGATGCCGTTGTCGATCTGCGCCGCGGTGTCGGCGAACTGGCCCGAATAGGCGGCGATGACGCCGATCTTCACCGTGCCTTGCGCGTTGGCGGCGGTGGACAATCCGGCCGCCGCCAGCATGGCAAGGCCGGTCAACAGGATGCGCTTCATGATGGTCCCTCCCAGAACGGACGTTTTTTGAATTCCGTTGAGGGACAGAATGCATGAGGACGGGCCTAAAGAAAAGCGCCGCGAAGCGGTCTTCGCGGCGCGGCATGATGTCTCTTCTGGTCCCTCCCCCGCTTGCGGGGAGAGTGGCCGGCGAAGCTGGCCGGGTGGGGGTTTGCGCGTGGCTGAGAGTGGACCCCACCCGTCTCCGCGCCAGGCGCGGAGCCATCCCCCCCTTTCAGGGGAGGGATGGTGCCCAACTCACACCAGCGACAGGGTCGCCCGCTCGTACTGGCCGGCGCCCATCGCGCCGTCCGGGAAGATGCCGTGCGCGGCGATCCACTCGAACGACTCCTCGTAGACCTCCTTGGTGTAGGGCTCGAACACCAGCCGCTCGCCCGGGCCCCAGCGCCGTGTGTCCATCTTGGCGTGGAAGCGGTCGGGAAACTCGTTCTTGTAATAGTGCGTGTAGAGCTCGGGCCGCAGGTCGAGGTCGCGTTGCGCCTTGCGCAGCGCGCGGAAGAACTTGCGCAGGTCTTCCGGATCGGGATCGCCATGGATCATGGTGCCGATCATGAAGGTGCAGTCGATCACCTTGCGGTAGCCAAGCTGCTCGGCAAAGTAATAGGGCCCGCCGAACAGGTGCACCGCCGGCGCCTTGCCCTCGAACAGCTTCTCCATGCGCGCGAACAGCATGCCGTCGGAGTAGACGAGGTTGATCTCTTCAGGCTTGAGATACTGCTCGAGCGCCTGCACCGTCGAGTAATGGCTGCCCGACTGGTAGCCGACCGACACCGGCACGCCGGCGAGCTGCGACGGGTCTTTGATGGTCGAGTCCGGCGCGACGAAGACGCCGGCCGGCGCCACCGAATAGACGTCGGTCATCATCTTGCCGTGGCCGTTGCTGGCGGCGACGTTCACCGTCCAGTGGCAGGCGCAGGAGACGTTCGACTTGCGGCCTTCCTCGAACGACTGATAGGCGCCGACCTTGTCGCCTTTGTCGTGAATCTTGCCGGCGGTCGAGCGCATCAGCTCGCGGAATTCGTATTCCAGACCCTCCTGGCGGAAGTAGTCCTTTTCCTCCGCGATCCATTCCTGCAAGCGGAAGTGCGGCTCGATGAGAAACTTGGCCATTGTGTTTTCTCCCTTTCGTTTTCCGTTTTGATTTCGGCGGTGCAACGATTTCTGCCTGTTCCCTCCCCCCTTGTGGGGGAGGGTTTGGGAGGGGGGTAATGCGATTGAGCATGAGCTCGCCGCATCCCGATGGATCCCCACCCCCAACCCCTCCCCACAAGGGGGAGGGGAGCGCGCCGAGTCTGCGGCGGCTCAACAGCATGAGCCTCCCTCCTCAGGTGCTTCATGCGCATGCCCCCGCTCGGCGACGCGGCGGGCGCGGATCATCTTGACGTGGTCGTTCATCAGCGTGCGCGCGGCGGCCGCGTCGCGCAGCTCGATGAGGTCGGCGAGCTTGGTGTGAATGTCCAGAATGTGCCGCGCCAGCCGGGACGTCGCGGTGACGTTGCGGCGCGGCCACGACACGTGCTCGAGCGAGATCAATTGCACGACGAGCACGCGGTTGTGCGAGGCCTCGGCGACGGCGAGATGGAAATCGCGCGACAGCCGGGTGAAGGCGTCGAGGTCGCCGATGACGTTTGCCGCCTGCTTCAGCAGCAGGCGCAGCCGCGCGACGTCCGCGGGCGTGGCGTTCTCGGCCGCGAGCTCGGCCGCGAGCGTCTCGATCGCGCGCTGCGCATCCATGATCTCGGCGACGGAAACGCCGGTGAGGTCGAGCTGCACCGCCAGCGCCTCGGCGAACAGGCGCGGATTGCCGTGCGCGATGCGCGCGCCGCCGCCTTTGCCCATGCGGATCTCGACGATGCCGAGTGCTTCCAGCGTGCGCAGCGCGTCGCGCGCGACAATGCGGCTGGTGCCGAATTGCGCCGCGAGGTCCTTCTCGGTGCCGAGGAAGTCGCCGGGCTTGATCTGCTTGGCAAACAGCGCGTCGCGGACGTGGTTGACGATCTGCACCGACAGCGACGAGGAGCGGCCGGCAAACATGATGCGCGCGGTCAAATCTCCGCTCATCGTCACCGGGGGCCGTTCGCTCGCGCGGGGCATG
>DATCFB010000046.1:0-6756 GCA_036509755.1 Pseudolabrys sp. | reverse complement strand
GGCACCGGTCTGATCGGCATGTGGAAGGCGTTCGACGAATTGGAGAAGATCGGTTTCATCGGTTCGAAGCGGCCGCGCATGATCGCGGTGCAGGCGGCGGGCTGTGCGCCGATGGTGAAGGCCTACGAGGAAGGCAAGGAGCACGCGCCGCGCTGGGAAAACGCGCATACGATCGCTTCCGGCATCCGCGTGCCGCAGGCGGTCGGCGACTTCCTGATCCTGCGCGCGGTGCGCGAGAGCCAGGGCTTCGCCATCGCCGTCGAGGATGCGGCAATCGAGAAGGCGCTCGACGAGATGGCGCGCGAGGAGGGTTTCCTGTTGTGCCCGGAGGGCGCGGCAACCTATGCCGCCTACAAACAGGCGCTCGCCGACGGCCGCGTGAAGAAGACGGATCGCGTCGTGCTGTTCAATTGCGCCTGCGGCTTGAAGTATCCGCTGCCGAAGATCGAGCGCAAGTTGGACCGTCACAAGCCGATCGATTACGCGGCGCTGTGACTCTGCTGACGCTCTCCGAGCGTGAAGCGATCTTGTCGTCGTCGGACTTGTCCCGGCGACCCCGCTTAGGAAGGCACGGTGCCGGCCTAAGCGAGATGGCCGGGGCAAGCCCGGCCATGATAGCGAAGGAATTCGAGGCTCTTACAAATACCCCGTGCCCATCTCCTTGGCGAAGCGCATCGGATCGCCCTCCCAGACGATGCGGGCGTGCTCGAGCACATAGACGCGGTCGGCATGCGGCAGTGCGAAGGTGACGTTCTGCTCGCCCAGCACGACGGTGATGGGCGACTTCTCGCGCAGCCGCTCCAGCGCGCGGCCGAGCTGTTCGAGGATCACCGGCGCCAATCCCAGAGTCGGCTCGTCGAGGATCAGAAGCTTCGGGTCCATCATCAGCGCGCGCGCGATCGCCAGCATCTGCTGCTCGCCGCCCGAGAGCGTGCGGGCGGCCTGCGTGCGGCGTTCGCGCAGGATCGGGAATAATTCGAGCAGCCAGTCGTGCTGCTCGCGCCGCCGCGCCACGGTCAGATGCTGCCCGCCGAGATCGAGATTCTCTTCGACGCTCATGTCGCCGAACAATTCGCGGCTCTCCGGGCACTGCACCAAGCCGAAGCGGGCGATGCCGCCGGCGGTCAGACGGCTCAGGTCCTGGCCGTCGAACGTGATCTTGCCGGAGTGGGGCAGCAGTCCGGACATGGCGTTGAACAGCGTCGTCTTGCCGGCGCCGTTCAAACCGACGATGGAGACGAATTCGCCCTGGCCGACCCGGATGGAGACTTTGTCGAGCGCCTGCGCCTTGCCGTAGAGGACACTGACATCCTCGACCTTGAGGAAAGGTGGCTTGGCCGCGCCGGCTTGGTCGCGTTTGAGTGAGGCCGTGATCTCGCCACCGAGATAGACGCGGCGCACCGTCGGATCGCGCATCACCTCCTCGGCAGTGCCTTCGGCAATTCGCTCGCCGAGATACATGGCGAAGACGCGATCGACCAGCGCGGCGACGCTCTTGACGTTGTGATCGACCAGCAGCACAGCGCGGCCTTCGTCGCGAAAGCCACGGATCAGGTCGGAGAAGGCGGCGACCTCCGATAGCGTGAGGCCGGCGAACGGCTCGTCGATCAGCACCACCTGTGGATCGCGTGCGATGGCCTTCGCCATTTCCATTCGCCTGAGGTCGGCGAAAGGTAGCGTCGAGGGGTGCCGGTTGACGACGGCGCTCAGGCCGACGCGATCGGCGATGGCGCGGGCCCGCGTATCGACGTCGCGGTCGGCGAAAAGCCGCAGCAGCGAATCGGGCAGGAGCGCGAGCTTGATGTTCTCCAGCACGGTCTGCCGATGCAGCGGCCGTGAGTGCTGGAAGACGATGCCGACGCCGGCGCGAGCGACGCGGTGCGATGGCCAGCGCGTGATATCGGCGTCGCCGAGCGTGATCGTGCCGCCGGTCACGGGCTCGATGCCCATCACGAGCTTCATCACCGTCGACTTGCCGGAGCCGTTCGGACCGATGAGGCCGAGAATCTCGCCGGCATGCAGTTCGAGCGACACGTTCTTGACGGCGACAAGGCCGCCATACCGCTTGGTCAGGCTCTCGACTTTAAGACGGACGGACGCGCTCATTCGCGCTGTCCCGCGCGCAGCACGTAACCCAACAGTCCATCGGGGAAGAATAGAATCGCCGCCAGCGCGACGGCCGAAACCACGAATGTGTTGAGTTGGCCGAGCGGCCGCAGAAATTCGGTCGCCAGGATGAGGAAGATCGAGCCGAGCACGCCGCCGAGAATGGTGCGGCGGCCGCCGAGGACCGCGGCGATGATGACCTGCACGCCGATCGAGATATCGATGACCGTGTCGACGGACGCCGTGCCCATATAGAAGATGAGCATGGCGCCGGCCACGCCGGAGAACAGCGCGCTGACGCAGAAGGCGGCGATCTTGTGCTTGGTCACGTTGAAGCCGAGTGCCTGCGCCTCGATCCTGTCCTGGCCGCTGGCCTGGAGAATGAGGCCGACCGCCGAGCGCGACAGCCCGAACAGGAGGATGGCGCAGACGATGAGGAAGGCGAGCGAGTACCAATAGTTCTCGGTCGCGTCGATCGACAGGATATCAGGCACCGTCATGCCGATCTCGCCGCCGGTCCAATGCGCGAAGATGACGATGGCGTTCTGCAACAGCAGCACTGCGACGAGCGTTACCAGACCGAAATAGGGGCCGCTGAGCCTCAGCGCCGGAACGGCGAGCAGGAGCCCGCCGAGCACCGCCACGACGGCGCCGGCGAGGACGCAGACGAAGATCGGAGGGCCGAATTGGTTGTCGAGGATGGCGGCGGTGTAGGCGCCGAGCCCGATCAGAAAGGTCGGGCCGAAATTGACCTCGCCGGCGAAGCCGAACAGCAAGTCCCAGGACATCGAGAACACGCCGAAGTAATAGGCGATGGTGAGAATGCCGAGCAGATAGGCCGAGGCCCATAGCGGCAGCAGCGCGGCGACGATGGCGACGACGATGGCGATGTAAAGCGCGGGGGAGCGGAGCAGGTTCTTCATGCGCCGTCTCCCTAACGTCGTCCCAGGATGCCTTGCGGCCGCACGTAGATGACCAGCACCAGCAGCAGGAGCGCCGGAATCGGCCGCAGCGTCGGCGCGATCAGATAGGCGGTGATGGTTTCCAGGTAGCCGACGACATAAGCCGCGACCAGCGAGCCCGAGACGCTGCCGAGGCCGCCGAGCACCACGATCGAGAAGGCGCTTGCCGTGAGCTGGCCGGCGCTGGCGGAACTGACGCCGAGGAAGGAGGCGAGCAGCACGCCGGCGACGCCGGCGAGCACGCCATAGATACCCCAGACGAATAAGTAGATGCGCGAGAGGTCGAAGCCGAGCAGCGTCAGGCCGCGCGGATTGATCGAGGCAGCGAGCAGACGCTTGCCCGCTGGCGTGCGGTTGACGAGCAGCCACAGCAGCCCGATCACGACCCAGCAGATGACTGCGATCATGATCTCGTTACGCGGCGTGCGCACGCCGGCGATGTAGGTGACGCCCTCGATCAGCGGCCGCATCGTCACCGGATTGTCGGTGAACAGCCAGGCGAGGCCGACCTGGATCATGATGCCCCACAGCAGCGTGCCCGTGAGGATGAAGATCTCGGTCTCGTCGCGGGGAATCGCGCGCGAGCGCTGGATCGGCAGGATCACGACGAAATAGGTGACGTATGAGGCGACGAGTCCAGCGATCACGCCGACCAAGGTCCCGAGATAGGTGCCGAGGCCGAGATCGCCGGCGGCGAGCCAGCCGATTACGGCGGCGATCGCCATAATGCCGCCATGCGACAGGTTGAGCACGCCGGACACGCCGAAGATCAACGTGAAGCCCATCGCGCCGATCGCGTAGAGCGAGCTGATGGCGAAGCCATCGATCAGGATCTGCAAGCCAAGCATTGTGGTCCTCGTCTGTCCGGCGCAATTGCCGGGCCTGGGCCATGACACCGCGAGCCGTGGCGGACCGCGGCCGGAAAACTTAATTCCCGGTCACGGTCCGCATCTGGTTCGGAGCGGACGCGCTACTTGGCGGCGTGCTGTTCCGGCAGCTTCACGAAGTCCGGAAACTTGATCTTCGCGTTGGCCACGTCGGTCGGCCACACGGTTACCTGTTTCCCGTTCTGCCACTGGATGAAGGTGCCCGAGACGTAGTCCTTCCCGTACTTCATCGCGTGCGCGTACTGACTGTCCTTTCCGTAGAACTGCACGCGGCCGATGGTGCCGACATAATCGGTCTTCTCCATCTCGCTGACGATCTTGTCGGGATCGCTGGAGCCGGCAGCGGCAATGGCATCGGCCAGGATGTAGACGTCGTCATAGGCCGAGAAACCGCTGTAGGCCGGCGTCGCGCCGTACTTCTTCTGGTAGGCCTCGATGAACGGAATGGTCTTCGGAGTGATTGCCACACCGGGGCCCGCCGCCGTCGCCGTGATGACACCTTCGGCCGCGCCGTTGGTGTCCTTCCAGAACGTCGAGGTGGTCGCCTGCGAGCTCTGGCCGGCCATCGCGATCGGCACGCGCTGATCATGCCACTGTACGGTCGGCTGCACGCCGACGTGGCTGATGCCGGTGATGATCACGTCCGGATGTTGGCCCTCGATCTTGTTGTAGATCGGCGTGAAGTCGGTCGTGTCCGGATTGAAGCGGATGTGGTCGAGTACCTTGAGGCCGGATTCCGGTAGACATTTAAGGTAGCGCTCGTCGAGCGGAGTGGTCCACGCGGCGTCCTCGCTCATCACCACCGAAGTCTTCATGTGGAAATCCTTCACCAAGGTATCCTTGGAGAAGTCGCAGATGGACTGGGCGATGAAGGCAGAGGTCAGCCAGCCGTGGAAGGTGTATTTGTAATGCGCGTAGTCGTCGTGGACGTGCTTGGAGATGTCGGTCGAGGCCGCGCCCGGCGTCATCCAGACCTTTTTCAGGCGGGCCGACCACGGCTCGATGGCCAGCGCCACCTCGCTGATGTAGCTGGCGATGACGGCGTCGACCTTGTCCTGGTTGACGGCGCGTTGGAACGCCCGCACGGCGTCGGCCGCAGAGGAATGGTCGTCATAAGTGATGACCTCGACCTTGTGGCCCTTGATGCCGCCTTTGGCGTTGATCTCGTCGGCGGCAAGTTGCGCCGCCTTGGTAATCGACGCGCCGGCGACTGCCGCGTCCTCGCCGATGACGCCGATCTTGATGGTCGATTCCGCGGCATGAGCTGGAACGACAAGGCCTAGGCCGAACACCGAGGCCATAAGAGCGCCCGCGAGCAAATGCGCGCGTGGCGCAGAAATGCGCTGTAGCAAGTTCATAAACGTCTCTCCCTGTCGCCCCACTTGTTTTACAAGCACCGATCGGCAGCGATGCTGCGTTGCAACACGCATTTCGCCGACAGGACCCGTATCGATGACGACGATGATGGAGGCTTTGACGCAGCCGGGCAAGCATTCGCGCCGCGTGGACGCTATGAATCTTCTTCGGACGGCCGGAATTTGGAAAAACGATGCGGCGGTATCTTTTTAGGGAACCCGCGGCATCAGCCCGGCGTTTTGCCCGGTTCTGCGAAATGACACATGCGCGCCCGCGCGCCTTTAAAGCTTCGCTTCGAGCTTGGCGTAGAGCGGATTGTCTTTCGAAAACACGTAATCGAGATCGGCGACCGCCACCGCTTCCGCGCCGTTCTCGCGCAGGAAAGTTGTGAGCGCGTAGACCTGCGCCGGCGGGCAGTGCAGCGTCAGCATGCCCGATGATGTCGGTTCGCCGAACGGCGTTTCCACCGAAAAGCGTTCGCGAACGGCAGCAACGAGCCGCGCGTCACAGGCGGCAAAGCGTGCGCGCACCTCGCGGAATGAGCGGGCGCGCTGCTGCGCGGTGATCCGGTCGAGGATGACGCGCGCAGTCTCGCGCTGCTCGGCGGTCCAAGTAGCCGTGCGCGCGGCGACGAGGTTCGCCTGCGAGCGCAGAACAATGCCGTCATCGACGATCTTGAGCGCATTGGCGGCGAGCGTCGTGCCGGTGGTCGTGATGTCGACGATCATCTCGGCCGTGCCGGCGGCCGGCGCGCCTTCGGTCGCGCCCGAGCTCTCGACGATGCGGTAGTCGACCACGCCCTGGCGGGCGAAGAAGTCGCGCGTCAAATTGATGTACTTGGTGGCGACCCGCATCTTGCGGTCGTGATGGTGACGGAAGGCGGTGGCGACGTCGTCGATGTCGGCCATCGTGCGCACGTCGATCCAGGCCTGCGGCACCGCTACCACGACATTGGCAAATCCGAAGCCAAGGCCGTCGATCAGCACCATCCGATTGTCGGCATCGGGGATCTGCTCCCGGACCAGGTCCTCGCCGGTGACGCCGAGGTGAACGGCGCCCTGCGCGAGTTGGGTGGTGATCTCGGAGGCGGAGAGATAGGCGACTTCGATGCCGTCGAGCCCGGCGACGGCGCCGCGATAATCGCGCGCGCCGCGCGGCTTGATCAGCGAAAGGCCGGAGCGCGCGAAGAAAGCCTCGGCGTTTTCCTGAAGCCGTCCCTTGGCCGGAACGGCGAGAACGAGCGGCGCGCTCATCGCCCGCCTCCATAGATCGCAAGGCGTTCGATCCACACCGAGAAGCCGACGGCGGCAATCGGTTCGGCGCTGCCGAGCCGCGTGAGAAGTCCGTCGTAGCGGCCGCCGGCGACCAGCGGGTCGCCGGTGCGCGCCGGATCGGTGAGCTCGAAGACGAAGCCGGTATAATAGTCGAAGCCGCGGCCGAAAGCG
>DATCFB010000045.1:0-13989 GCA_036509755.1 Pseudolabrys sp. | reverse complement strand
GTGTACATGATCTGAAGCGCGAGATAGATGCGCTTGGCCGGCGTGTTGGCCAGCTCCGGCGTCATGATTTCCTTCTCGCGCAGAATCGCCGCCTGCCCTTCGATCAAGAGCCTCGTGCGCTGTTCACCATTGGTGACCAGGCACTCGCCTAGGATCAGGCGTTCACCGGGCTTGAGTTCGACTTTGAGGCCCATTCTGGTCCCTGTCCTGGGTTCGGCGCCGCGGCTTACTGGAATAGCCGCAGCACATTCTGGTCGGCTTGCGCGGCGAGCGACAAAGCGGTGGTCGAGAGTTGCTGACGTGTTTGCAGGGCGAGCAGGTTGGCGCCTTCTTCGTTTGAGTCGGCGAGCGTCAAATTATCGGCTCCGGTCTGGAGCGTGTTGATCATTGCTTTGGTGAAGTCCTGGCGGACCTGCACGGTCTGAAGGTTCGCGCTCAGGGACTGCGACTGCGAGCGCAAGGTGGTCAGCGCCGCCGTGAGCTGCGCCGAGGCGCTCGTGATGTCGCCGGCCGCTCCCCAATTGTTGCTCGCCGCGCTGATCGACAGCGCACCGTTGCTCAAATCGCTGACGCCGCCCACGGTCACGGTCGACGTGCCCGTGTCGTTCATTGTGACGGTTAGGTTGTCGCCGTTCAGCAGGTTGACGCCGTTAAAGCCGGAGTCGCCGGCGAGCAGGTCGATCTGCGTGCGGATCGAATCGTACTGACTGGCGAGGCTGGCGCGGGCCGTCGGGTCCGTGGTCTGCTGGGCTTGACTGATCAGCGACTGGGCCGACTGCACCAATTTGGTCAGAGACGAGAGGCCGTTATTGGCCGCCTGGATGGTGTTGATGGCGGTCGACATCGAGTCGAGGAGCGAATTCAGGTCGTTCGCTCGCGTCGAGAGATTTTGCGCGGTGAAATAGTTGATTGGGCTGTCGAGCGCCGAGTTGACGCGTTTGCCTGTCGCCAAGCGGTCCTGGGTTGTCGTGATCAGGTCCGACGTCTGCTGAAGTTGCAGCAAGTTTGAGCGAACGCCGGCTGAAAGAACGATCTGGCTCATGGCAATCCCTTGTCTGCCGAAAGGGCGCGCAGCCCATCATGGCAAACAATGAATTGTTAAGGTTAACGGCGGCTTAAAATCGCGTTCCGATACCGGGGACGAAGTGGCACAAAAGAAAACGGCGGCCCGAAGGCCGCCGTCTTCCGTTCGTGCCTGTGTGTGGCTCTTACTGGAAGAGGCGCAGCACGTTCTGGTCGGCCTGCGAGGCGAGCGACAGAGCGGTCGTGGACAGCTGCTGGCGGGTCTGCAGGGCGAGAAGGTTAGCGCCTTCCTGGTTCGAGTCGGCGAGGGTCAGGTCGTCCGAACCGGTCTGGAGCGTATTGATCGTCGCCTTGGTGAAATCCTGGCGGATCTGCACGGTCGACAAGCTCGAACCGAGGGTCTGCGACTGCGAACGCAGCGAGGTCAGCGCCGCGGTGAGCGCGGTCGAGGCCGCGGTGATGTCCGAACTGCCGGCCCAGTTGTTGGTCGAAGCGTTGACCCCGAGGGCGGTGCCGTTGCTCGTATCGGTGACGCCGCTCACGGTGACGCTCGACGACGCCGTCTCGTTCATCGTGACGGTCAGGTTGTCGCCGTTGAGGAGGTTGATGCCGTTGAAGCCCGAGTCACCGGCGAGCTTGTCGATCTGGGTGCGGACCGAGTCGAACTGGCTGGCGAGGCTGGCGCGGACCGTCGAGTCGGAGGTCTGCTGAGCCTGGCTGACTAGCGACTGCGCCGACTGCACCAACTTAGTGATCGCCGAGATGCCGTTGTTGGCGGCCTGGATCGTGTTGATGGCGGTCGACATCGAGTCGAGGAGGTTGCTTAGGTCGCTGGCGCGATTATCGAGGCCCTGCGCCGTGAAGTAGTTGTTCGGGTTGTCGAGGGCGGAGTTGACGCGCTTGCCGGTGGCAAGCTTGGTCTGGGTGGTCGTGATCAGGTCCGACGTCTGCTGCAACTGCAAGAGGTTCGAACGCACGCCCGCCGAGAGGACGATAGAAGACATAGCAGGTACCTTTCTGGTCTTTGTGCCGTACTGGCGTTTAGTCTCGATCCAGCGGATCGGCCCCTGTCATCGCACAGCCGTCCAAACAGCCCATTAAGGCGTATGGTTAATAGATCGTCACCATTACCGCTTTCGGCAGCCTTTGAATCGAATTGCAATTAGCTTGTTTGATATTGCAAGACTATCGACTGAGTTGCCCCGTGCGGGTGATCGCTGGCCGCCAAAGCGCACGGTTTGTTAACGACGGTGGCGTATTGGTTCTGCGGGGCGCAAGGTGCGCGTATGAGTATTCTCGGGACCAGCAGCAGTTCAAGCAGCGCAACCAGCTCGAGCAACTGGCTGGCAGACGCTTTCTCGTCGATTCAGAGTTCGCAGAACCAGGGCGGCATCCTGGGTGCGCTGGCGAGCGCGAGTTCGAACGACGGCAGCATCGGCTCGTTCCTCGGCCAGGCCACGGCCTTCTCCAATAATTTCGCGTTGATCACGCAGAACAACACGACCAGTGCGTCGAGCTTCTACGCCCAAATCGCCGCTCAGAACGATCAGACGCGCCAGCAGCAGCAGTTACAGGACGCCCTCGACGCGCTGCAGCAGACGCAGCAGATGGTGCAGCCGGCGAATACGTTGGACCCGGTCATTTATTTCGCCAATGGCTCAACGCTCGACACGAATTCCAATATCATGACATTTCAGGACGGCACCCAGATCGATACGTCGACGGGGCTCAAATATGTGGACCCGTCTTCGTTGGTCGATCTCGGCGGCGGCGCGTTTCTCAATTCGAGCACGAACATCATCACCTTGGCCGACGGCACGCAGATCGATGGGACCACGGGCATCAAAGTGGACAGCACGAGCGGCACTGGCACTTAGCGTGCTCAGAGCGTGCGGCTGACGGCGAGAGGCTGGCCGGCCTTGGGGTTCGGGGCGTTGGCGCGGCCGCTGGCGCCATAGGTCGACGGCGCCTGTCGCCGTGCAAGTTCGCCCGAAACGCCGCGGATGATCCCCTCGGACACGGCGTGTGCGGTCGCGATCACCGTCAAATTGGTTTTCAACAGTGCCTGAAACGTGTCATGCCGTTCGCGCAGCTTCGCGAGTGCCTGTGGCAGCGACTGCGCGATCATGTCCTGGGAAACTTTGACGCGCGCGGCCTCCGCCGCGTAGCGCTGCGCCAGCTCCTGCTTGTCGGCGCCGAGCGCCAGTGCGTCCCGCAGCCGGCCCTTGCGCATGTGCGCAGTTTCTTCGTCGATCGTCGCGGTGAGACGGTCCATGATCGTATTGAGGTTCGCGATCGCACGCTCGGCTTCGGCTGCTGTGCCGATGGGCTGCTCCGGTATTGGCGTGCTCACGAATGTCCCTCCTGGTGTGCCAAGAGGCTCTGATAGACGTGGGCGGCGATGCCGACGCCACCGGACTTGGCGAGGTTGCGCGCGTATTGATCGGTCAGCATCGAGCGCCATACGCCGCCGGCGCCGCTGCCGCCGAACGGACCGTCGCCGCCGATGCCCGTTTCCATGTTCTGGAACATGCTGTTGAGGAATACGGCCTCGAAGTTGCGCGCCGCGCCCATCGCCTTGGCCTTGAGCGGTGTGTCGATCTTTAAGCCGGACTGAGCGCTGGCGAGGATATCGGAAGCCGACAGTCCGGGCGCGGGCAGGGCGAAGGCGCTTGCCATTACATCACCTCGATGTCGGCCTGGATCGCACCGGCGGCCTTGATCGCCTGCAAGATGGCGATCAGGTCGCGCGGGCCGATGCCGAGCGAGTTCAACCCGTCGACGATTTGCTGCAACGACACGCCGTCCTTGACCACGGCGAGCTTCTTGCCGTCCTCCTGCACGCCGATGCGCGTGCGCGGCACGGTGACGGTCTGGCCGGTGCGCGAGAACGGGCCGGGCTGGCTTACCTGCGGCGTCTCGCTGATGGTGACGGTCAGGTTGCCCTGCGCCACCGCCACCATGGACACGCGCACGTCGCGGCCCATGACGATGATGCCGGAGCGTTCGTCGATGACGATCTTCGCGGTCTCGTCCGGCTCGACCTGAAGCTGCTCGACCTCGGTCAAGAGCTTGACGACGTTGCCGCGATATTGCTGCGGAACGGTGATACCGACCGTCGCCGGATCGAGCGGCTCCGCGGTCGGCACGCCGATGTAGTCGTTGATGGCGGCGGCGATGCGCTTGGCCGTGGTGAGGTCCGGGTTGCGCAGCGCCATGCGCAATTGGCTTTGGCGATTGAGGTTGAACTCGATCTCGCGCTCGATGATGGCGCCGTTGGAAATGCGGCCGACCGTCGGCACGCCGCGCACGATCTTGGCGGCTTCGCCTTCGGCCTGGAAGCCGCCGATCGCGACCGAGCCCTGGCCAACCGCGTAGACGTTACCGTCGGCGGCGAGCAACGGCGTGACCAGCAGCGTGCCGCCTTGCAGACTCTTGGAGTCGCCGAGCGAGGAAACGGTGATGTCGATGCGGGTGCCCTGGGTGGAGAACGGCGGCAGATTGGCGGTGACCATCACCGCGGCGACGTTGCCGGTGCGCAGGGTCTGGCCGCGAATATTGACGCCGAGGCGTTCGAGCATCGCCTGCAGCGACTGCTTGGTGAAAGGAATGTTGTTGAGAGTGTCGCCGGTACCGTTGAGGCCGACCACCAGCCCATAGCCGATGAGCTGGTTCTGGCGGATGCCCTCGACATTGGCGAGATCCTTGACGCGCGACGTCGCCCCGGCGCTGCCAGGGACGAACATTGCCATCAAAGCCGCGACGAGCGCGGTACGCAGGGTCTTCGTCATCACTGCTCCCCAATGTGACGTGTAACTGGCCTTGCGAGTCGCGTGCCAACCGTGTCCTGCGTGGCAAGCCTGTGAGATAACTAGCGGAATTTGATTTGCGATGCCGCGCCGGCGCGAGACCGCCCGGCAGAAAACGGGCCACGACGGCAAGTTTTGCCGATGCCTTTACCGGCGGTTAACCATACCGAGGCAGGTTGGCACTGTTCGGGGCTCGGTCTGGGGGATTGCTGCGATGCGCATCTATGGAGCGGGCGGGACCGCGCTCGCCACGAAGACGGGCGCGCCGCGCCGAAGCGCGAGCGGCAGTTTCACCGTCGACGAGCAAGAGCCGTCGCACAGCACGGCGTCGGCTTCGGGCCTGCGTGCGATCTCGACGGTCGACGCGCTCCTCGCCTTGCAGGGCATAGAGGGTCCACTCGAGCGCAAGAAGCGGGCCGTCGCCAAGGGCCGCAATGCGCTCGACGTGCTCGACCGACTCAAGCTCGGTTTGCTCGACGGCAGCCTCGACCAATCGACACTTTCGCGTCTCAAGGTGGCCGGCGAGGGCCTGACCGACGAGACCGGCGATCCAGGACTTGATGCGGTTCTTTCGGAGATCGACCTGAGGGTCGCGGTGGAACTCGCCAAGGCCGGCGTGCAATAGCCCGGCATCAGCTCTGTTGGCCGCTGCGAAAGCCTGCCCGAGCCAAGGGCAGGCGCGTGCCCGTTGGCGCTCAAGCCACTGAAACCCCACGAAAAACCGGCTATGGACATGGCGCGCGGAAGATATTGTCCGTGCGAATGCGCCCGTATATAAGCCTGCCGCACGTGGAGGGTGGGACTCTACGCAACGACTATAAGAAGACACAGGGGAGTCAGCGGGATGTTGGCGAAGAATAAAAACTACCGGCCCTCCGACAAGGAGCCGTTCATGAACGAACGCCAGCGCGAGTACTTTCGTACGAAGCTCCAAGTCTGGCGCGAGGACATCCTGAAAGAAGCCAAGGAAACGCTCCAGCATCTCCAGGAAGAGAACCAGAACCACCCGGATATCGCCGACCGGGCCTCGTCAGAGACCGACCGCGCCATCGAGTTACGCGCGCGCGATCGCCAGCGCAAGCTGATCGCCAAGATCGACGAAGCGTTGGGCCGGATCGACGACGGCACCTACGGCTATTGCGAAGAGACCGGCGAGCCGATCTCACTGCGCCGCCTTGAGGCCCGTCCGATTGCGACGTTCTCGGTCGAGGCACAGGAGCGCCACGAGCGGCGCGAGCGCGTCTATCGCGACGACTGAAGCGGCAGCGATCCGAATTCGGGCATAAGACAGCCTGGCCTTTGCGCCGGGCTTTTCTGCATTTGCGGTAGAAACGAAACGAGCGTCCCTCGGGTGCCGAGGGCGGCATGCGGTCTGTTCGGCTACCATTTCGCTCATGATTCGCGCGCGACCGCCCCAGACGGCCTTGCGGCAATGACTCTTCGTCAGGCCGTCCGTTCCGGTGCCGATCTCGCACTCCTGTTCGAGAAGGCCCATGCCGTCCACAGCAGCGGCGCTCTGGCGCAGGCGGAGCGGCGATACAAAGCTATCCTCGATCGCGACCCGCAGCATTTCGATGCTCTGCACCTGCTCGGCTTCCTCAATTATCAATTGGGCCGGCCGGCACAGGCGCTGCGCTACCTTGCGTCGGCCCTGAAACAGGATGGGCATTCGCCTGATCTGCTGTCGAACTATGGCCTCGTCCTGCATGCGCTGGCGCGGAACGAAGAAGCCATCAGCGCCTACGATTCGGCGCTCGCACTCGATCCCGATAACCCGGACATTCTCAATAGGCTCGGCGTCGCTTGTCTCCATCTAGGCCGTGCAGAAGATGCGCTCGCCGCGTTCGATCGTGTGCTCTCGCGCGATCCCGCGCACATCGAGGCCATCGGCAATCGCGGCAATGCGCTGCTCAAGCTCAATCGCCTTGACGACGCCGTCGCCAGCTATGACGCGGCGCTCCAGGCCGGCGGCGTGAGCGCGAGGCTGCTGACCAATCGCGCGCACGTCCTGCGGCGGCTCGATCGCATCGACGAAGCTGTGACGGACCTGCGCAAGGCGCGGTCACTGGAGCCGGTATTCGCCGAAGCGGCGTTCGAGCTCGGCCTGGCGCAGCTCGCGCTCGGCGACTATGAAAACGGTTGGGCGCATTATGAACGGCGCTGGGAGACGGGCGCCTTCATCGGCCAAAGGCGGAGTTTCAAGTCTCCGCTCTGGACCGGCGCGCAGTCGCCAAAGGATCGTACCATCCTGCTGCACGCCGAGCAGGGCTTCGGCGACACCATCCAGTTTGTGCGCTACGCGCCATTGCTCGCGCAGCGCGGCGCGCGTGTCGTGCTCGAAGTCCAGCCCGAGCTCCATCGCTTGCTGGCGCGGCTATCCGGCGTCGATAGAGTTGTCGCGCGCGGCGATAAATTGCCGCCATTCGATCTGCACTGTCCGCTGATGAGCCTGCCGCATGCATTCAAGACAACCGTCGCGTCGATACCCGCGCAGACTCCATATCTGAGTATTGCCCACCCCCAACGAGCAAAATGGGCAGGCGTGCTTCCGGCCGGCAAGCCGCTAGTCGGGATCTGCTGGGCCGGTGAGAATTCGCATCGCAACGACGTCAATCGATCCGTGCCGCTCGCGTCCTTCGCCAAGCTTTGGGACGGTGTCGATGCCCATATCGTCAGCCTGCAATATCGGCCGGATGACGAGGCGCGTGCATTTCTGCGGGCCTGCGGCAACGTGACCGAGACCTCCGAACGGCTCGAGGATTTCGTCGACACTGCGGCTTTGATCTCATGCCTCGACGTCGTGGTCACGGTGGACACGGCGGTGGCACATCTCGCCGGCGCTTTGTCCGTTCCGACCATCGTCATGCTTCCCCGGTCTGCCGACTTCCGCTGGTTGCGGATGCGCGACGACAGCCCCTGGTATCCGACTGTCAAGCTATTCCGCCAGCCGGCGCACAAGGACTGGGATGCCGTCGTCGCCGCGGCGCGCCAGCATCTGCTGAACAATTTTTGCGTTCGAAGGACCGCCGAGGCTTCATGGGCCGGTCTATGAACGAGCACGGCCTCCGGCAGGGGAGCTACCGGAGGCCGTGTCGTGTACGCCTTTCCCGCTCGCGAGACGGGAAGGGCGCGGGAGCTCTGACCGGGGCGGCTGCGGGCCCGGGACTCTAGAACGGCAGAATCACGTCCATCAGTTGCTGACCGTAACGGGGCTGTTGCACGTCGGTGATCTGGCCGCGGCCACCATAGGCGATGCGGGCTTGCGCGATCTTCGAGGAATCGATGGTGTTGTCGCTCTGAATGTCTTCCGGGCGCACGATGCCGCCGACGATCAGTTCGCGTATCTCGAAATTGACACGGATTTCCTGCCGGCCTTCGACGACGAGGTTGCCGTTGGGCAGGACCTGCGTCACCACCGCGGCGACGTTGGTCTGTAAGGCTTCCGAGCGGTTGACCGAGCCCTTCCCGTCGCTCGACGCGGTCGAGTCGGCGGTCAGGATGCGGCCGGGCAGGACCGCCTTGGCCGGATTGGGAATGGTCTTGCTGCCGAGGAAGTCGGTTATGCCGGAGTCTTCCGTATTGGTCCGGCTGCGCTGCGTCTCGTTGGCGATGATCGCCTTGTCGGTGATGTTGACCTGCACGGTCAGGATGTCGCCGATCTGATGCGCGCGCTGGTCTTTGAAGAACGCGCGCGAACCGTTGCGCCACAGCGAGTTCGGATTATACGACGCCGGCTGCGCCGCCGGCATCGGCATCTGCACCGGCTTGTAGCCCGGCCGCGCCGTCGGATTATCGATTGCCGACAGAGCCGGCTGCTGACCGATATTCTTCAGCCGGTCGACAGCGGCGCAACCGCTTAGCAACGTGCTGGCGAGCGCTGCGAGAACCGTGACACGCAGAACCATGGTTGGTTTCATCGACGTCGCTTTCGTAAAGCGCGCTGACGCGCGGGTCTGTGCAGAACTTGTGCCAACTAACGTCCGCCGCTGCCGACCTGCGGCAGGTTGGCCGCCAGCCGGGAATTGCCGCCGCTGATCGCGACGTGCCCGGGCGCCACAACGACGCCTTGCAGCACGCGCTTGGTCTGTTCGTTGAGGACGGAGATTACGTCGCCCTGAGCGCCGCCTTCGCTTGCCTTGCCGCGCACGGTGAGCATGATGCCGGGCATTTCATAGGTGAGCGTCACGATCTCGTTGCGCTGGACGATTTGCGGCCGCGTCAGGTCGGTGCTGCGCAACGGACGCCCGGGCTGAATGTTGTCGCGGGCGGCGAGCCCGACGATACGGTCGCGGTCGGTGATGACGTCGCGGCCAATCTGCGCGCGGGGCTGGCGTTCCATCTCGACGTCGGAATCTTTGATCACGCTGCCGCGTTCGACCGCCCGTCCGAGCACCGCGACCTCGACCGTCGCCAGCGCGGTTCCGGCGAGCTTCAAGGTGCCACGGCTCGAAGCGCCGGTCGGCAGTTCGAGGTCGGCGTCGAAACGGCCGCTGCGCGCGTCGTAATAAAGCCGCGACACGCGCGGTTCGCCGACCGCCGAGGGCGACACGTACATCGCGCGCAGGGCGCGATCGAAATTAATGGTGATGTCCTTGACCGGGCCGATCTGATATTGCTCCGACAGCCCGCGTGCGACTTCATCTTCGACCACCTTGGCCGGGATCATGCGCGCCGCGCGCGTCACCTTAACTTCGGACAAACCCGCGGTATCGAGGCCGACCAGTGCATGCACGCGGACCGCTTCGACGATGGCCGCCGCCGGTACGGTGCCGGTCATGCCGAGGTCGGGTGAACGGAAGATCGGCTCGCCGGCGATCATACCGGCGTTTTCCACGACGTCGCCGACACGGACGAGATCGCCGGTGACGGTGGCCTCCGCCTTCAGCGTCGGCCGCGGCGGCGACGGCGTCGTCTGCGCCATTGCCGGCGCGGCGAGAGCGAGGAGGGCGGCAAGCGTGGTTGCGAAGCGGATCATGGCCATCCCTCAGCGCATCAGGTTGGAGGTCGATTGCAGCATCTGGTCGGCGGCGCTGATCACCTTCGAGTTCATCTCGTAGGCGCGCTGCGCGCTGATCAGGTTGGTGATCTCGGTGACCGAGTCGACATTCGACTGCTCCAGGCTGCCTTGCAGGAGGTTACCGGCGCCGTCGGTGCTCGGCAGGCCGTCCTGGGGCGTGCCAGATGCTGGCGTCTCCTGATAGAGATTGTCGCCGATCGGCAGAAGGCCGGCCTGGTTGATGAAGCGAGTCAGCGTCAGCTGACCGAGGATCGTCGGGGTGGTGGACCCGACAGGGACCACCGACACCTGGCCTTGAGCGTTGATCGTGAGCCCGCTCGAATTCTGCGGGATGGTGATCGTCGGCTGCACGACATTGCCTTGCGCGGTGACCATGCGGCCCTGCGCGTCCATGTTGAACGAGCCGTCGCGCGTATAGGCGTAGGTGCCGTCCGGCATCTGGATCTTGAAGAAACCGTCGCCGCGGATCGCGACGTCGAGCTGGTTGCCGGTCTGCGTCATCGTGCCCTGCGTCATCAGGCGCGCAGTGCCGACGGTCTTCACGCCGGAGCCGAGATCAATGCCGACTGGCAGCATATTGCCCTGCGCCGAGGTTTGCGTGCCGACGCGGCTGACATGGTCGTACAGCAGATCCTGGAATTCGGCGCGCTGGCGCTTGTATCCGGTGGTCGTCATGTTCGCGAGATTGTTGGCGATGACCTGGACGTTGAGCTCCATGGCCATCATGCCGGTCGCTGCGGTGGAGAGTGCGCGCATGGTTCAGAATCCTCCGGTCAGTTCGGTACTTCGGCCAGCTTGTCGATCGACTGCTGGCTGAGATCGCCCTGCTGCTGCAATAGCGTGGCGACTTGTGTGTAGGAGCGCGTGATCTCGATCATGCGTGACATCTCGACGACGCCGCGGACGTTCGATTTCTCGATCGTGCCTTGTTCGACCGTTGCGTCGGTCGCCTGCTGCGGCGCGTCGTTCGCGCCGGGCTTGAACGTGCTGCCGCCGTCCTTCTGCAATTGCTGCTGCTTGGCGAAGCTGACGAGACGAATCGTGCCCCGCTGAACGTCCGCCGTCGAGGCGCCTTCGCGCACGCTGACGATGCCGTCCTTGCTGATCGAAATCTGCTTGTCGGTCGGCTGGAAGGTGATCGGCCCCCCGGTGCCGAGCACGGGATCGCCTTCCGAGGTCACCAGCTGGCCGGTGGCGTCGGTATGCAGCGCGCCGTTGCGCGTATAACGCTCGCCGCGCGGCGTCTGCACCGCGAAGAAGGCGTCGCCATTGATGGCAAGGTCGAGCGGATTGCCGGTGTGCTCGATCGCTCCGGCGCTCATGTCGTGCCAGAGGCCGCGGTCGCGGACGAAGCTGACACCGCCGCCTGTCTCCGCGCGCGCGCTCGAGGACAGGTATTCTTCGAACAGCGCGCCATCGGCCTTGTAGCCGTTGGTGTCGATATTCGCGATGTTGTTCGCGACCACGTCCAGTTCGCGGCTGAGCGCGACCTGGCGCGACAGTCCGACCAGAAATGTATTCTGCATCGGCAACTCCCCTGATCTCCGGCCGAAGTTCGCCCTCCCGAGGCTCGCATCGGCCGTTTCATGTCCGCCGTCCGGTTCTCCCAAACCGGGCGGCTAACCGGGGATCTTGCAGCCGCCGTGCCAACTCGGGTCTTGCAACGTAATCAGATAGATAGCTCGCAGGCCGCTGGTCTGGACGAGGCAAAAAGCGGTTTCGACCCGGCAAAAATTTCCTGGCGACGTAGCCCGGGAAAGGTTCCGTTAACCATGCGGACCTAGCTTCGCCTCAGGGGGCACGGTCGCGGCGCAACTCGCATTGCGGGGCTTTGCCGTCCGTCCACAGTGGAAGCGGGGTCATCCATGGCTGGCAAAACAAAGAAGAAGGTGGAGGCGGAAGACGCCGATCCGGAGACCGAAGCCGTAGCCAAGCCGAAATCTAAATTCTCTCGCAAGATGATCGTCATCGCCGCGGCCGCGGTGCTTGTGCTCGGCGGTGGAGGCGGCGGTTATTATTTCTTCTTCGCCGGACACCATGCGAAGGAGGAGAAGCCGAAGGAGGCGGTCGTCAAGCCCGCGACCTTCGTCGATCTGCCGGACGTGCTGGTCAACCTGTCGAACGCCGGCACCGAGCGCACGCAATACCTCAAGGTGAAGGTCGTCCTCGAACTGCCAGAAGCGGACCTCGTCGAGCGCATCAAGCCACTGATGCCGCGGGTGATGGACGCCTTCCAAACTTATTTGCGCGAGTTGCGGCCGACCGATCTCGACGGCTCCGCCGGCCTCTATCGGTTGAAAGAAGAGCTAACGCGCCGCGTCAATGCGGTGTTGGCGCCGAACCACATCACGGCGGTGCTGTTCAAGGAAATCGTCGTCCAGTGACGATCTAAACCATGACCGAGAACACCCAAATCAGTCAGGACGCCCTGGCCGCGGAGTGGGGTCAGGCGCTCGACGCCGAGACCACGGCGTCCGCTGCGGCCCCGACAGGCAGCGGCGAGACGGCCGCACAATGGGCGGCGATGGTCGATGACGGCGACGCGCTGCAAGCCGGCAAGGGCGGCGCCGAGCGAATCCTCAACCAGGACGAAATCGACAGCCTTCTCGGCTTCAGCCTCTCCGACGTGTCGCTCACCGATAATTCCGGCATCCGCTCGATCATCGATTCGGCGATGGTCTCCTATGAGCGCCTGCCGATGCTCGAGATCATCTTCGACCGCCTAGTGCGGCTGATGACGACTTCACTACGCAATTTCACCTCGGACAACGTCGAGGTCTCGCTCGACCGCATCACTTCGGTTCGCTTCGGCGATTACCTCAACTCCATCCCGCTGCCGGCGATCCTTGCCGTGTTCAAGGCCGAGGAGTGGGAGAATTTCGGCCTCGTCACCGTCAATTCGAGCCTGATCTATTCGATCATCGACGTATTGCTCGGCGGCCGGCGCGGACAGGGCGCCGTGCGCGTCGAAGGCCGCCCCTATACGACGATCGAATCGAGCCTGGTCAAGCGCATGATCGAGGTGGTGCTTGCCGACGCCGAACTCGCTTTCAAGCCGCTGTCGCCGGTGAAATTCAGCATCGACCGGCTCGAGACGAATCCGCGTTTCGCGGCCATCTCGCGGCCGGCCAACGCGGCGATCCTGGTGCGCCTGCGCATCGACATGGAGGATCGCGGCGGCAACGTCGAATTGCTGCTGCCTTATGCGACGATCGAGCCGATCCGCGCCACGCTCCTCCAGATGTTTATGGGCGAGAAGTTCGGCCGCGACCCGATCTGGGAAGGCCATCTCGCGACCGAAATCGGCCAGGCGCAGGTCGAGGTCGATGCCGTCCTTTACGAGGCGCACCTGCCGCTGCGGCGCATGATGCAGCTCGAGGTCGGCGACACGTTGATGCTGGAACTCAAGCCCGACGCCATGGTCACCGTGCGATGCGGCGACGTCAGCATGACCGAAGGCCGCATGGGGCGCGTCGGCGACCGCGTGGCCGTGCGCGTCGGCAAGACGCTGCGCAAGCCGCGCACCACATTCGCCATGTTTGAAAAGGCGGACGAAGCAAGTAATCGCATGGAGGCACCGTGAACTACCATTTCGGATTCGCGATCGAGAGCATGGTCTCGGTCCTGCTATTGTTGACCATTCTTTATTGTGTCCGTCTCAACCGCCAGCTCCGCCTGCTCAAGGCGGACGAGCAGACCCTGCGCGTGACGATTTCCGAGCTCGTGACCGCGACCGAGATCGCCGAACGGGCCATCGCCGGCCTCAAGCAGACGATGCGCGAAGGCGAGCAGGTGCTGACGAGCCGGCTCCAGCGCAGTGAGGAGCTCTCGGGCGAGATCGAGCAGAAGATGAAGGCCGCCGAGGGCTTGCTGGCGAAACTCACCCGCATTGCCGCCGTCGGCCGCTCCGCACCGGAGCCCGCGGCTGCGCCGCCGGATCCGAAAGCCGTCGCCGCCGCGGCCCAGGCTTTCACCGAACGGGCGCGCGCCCGCTTGAACGGGCTGGCGGCGTGAAACGCTTCTGGCGCGACGTCAGGCTCATTCCGGTCGTCCTCCTGGCGATGGTCGCGCTCTTCGCGCTGAAGGTGTCGGGCCTTGTTTTCGACGGCGGCTATACGCTCGCCGAGCGGCTCCAGAACC
>DATCFB010000044.1:0-10889 GCA_036509755.1 Pseudolabrys sp. | reverse complement strand
GTGCCGACCCCGTCGCTGAAATCGCTCGGACTGCCCGACCAAGGCGCGGCGCTCAGGCTTGCTACTTTGACGCGGGCAGTGCTCGGCTTCATCGCCGGCGCCGACCTCGTGCTCACGCACGCCTTCGAAGGCCGCCATCCGGACATCGATGCAGTTGCGTTTGCCGTGGCTGCGGCGCGCGGTCGCATGCGCGGACGGCGGCCGGCAGCAATCGAGATGCCGCTTTACCGGCAGGAGCAAAGCGGCAACGGTCTCGCAAGGCTTCGGCTGACGCCGGAGGAGCGGGCGCGCAAGGCGCGCATGCTCGCCGAGTTCGTCACCCAGCAGGAGACGTTGCTCGCCTTCGGCGTGCGCGACGAATTCTACCGGATCGCGCCGGAGCGGGATTTCACGCAGCCGCCGGAAGAGGTTCAATACAACCGCATCGACTGCGGGATGACCGGCGGCCGGTTCGCGCAGCTCGCACGGGCCGCGCGCGGCGAGCTCGGCCTCGATACCGCAAGGGCGTGAGCGCGCCCGCTCAGCCCGATCTCAATCCACCGATCTGCCGTAGTGCTTCACCGACGACCATGGCTGTGGCGATGGCGACGTTGAGCGATCGCAGGCCCGCGCGGATCGGAATGCGGAGCCGCACGTCGGCCGCGCGATGCGCCGCCTCCGGCACGCCCGCGCTCTCGCGGCCGAACATGACGACGTCGCGCTCCGAGAAGGCATGATCGAGATAGGACTGCTCGGCCGCGGTCGTCATCAGGACGAGCCGAAGTTCCGCGCCGCGCCGCCAGTCATCGAATGTGCTGAAAGAGGCGTGGCGGACGATCGTTACCTGATCCAGATAGTCCATTCCGGCGCGGCGGAAGGCCCGGTCGGTCACCGGGAAACCGGCGGGCTCGACGATGTGCGCTTCGATGCCGACGCAGGCGCACAGCCGCAGAATGGTACCGGCGTTCTGGGGGATGTCGGGCTCGTACAAGGCGATCCGCATCGGCGAGGTCCGGCCTTTGCGACGCACCGTCGCGGGTCCAACAAGGCATGTCCGCCAATGACTTGTGCAACCCGGCGGCTGTGGCCCGATAGCGGGCTTGCGCTGGCTCTGCAAGGGTGCCAATAGAACCTCGCCGACGCGCCGTCCTGCCTTTCTGGAAGGGCTGCCGCACCCGGACCGTCCCGCCGCCGAGGGAATCCTCCCGAGGTTTCACGCCGCGGGCGGATGCCATTAGCCAGTCGGGGAGAGGGACAAGACGTGACGACCGTGTCTTCGGCGGAGCACACGCGACGCGACTTCCTGTATATCGCGACCGCTGCGGTTGCGACCGTTGGCGCCGCCGCGGTGTTGGTGCCGCTCATCAACCAGATGAATCCCGACGCCTCCACGATCGCCGCTGGTGCGCCGGTCGAGATCGATCTCTCGCCGATCGCCGTAGGGCAAATCGTCAAGGTGTTCTGGCGCTCGAAGCCGATCTTCATCTTCCATCGCGCGCCGAAGGACATCGAGCTCGCCAAGAAGGTCAACGTCGCCTCGCTGCGCGACCCGGAGCCGGACTCGGAGCGCGTGAAGGCGGGGCACGAGCAGTGGCTGGTCGTCATCGGTATCTGCACGCATCTCGGCTGCATCCCGCTGCCGCACGAAGGCAATTACGACGGCTGGTTCTGCCCCTGCCACGGCTCGCAATACGACAGTGCCGGGCGCATCCGCCAAGGGCCCGCGCCGAAGAACCTGTATCTGCCGCCCTATGCCTACCTCTCCGACACCAAGATCCGGATCGGCTGATCCGTGGGATTGTTCTAAAAAGGTTCGATCATGAGCGGACACTCGACCTATCAGCCACAGAACGGATTCATGCGGTGGCTGGAGACGCGGCTGCCGATCGGCGGACTGATCCACTCCTCGTTCGTGGCCTATCCGACGCCGCGTAACCTGAACTACTGGTGGACCTTCGGCGGCATCCTTTCGTTCATGCTCGGCGTGCAGATCCTCACCGGCGTGGTGCTGGCGATGCACTACACCCCGAACGTCGATCTGGCCTTCAAGTCGGTCGAAATGATCATGCGCGACGTCAACTACGGTTGGCTGTTGCGCTATGTCCATGCCAGCGGCGCGTCGATGTTCTTCCTCGCCGTGTACATCCATATGTTCCGCGGCATCTATTACGGGTCATACAAGGCCCCGCGCGAAGTGCTCTGGATTCTCGGCGTCATCATTTATCTGCTGATGATGGCAACCGGCTTCATGGGCTACGTGCTGGTCTGGGGCCAGATGAGCTTCTGGGCGGCCACCGTCATCACCAATTTGTTCTCGGCGCTGCCCGGCGTTGGCGAGACCGTCGTCACCTGGCTGTGGGGCGGCTACGCTGTCGGCAATCCGACACTCAACCGCTTCTTCTCGCTGCACTACCTGCTGCCGTTTGTGATCGCCGGCGTGGTCGTACTGCACGTCTGGGCGCTGCACGTTTCCGGCCAGAACAACCCGGCCGGCATCGAGCCGAAGTCGGCCAAGGACACGGTGCCATTCACGCCCTACGCCACGGCGAAGGACTCGTTTGCCATCGCCGTGTTCTGCATCGTGTTCGCCTGGGTCGTGTTCTACATCCCGAACTATCTCGTTCACCCGGACAACTACATTCCGGCGAACCCGGCGGTGACACCGTCGGAGATCGTGCCGGAATGGTACTACCTGCCGTTCTACGCGATCCTGCGTTCGATCCCGGACAAACTGGCGGGCGTTGTCGCGTTGTTCTCGTCGATTTTGATCCTGGCCTTCCTGCCGTGGCTCGACACGTCGCGGGTGCGCTCGGCGCGCTACCGGCCGCTGTTCAAGCAGTTCTTCTGGCTGTGGGTGATCGCCTGCATCGGGCTCGGCTATCTCGGCTCGAAGCCGCCGGAAGGAGTCTATGTGCTGCTCTCGCGCATCTTCACGGCATACTATTTCGGTTTCTTCATCATCATCCTGCCGCTGCTCGGCATCTTCGAGAAGACCAAACCGCTGCCGAACTCGATCTCGGATTCGGTCCTGCAGGCGAAGGCGTGAGCGGGAATACGGCCATGACCATGACGCGCACTTTCATCGCTCTCTCGCTTGCCGCCGGTGTCTCGCTCGCGGCGCTGCCGGCCGCAGCCCAGGAAGCCGCTCCGCCGCCGCCGCCCAGGCAGTCCTGGTCGTTCTCCGGTCCGTTCGGAAAATATGACGAGGCGCAGTTGCAGCGCGGTTTCAAGATTTATCGCGAAGTCTGCTCGAACTGCCACTCGATGAACTTCCTTTCTTTCCGCAATCTCGCCGATGCCGGCGGGCCGGGCTTCTCCGAGGCACAGGCCGCTGCGGTCGCGGCCGAGTACAAGATCAACGACATCGACGACAAGGGCCAGCCGATCGAGCGCGCCGGCCGCCCGGCCGATTACTTCCCAGCTCCGTTCCCGAACGCTGCTGCTGCTGCTGCTGCCAACGGCGTCGCGCCGCCGGACATGTCGACGCTTGCCAAGGCGCGCGGATATACTCGCGGCTTCCCGTGGTTCATCTTCGATATTTTCACCCAGTATCAGGAACTCGGGCCGGACTACATCCACGGCATCCTGACCGGCTACGAAAAGGCACCGAAGGATTTCAAGCTGCCGTCGGGCGGCCACTACAACAAGTATTTCCCGGGCCATAACATCGCCATGCCACAGCCGTTGCAGGATGGGCAGGTGACGTATGACGACGGCACGCCGCAGACGCTCGATCAATACGCCAAGGACGTGGCGGCCTTCCTGATGTGGGCGTCGGAGCCGAAGCTCGACCAGCGCCATCGCGTCGGCTTTCAGGTCATCATCTTCCTGATCGTGCTCGCTGGCCTTCTCTACTTCACCAAGAAGAAAGTGTGGCACGAGGTCGAGGCGCCGCGCGAAGCCGCGCATGGGCAGGAACCGTCGAAGACGTCGCTCTGAACCGAGTCGCAATCTGGAATGTAAGAAGGGCCCCACATGGGGCCCTTCTTCGTTTCAGGCGCCCTGTTCGGCATCACTTGGGCGGCGACGTGGCGTGGCCGAAGACGAAGCTGTAATCGGTGGCGTAGTTTGGACCTCGGCTGCTGGACGAGGCGACCGAGCCATAGATGTGACAGGTGAGGCATCCGGTGCCGGGCTGTTGCTTGAACGTTTCAAGCACGGCGTTGACGACCGTGGCGCTGTTCGGATTGCCGTTTGGCAGCGGCACGTTCAAGGGCGCCGCCTGCTTGGCGACGTCGACCGGATTGAGCGGCCACTGGATATTGACGATCTTATAGTATTGCCAGGGCGATTTCGGATCGGCCTGCCTGATCAGATTCTGCATGTAGGCGTTGAGTTGCGGCGTCGATGCTTCGTCGGGCGTGACCTGCACCACCTGGCCGGGATCGGCGTCCTTGACGTTGACCGGGCAGGGCTTGCCGTCCTGGGTGCAGTTGGGATCATAGAAATTGGATTTGCCGGTCACCGGTTGGCCCTGCACCGGTGCATTGTCGACCTGGGCGAAGGTCGCCCAGACGCCCTGGCCGCTCACGGGCAGGAAGACGTGATAGCCGACGAGCCCGACCGTCACCAGCACGAACGAGCCGGGCAGAATGGCCGGCACCATGTGGAAGCGGCCGGATTTCCGCTCGGTGTCCGACAGGATCTTCCACGCCGCCTTCACTTCCAGTGCGCCGAGTTGGCCGTATTTCGACGGGCCGTCAGGCAGCACGATCACGTTCGTTGCGCCGAAGGTCGCCTGCGTGTCGGCGTTGTACAGGCCGTTCTGCACGATGTACTCGTACTCGTCGCGGTTCATCGCGACTTCGTAATACACCGGCTTCCCGTTGAGATCGTAGAGCGTGCCGCCGCCGGCCTGAGTGATCGAACGCAGGATGTCGGGCGGAATGACGCTCGCGTGCTCGGCGACATTGTTGAGCACCGCGCGGGAGATCTTCGAGCGCATGGTCAGGTGCCGGACCGCCCCGCTGGCGACGCGCTGTGCGAGACCGGTTTCGAGTGTGGTCAGCAACCGAAGTCCGTCCCATGGCCCCGGGTTGCGCCCGCCGGGCGGGAAGCTCTCGCCGGCGGTCTTGTAGGTCTCCCACACGGTTGCAGCCGGCGCGCCGAACTTCGCGTTCTTGTTGGGGACACCGCGCTGGCCGCGTGCCGCCGGCCAGTTCAGGTAAACGAAGTTCTGCCACATCATGCATTCGAATCCGAGATTGGTGCGATCGCCGGCCGATGTGGAGAAGGTCGGCGTCAGCGTCGGTGGAGGCTGCGGCGGGGAGCCGCCGCAGCCGAATTTCGGCGCGGTCTGCGCGTGCGCCATGGTGGCGCCGGCCACGAGGACAAGGGCGGTAAGGCATCCGAGCAAGGCTTTGGTCATCGCGCGCTCCCGGCATCAGATAGATGGCGATGACGACTACTTAAACGAGTATAATATAGAAATACAACTTAATACTGTTGCCGCCACAAGATCCGCTCTTGCTGCCGATGACGCGGCCCCGTAGGGCAGAGCGGCGATTTCAGAGCGGGCGGGAAAATGTCTCAGGCGGTTCTCGGCATTATCGGCGGCTCCGGCATTTACGACTTGCCGGGCTTGAAGGACGTGCGAGAGGAGCGCATCGCGAGCCCCTGGGGTGAGCCGTCGGGACCCTTGCGCATCGGCGAGATCGGCGGTCTGCCGGTCGTCTTCCTGTCGCGGCACGACAAGGGGCACCGCCTGTCGCCGTCGGACATCAACTACCGGGCCAATATCGATGTGCTCAAGCGCGCCGGCGTCACCGATCTCATTTCGCTTTCGGCCTGCGGCTCGTTTCGAGAGGAATTGCCCCCCGGCACCTTCGTCATGGCCGATCAGTTCGTCGACCGCACCCATTTGCGGCAAACCTCATTCTTCGGCAAAGGTTGCGTCGCGCACGTGTCGATGGCGCATCCGGTGGCGCCGCGGCTGCACTTTCATCTCGCCGAGGCGGCGCGTGAGGAGGGGATTCCCTTCGCCCGCGCCGGCACTTATGTCTGCATCGAGGGGCCGCAGTTCTCCACCTATGCCGAGAGCATGACATACAAAACGCTCGGCTATTCGGTCATCGGCATGACCAACATGCCGGAGGCAAAGCTCGCGCGCGAAGCGGAGATTTGTTACGCGACCGTCGCCATGGTCACAGACTTCGACTGCTGGCATCCCGAGCACGATGCGGTCACCGTGCAGGACATCGTCAAGGTGCTGGTCGAGAATGCGGAGCGCGCCAAAGGCCTGGTGGCGCGCTTCGCCCGCGGTTTTCCCCGTGAGCACGAGCCGTGCCCGATCGGCTCCGACCGCGCGCTGGACACGGCGCTGATCACCGCGCCCGAAGCACGCGAGCCTGAGCTCCTGAAGAAGCTCGACGCGGTCGCGGGACGGGTGCTTGGCCGTTGATCAGAGCTTACATCGGCGGCGGCACGTCCTTCGTCCCGACGGTGATCCGGTGGGCTTCGAACAAGCCGTCGCCGCTCTTGGTCGCGCCGACGACGAAGACCGGTGCCTCCGGTTTTAGCTCGCTGCGATTGCCAGGCACCAGCGAGACGATTTTGGTACTCGGCGTGATCTCGACGGCTTTCGAGCCGCCCTGATAGTCGACGGTGATGGTGTTGCCTTCGACCTTGCTAACTTTGTTGTCCGCGACTTTGCCGGGCCGCCGCGCGACCGTTCCATTCGTCATGCTGCTCTTCGGCTTGAGGTCCCAGGCGCGCGTACCTTCGCCGGCGCCCTGCATCGATTTCGGGAAAATATGAATCTCGATTGCCTGCAACGTACCATCGGTGCGTGGCGTTGCCGCCGTGCCGATGTAGCTGCCCGGTCCGATGTCCGCGACACTCGCTTTTGCGACCAAGACGACCGTGGCATCGTCGGCAAGCCGGAGCTTGGCCGCGTTGCCGTCGGCTTCCTTGATGTCGACGGTATTGCCGTTGACGCTGGTGATCGTGCCACGCAGCGTGAGCGAGGCGCCTGCGGCCAAAGCGGGTAGCGGACCGAGAGCGAACAGCGCGGTGATTGCGCACAGGAGATCAATGCGGTGTTTGTGTTTGGTCATTCAACCACCTGGATGTCTTCAGCGCCCCAGTCCATCGCGCTGTGATGCAAGCGTCGGACTGTGGCTTTCCTCGCGCGCCGTTCATCACAATCGCGTGGGCGCGGGACCGCAGCACAGACATCGAGGCGCAAGCTGTAGTCGCAAAGGCCGGCACGGGCGGGCTTGTCCCGGCGAGCCATGTCTTTTACCACTGGCAGCGCCTGAGCTACGGTTGCCGAGGATCGGCTCCGGCCCCGCCCGAACGAGATCAACAGCGTGCACCATGGATAAGCCTGTCCTCGCCCCAGACCTGCGCGACGCGATCCGTTCGATCCCGGACTATCCGAAGCCCGGAATCATGTTTCGCGACATCACCACGCTGCTCGGCAATGCGCGCGCTTTCCGGCGCACGGTCGATGAACTGGTGCAGCCTTGGGCTGGATCGAAAATCGACAAGGTCGCCGGCATCGAGGCGCGCGGATTCATCCTCGGCGGCGCGGTGGCGCATCAGGTCTCGGCCGGCTTCGTGCCGATCCGCAAGAAGGGCAAGCTTCCTCATAAGCGCGTCAGCGTCACCTATGCTCTGGAATACGGCGAGGACGTCATCGAGATGCACGCCGATGCGCTGGTCGCCGGCGAGCGTGTGGTTCTGGTCGATGACCTGATCGCCACGGGCGGCACGGCCGAGGCGGCGGTGAAGCTTTTGCGCCAGCTTGGCGCCGAGGTGCTGGCTGCCTGCTTCGTCATCGACCTTCCGGAGCTCGGCGGTGCCGCGAAATTGCGCGCGCTCGGTGTGCCCGTGCGGACGCTGATCGCGTTCGAGGGGCATTAGCAGACATCAAAAGGCCTTCGACGGCGGGTGGCACGTCGGTGAGGTGCGCGTCACCGCCGACACGCTTGCCGTGCGCCGACGTCGTCGGCTGCGCCATCGTGCGAGCGTTCCCCGCCAGGTTGCTCTACAGCGGCCCCGGCCAGCAATGGCGCCGGCGAAAAGCTCGAGGGTCGGTACGCTAGCTGACCGACACGGCGCCTAAATCTCTTCTATTTCTGAGACTTGCGGCCTCAGCGCAATTCCGCGCATCCCGCCGGCCGCGGTCGGCCCCGTCCGGGGCAATAAGGACAAAATTGCCGAGCGACAATTTGATTTTGAGCCGCTTGCCCGCGAGAGTGAAGGCGAGCCTGGAAGCGCATCTGACCGCTACGGATCTTCCGCAGTCGCTTATTCTGCAAGAGGCAGGGCGGCCGGCGTCGCAGGTCTATTTCCCGCTGAGCGGCATGGTCTCGCTGCTGGCGGTGACCCCGTCAGGAGAGTCGATCGAGACCGGCATTGTCGGCCGCGAGGGCGTCGTCGGCGGACTGGCGATGGGCGATCTCAAGTCATTTGCGCAGGCTATCGTCCAGATCGAAGGACGCGCCTTACGCATCAGTGCACCGCAATTCCGCGCCCTCTGCTACGATAGCCCTGAGTTGCGCGACAGCGTCCAGCGCTACCAGGCCTTCATCCTCAGTCAGGCCCAGCAGAACGCCGCCTGCCACGCCTTGCACTCGCTCGAGGGCCGGTTGTGCCGCTGGCTGCTGCAATCCGAAGACCTGATCGAGAGCAACAAGATCGAGCTCACCCAGGAATTTCTCTCCTACATGCTGGGCGTGCGGCGTCCGACAGTCTCGGTCGCCGCGTCCGAGTTGCAGAAAGACGGGCTCATCCAATATCGGCGCGGCACGATCACCGTCATCGACCGGCCCGGCCTCCTGAAGCGCAGCTGCCAGTGCTACGAAGTCCTGAGGGAAGAAATTTACGCTCACCGGCAATGATTTCGGCCCCGGCCCTTGATCGAACTGTTGACTTGGGGGCCAGCCGCCTCCGATCTAGGAGAACAAATGGGGGCATGGCTAGCAGCGGTTCCCGATGGGAACCGGTGTCCATTCCGGTCGTTTGAGTCGGGTTGGTTCTGCGTCTGAGGGACATTCAATGGCACCACGAGCATACTGGAAAGGATACCTGCGTCTGTCGCTCGTCTCCTGTCCGGTCCAGCTTTTCCCGGCGGCCTCCGAGCGCGAAAAGGTCCGCTTCCATCAGCTCAACCGGGACACCGGAAACCGCATTCGCTACGTCAAGGTAGATGCCGAGACCGGAGACGAGGTCGCGGCCGACGAGATCGTCAAGGGCTACGAGGTCTCGAAAGGCAACTACATCGAGATGGAGCCGGACGAACTCGACGCCGTCGAAATCGACAGCACCCGGATGATCGACATCGATCAATTCGTGCCGCGCAAAGAGATCGATGAGCTGTATTTGAAGGATCCCTATTATCTCGTTCCCGACGGCGACGTCGGGGCACAGGCTTTCGCAGTGATCCGCGAGGCGATTAAGAAGGAAGGTATGGTCGCGCTCGGCCGAGTGGTCTTCACCAACCGCGAACACGTTATTGCCCTCGAGCCGCGCGGCAATGGCCTCATGGGCGTGACATTGCGCTACCCTTACGAGGTGCGCGACGAGAAGGACTATTTCGACGACATTCCCGGCGAGACCGTACCCAAGGACATGCTCGAACTCGCGACGCATATCGTCCAGAGCAAGGCCGGACACTTCAAGCCCGACAAGTTCGAGGACCATTACGAGAATGCGTTGCGCAACCTGATCAAGCGGAAGCAGGAAGGCAAGCCGATCGAAGCGCCGAAGGAGCGCGATCCCGCCAAGGTCATCGACCTGATGGACGCGTTGCGCCGAAGCGCCGGCAAGGCGCCGGAGCGTCGCTCGTCACGGCGGGGCTCCACGACTCATCGCCGCTCGGCCAAGAAGACGACGCGTTCCGGAGCGCGACATCGTAAGGCGGGTTGAGGCTCAGCGCCGCTTCTTTCGAGACGATTTCTTTTTGGCGGTTTTGCGTTTGAAGAGCACGATCTGCGCCGTATCACCGGCGCTGCGTCGCAGCGCCTCCTTCAGGCTGGATGGACGGCCGTGCTTCTTCAACAGGTCGCGGAACGCTTCATCGGCAAGCTCCGGAAAATCCATCATGCGGTCGCGCGCGAGCATGTCGAGCGCCGCCCAGGTCTCGTCGTCGAACTGCACGCGCTTGCCAGGCATCGGCCGCCTCCCTCATCCCTTCGATCATATCGCCGACCCCGTACGGAGCGCCTCCAAAAAGAAAGCCCCGGCTCTGGGCCGGGGCTTCAAGTCTGTGAACCCTGAGGGGAGGGGAGGAGCCAGGGTTCATGCGAGTAACCTCCCGCTCGTGCCATGGTTCCGGGATTTATGGGTCGGAATCGCGCCGGAACATGGGGCAACGAGCTTGCGTTCCCCGGATGAGCCGCCGGGCAGCCGGCGATCAGCCGTCGCAAGCGCGGCGAATTGACAGCGGAGAGCGGCATGGCCGAAGTGACCACCGATCACAAGACCATTCAGAAATGGGCCGAAGCGCACGGCGGGAAGCCCGCCGCGGTCGATCGCACGCATGCGAAGGACGACGTCGGCATTATCCGTGTGATGTTTCCGCAAGCCCCGCAATCCGAGCATCAGCACCTGGTGCCGATCTCGTGGGGCGAGTTCTTCAAAGAATTCGACAAGCGCAAGCTTGCGCTCGTCTACGATCCCGAAAGCATGTTCAGCAAGATCGTCGGCCGCAATGCGGTTAGCTCCGGCAATTCCCAAAGCCGGCATTGATGGCGGCGCTCGGTTCGCGGGATCAGGACGTGACGCCGGCCAGCACCTTGATGAGCAAACGCTCGCGGCCCGCGGCTGAAGGCTTGCCGCGGGCAACACGTTGCAGTGCGCCGCTTTCGAAGGCGCTGACCACGGCGGCGTGCACATAGCTTTTGCGGCACACGGCCGGCGTATTGGCGAGATCGGCGGCGACCGCGCGCATCGTGGCCAATAGC
>DATCFB010000043.1:0-4184 GCA_036509755.1 Pseudolabrys sp. | reverse complement strand
AGGCCCGGCCATCGCGTCTTCGTCAGCGGCAGTATCGGCGATGCCGCGCTCGGTCTCGTGCTCCGCAAGGGCGCAATCTGGAATCTGACCTCGGCACAGCGCGGCCATCTCATCGCGCGCTATCTGTTGCCGCAGCCGCGCAATGCGCTCGCCGATGCCGTGCGTGCTTGTGCCTCCGCGGCGATGGATGTCTCCGATGGACTCGCCGGCGACCTCGCCAAGCTCTGCCGCGTCTCCGGCGTCGCGGCGAAGATCGACGTCGCGGCGGTGCCGCTGTCGGAGGCCGTACGCGCGGCGATCGCGATCGATCCGGCGCTGCGCGAAATCGCGCTCACCGGCGGCGACGACTTCGAAGTCCTGTGTACTGTGCCGGAGCCGATGGCCGAGGCGTTCCGTTCCGCCGCGCAGGCGGCGCGGGTTCCGGTCGCCGACATCGGCGTCATCGAGGCAGGCGAGGGCGCGCATTTTTTCGACGCCGGCCGCGAACTGACGTTCAAGCGGCTGTCGTTTTCGCATTTCTGACCGCGCCGCGGGCGCCATGACAGGCGCGCGGCCTGCGCGCTATAGTCGCTCTCACAAAGACGGCCGGGGAAACACAATGGACGACATGACGGCCAAGAAGGCCGCGCTCCAAGCGACGACGCCACATCCGAACTTCGCCAAATATCATAAGCTGTTTCCGACCACGTCCTGGATGCGCCGTAAGGCGCCGAAGAACGTGCCGCTGTTCGCCTTCGAGTACGGCGATACCGGTGCCGGCAACGACATCGGCATCGACCACAACTGGGCCGCCTTCGACAACGTCACGATCGTGCCGCGCTACGGCGTCACCAACGCACTGCCGCCGGTCGATGTCGAACTGTTCGGCCAGCGCTATGCGGCGCCGATCGGCATCGCGCCGATGGGCGGCCCGTCACTTGTCTGGCCGGGCGCCGATTTGTTGTGCGCGAGGGCGGCGCAGCGCGCGCGCGTCCCATACACGCTGAGCGTCGCCGGCGGCACGACCATCGAGGCGGCGGCGGAAGCCGCGCCCGACGTGTTCTGGCTCCAGCTCTATCGGTTCTTCCACGAGGATCACAAGATCGGCTTCGATCTCGTGCGTCGCGCCAAAGCGGTCGGCGCCAAGGTGCTGACGCTCACGGTCGACGTTCCGGTGCGGACCACGCGCTCGCGCGAGACCTATGCCGGGCTCGCACACGAGTTCCGCCCGAACGCGCGCATGATCTGGGAAATGATGATCCGTCCGCGCTGGCTTCTCGCGCTGCTGCGCAACGGCTACCCGCGCTTCGCCACGATCAGCGAATACGCGCCGCCGCGCTCTTCGACCAACGACATCATCGCCTTTGCCCGCGCACGTATGGGCGGCGCGTTCAATTGGGAGGAAGTCAAGCGCTACCGCGACGCCTGGCAGGGTCCGATGACGCTCAAGGGCATCCTGCATCCGGAGGACGCCGAGAAAGCGGTGGCGATGGGCGTCGACGGCATCTGGGTGTCGAACCACGGCGGCCGTCAGATCGAGGCACTGGTGCCGACGATCGATGCGCTGCCGGCGATCGTGTCCGCGGTCGGCAGCAAGGCGACTATCCTGATCGACAGCGGCGTGCGCTCCGGACAGGACGTTATGCGCGCTGTTGCGCTCGGCGCCAACGCGGCCTTCGCCGGCAAATCGTTCCTGTGGGCGGTCGGCGCCCTCGGCGACGACGGAGCGGACCAGTTGATCGATCTCTACATTCAGGAACTGCGCGCCTCGCTTGGCCAGATCGGCGCGCTCTCGGTCGCCGACGCCCGCAACGCCAAGATCCTGCATCCGGGCGCGATCAAGTTTTGAGGTGCAACCCTCGCCCGCGAAATTCTATCCGCTGTCGTGGCCGCGCTTGTCCCGGCCACCTCGCTTAGGAGGGCACAGTGCCTGCCTGAACGGGGTCACCGGGACAAGACCGGTGACGACAAACGGACAGGTTTGCCCTGACTCGCGGAGCGGGGGAGGTGAAACACACCAGCCCTGCGCCGGCGGCAGTAGCCCTGTCCTCCGATCCCCGGTATGAGGAGCACCGTTTTAATCCGGGACGCGACTCGATGTCGGCAATCGCCGAGCCACTTCCGCACGCGGTTCACGACGACAGGCTCGCGCGCCGCAACGCGCTGGTGCTTGCCTGCGCGCAGGCGCTCGCCGGCGGCAACAACACGGTCATCGTCTCAACGTCGAGCATCATCGGCGCCGTGCTCGCGCCGGACAAAGGCCTCGCCACGCTGCCGATCACCTTCATGGTGTTCGGCATGTGGGCAGGAACGCTGCCGGTCGGCGCGCTCGCCCGGCGCTTCGGCCGCCGTTTCGCGCTCCAGACCGGATCGCTGTTCGGCATCCTGTCGGGGCTGATCTCTTACACGGCCGTGATGCAGGGCTCGTTCGATCTGCTGCTGGCGGGTACATTCTGCGGCGGGCTCTACGCGGCCGCGCATCAATCCTATCGCTTCGCCGCCGCCGACACGGCGAGCGATCGCTTCCGCGCCAAGGCGGTGTCCTACGTGATGGCCGGCGGCATCTTCGCGGCGATCATCGGGCCGCAGCTCGTGATCTGGACGAAAGATGTCCTCTCGCCGCATCTGTTCGCTGCAAGCTTCCTCGGCCAGTCTGCCTGCGCGCTGCTCGCCGCCATCGTTCTGCAATTCGTGCACATCCCGCACGTCAAGCCGCGCGCGCAGCACGAGATGCGCGCGTTGCCCACGATCCTGCGCCAGCCACGTTTCATCGTCGCCGCCGCCTGCGGCATGGCCGCCTATGCGATGATGAACATGGTGATGACCTCGGCGCCGCTCGCCATGGTCGGCTGTGGCCATTCCGTCACCGACGCCACGCTCGGCATCCAATGGCACGTCCTGGCGATGTACGGACCGAGCTTCTTCACCGGCACACTGATCGCGCGCTACGGCGTCGAGCGCATCACCGGCATTGGGCTCGCGTTTATCGCTGTGACGGCGCTGGTCGCGATCTCGGGCATCACCGTCGCCCATTTCTGGAGCGCGCTGGTTCTGCTCGGTATCGGCTGGAACTTCGCCTTCATCGGCGCCACGGCGATGGTCACGGAATGCCACCGTCCGGAGGAGCGCACGCGCGTGCAGTCGTTCAACGACTTCCTTGTCTTCGGCAGTATGGCGGTGAGCTCGTTCGCCTCCGGTCAACTGCTCGAGACGGTCGGCTGGGCGGCGATCAACGAGGTCGTGCTGCCCGTCGTGATCGTCGTCTTCGCGCTCATGATGTGGGTGCGCATGCGCAGCCGCGCGTCGCTTCAGAACGTGTAGGTCTTTCCGACCGCAGTCGGCGCCAGCACTTTGTCGCCCAAGGCATTGGCGAGCGCGGTCATTGCCCGCCAGCCGGTGCAATGCCCGGCGGCCAGCGTCTTCAGATCGAAGCCGCGCAATCCCTCGATCGTCTGCGGGATGATCGCCTCGTTTGCGCCCGACAGATGCAGGCCGCCCATCGCCGCGTAAACCGGCCCGGCGCTGTCTCTCGCATGCGTGAGCACGTTGACAATGCCCGCATGCGAGCAGGCGCTCAGCACGACCAGGCCCTTGCCGGCGACGTTGATGGCGAGGAAGCGTTCGTCGACCAGCGCCTCGTCCGGCTCCCAGGTCTTGCCGTCGGCCGCGAGCCGCACCTGGCCGGGATAGCCGCGCTCGTAAGGCGTGACGCGCGGGATTTCGCCGCTGACATAGAACATGCCGTCGAGGAGGACCTCAGGCTCGCGGGTGACGACGACGTCGGCACCGAAGGCCGCAAGATCAGCGGCGGTCGGAATGTCCTCCATCTGGCGCACGGAGCCGCTGGGCTGCCTCACGCCGCGGGTGCCGAACATGTGCGGGTGGCCGTACCACGGCACAGGCTTGCCGCCGTTTTTGCCGCGGATCATGCCGAGCGCGAGCAGCATCGCCCCGGCGTGGTCCCAATGGCCGTGCGACAACACGATGCTGTCCACCGTGCCGAGGTCGGCGCCCAAGCGCGTGACGTTGCGCTCGAAGGCGTAGTCCTCGGGTCCGGTGTCGAATAGGACGGTGTGCCGCGTGTCGCCGCGATACGCAGTCACGAGGCAGGAGAGGCCGTGTGCCGCGCAGCACAGGCAGCGGCTCGCCATGGTCTTGAAGCCGCGGCGATTCAAACGGGCGGATTCGGTCTCGACGTGCGCCGG
>DATCFB010000042.1:0-6027 GCA_036509755.1 Pseudolabrys sp. | reverse complement strand
TCCCGCTCCACTAGCATAGGCCGCTCGCGCACGGCTTGAGAGGGCCGGGAGGCGGCGTAGCGGCTAGAGGGCCTTCGGCGCGCGACCCGGATAAGCGTTCTTTGCGGCCGATCAACGCCTCGCTCGACGAGGCGACTAGAGGGGAGTTGAGACCATGGCTTTGAGAAAACTCACGCTTGCTGCCGCGCTTGTGGCCGCGGTCGGACTGTCCGCCTCAGCGGGCGCCAAGACGCTCCGTTTCGCGTTTCAGGGCACGTTGAACTCGCTCGATCCTTATTCGCTGAATGAGACCTTCACGCAGGGCATGCTCGGCAATGCCTATGAAGGCCTCACCAAGCGCGACAAGACTCTCAAGATCATTCCGGGCCTCGCGGAGAGCTGGGAGCAGACCGACCCGCTGCACTGGGTCTTTCATTTGCGCAAGGGCGTGAAGTTCCAGAACGGCGATCCCTTCACCGCGGACGACGTCGTCTTCTCCATGCAACGGGTTGAGATGACCGGCTCCGACTACAGGGCCTATATCCCCGCCGACTCGGTGTGGAGCAAGAAGGACGACTACACGATCGAGGCGACGCTGAAGACGCCGAACCCGATCCTGACCTCGCAGCTCGACACCTTGTACATCATGGACAAAGCGTGGGCCGAAAAGGTGGGTCTCGCCAAGCCGGTCTCGGCAAAGGACGTCGCGAACGTCAAGGCGGCGCAGTTGGCGAACGGCACCGGGCCGTTCCAGATCGTCAGCCATGAGCCCGGCGTCAAGACCGTGTTCAAGCGTAATCCCAACTACTGGGGCAAGGTCGAGAGCAATGTCGACGAGGTCGACTTCACGCCGATCTCTTCCGATTCAACGCGCGTCGCCGCGCTGCTGTCGGGCCAAGTCGACCTGATCGAGCCGGTGCCGGTGCAAGACGTCGATCGCGTCAACGCCAATCCGGACACCAAGGTGCTGTCCGGCCCCGAAACGCGCGTCATCCACCTCGGCTTTAACCAGATCCGCGACGAACTGCCGAGCTCGAACGTCAAGGGCAAAAACCCGTTCAAGGACGTGCGGGTGCGCAAGGCCTTCTATCAGGCGATCGACATGGACGCGATCGACAAGCGGATCATGAGAGGTCTCGCCAAGCCGGTGGCGCTGCTCGTTGCGCCGGAGTTCTTCGACGGTTCGAAGGACTTCAAGCGGCTGCCCTACGATCCTGCCGCCGCCAAGAAGTTGCTGACGGAAGCCGGATATCCGAACGGCTTCTCGGTCGCCATGGACTGCCCGAACGACCGCTACGTCAACGACGCCAAGATCTGCGAGGCGGCGGTGTCGATGCTGGCGAAGATCGGCGTCAAGGTGAACCTCCTGGCAGTGCCGAAGGCGAAGTACTTCGCCAAGGTGCTGGCGCCGGGCGGCTATAACACCGACTTTTACCTGCTCGGCTGGACACCGAACTCGTTCGATTCCTGGAACGTGCTCGTCAGCCTCGCGACCTGCCGCGATGCCAAGGGCAATGGCGGCCCCTTCAACCTCGGCGGCTACTGCAACAAGAAGGTGGACGAACTCGCCGCGAAGATCGTGATGGAGACCGACAAGACCAAGCGCGACGCGATGATCCACGATGCCTTCAAGATTCTGACCGACGACGTGTCGCACATTCCTTTGCACCAGCAATACCTCGTCTGGGGCAAGCGGAAGAATCTCGATATCGTTCAGCGGGCGGACGATCAGGTCCTGTTCTACTGGGCCAATCTGAACTGATGGCGGGGGCGCCAAAGCGGGCTCGGATCGTTGCGATCCGAGCCCGGCAGTTTCGGGACCGCTAGGCCATGCTCGCGTTCGCTATCCGGCGCGTGTTGCAGGCGCTCGGCGTCATCGTCGCGGTGGCGCTGATCTCCTTCGCGATGTTCCGCTTCGTTGGCGATCCGATCAATCAGCTGGTCGGCCAGGATACGACGCCGGCGCAGCGCGCCGAATTGCGCAAGGATCTCGGCCTCGACGATCCCGTCGTCATTCAGCTGGGGCACTTCCTCGTTAAGGCGGCGCATTTCGACTTCGGCATCTCCTACCAGTTCAAGCGGCCCGTTTCGCAGATCATGGCGGAGCGGCTGCCGGCGACGCTGGAATTATCGATCCTCTCGGCGATCTTCGCGCTCGTCGTTGGCGTGCCGATGGGCGTCTATACCGGGCTTTACCCGTCGCGCTGGCTGTCGCGCCTGTTCCTCTCGGTGAGCCTGGTTGGCGTGTCGCTGCCGACATTCCTGATCGGCATCCTGCTGATCTTCATATTTTCGGTCGATCTGGGCTGGCTGCCGTCCTTCGGGCGAGGGGACGTCGTGACGGTCTGGGGCGACTGGACCACCGGCCTCCTCACCATGTCCGGCTTGAAGTCGCTGATCCTGCCGACCATCACGCTCGGTTTGTTTCAGATGACGCTGATCATGCGCCTGGTTCGCGGCGAGATGCTGGAGGTGCTGCGCACCGACTACATCAAGTTCGCGCGCGCGCGCGGCCTGACACGCCGCGCCATCAATTTCGGTCATGCGCTCAAAAGCACGCTCGTCCCCGTCATCACCATCACCGGCCTTCAACTCGGCTCAATCGTCGCCTTCTCGATCATCACGGAGACGGTGTTTCAGTGGCCGGGCATGGGCCTGTTGTTTCTCCAGGCGGTGCAGCAGGTCGACATCCCGATCATGGCGGCCTATCTGATGCTGGTCGCGGTGATCTTCACCGTCGTCAATTTCGCCGTCGACATGCTTTACGTCGTGGTCGATCCGCGCGTGCGCATCCGCGGAGCCCAGGCATGAGCGAGGGAACGGCCTCGTCACGCATGCCAGGGGCCGCGAAGTCCGCGCTGCGGCGCTTCCTCGACAGTGACATGTTCTATTCGTTCATCGGCTCGCCGGTGACGATCGTCTCCGCCATCGTCACGCTGCTACTCATTGGTGCCGCGCTCGCCGCGCCGTTGATCGCGCCGCACAATCCGTTCGACCCGGCGTCGCTCTCGATCAGCGACAGTCTTCTGCCTCCGGTCTGGAGCCATGACGGCGTTTCGGACTATCTGCTCGGCACCGATGATCAGGGCCGCGACGTGCTCTCGACCATTATCTACGGCATGCGCATCTCGCTGTCGGTCGGTTTCGCCAGCGTCGTGCTGGCCATGGCCATCGGCGTGCCGCTCGGGCTGATCGCCGGTTATTTCGGCGGCACCGCAGACGCGCTCATCATGCGGGTCGCCGACGTGCAACTGACCTTTCCCGCTATCCTGACGGCGCTGCTCATCGACGGCATTGCGCGCGGCATCGCCGGCCCGCAGGCCTATAACGACGTCGTGTTTCCGGTGCTGGTCATATCGATCGGCCTGAGTTTCTGGGTGCAGTACGCGCGCACGGTGCGCGGCTCGGTGCTGGTCGAGGCCAACAAGGAATACGTGCTGGCCGCGCGGCTCATCGGCCTGCGGCCTGTCGCGATCCTGTTCCGCCACATTCTGCCGAACGTGCTTGGCCCGGTGCTGGTCATCGCCACCATCAACCTCGCGCTCGCAGTCATCACCGAGGCGACATTGTCATTTCTCGGCGTCGGCGTGCCGCCGACGCAGCCCTCGCTCGGCACGCTGATCCGTATCGGCAACGACTATCTGTTCTCCGGCGAATGGTGGATTACCGCGTTCCCCGGCATCACGCTTGCTGTCCTAGTGCTCGCGGTCAATCTGCTCGGCGACTGGCTGCGTGATGCACTCAACCCGAAGCTCCGATGACCGCGACGCTCTCCGTCCGCAATCTCAGGGTTGAGATCCCGACGCGGCAAGGGGTGCTCACCGCGATCGACGATCTTTCGTTCGACATCGCGCCGGGAGAGGTACTCGGCGTCGTCGGCGAATCCGGCGCCGGTAAGTCAATTACCGGTGCGGCGATCATCGGGCTGCTCGAGCCGCCCGGCCGTGTCGCCGGCGGCGAGATCACGCTTGCCGGCGAGCGGATCGACAACCTGCCTCCTGCGCAGATCCGGCGCCTGCGCGGCAAGCGCATCGGCATGATTTTCCAGGATCCGCTGACCAGCCTCGATCCGCTCTACCGCATCGGCGATCAATTGATCGAGACCATCCTGACGCATGAGAGCATTTCCGCCTCCGCGGCGCGCGACAAGGCCGAGCGGCTGCTGGAGGAGGTCGGTATTGCGGCGGCGGGCCAGCGGCTGGCCGCATATCCGCACCAGTTTTCCGGCGGCATGCGCCAACGCGTCGTCATCGCGCTCGCGCTCGCCGCCGATCCGGCGCTGGTCATCGCCGACGAGCCGACGACCGCGCTCGACGTCTCGGTGCAGGCGCAGATCATCGCGCTGATCAAGCGGCTGTGCCGCGAGCGCGGCGCCTCGGTCATGCTGATCACCCACGACATGGGCGTCATTGCCGAGACCGCCGACCGCGTCTGCGTGCTTTATGCCGGACGGCTGGCGGAACTCGGGGCGGTGCGCGATGTGGTCAAAAAGCCGCAGCATCCCTACACGGCCGGACTGATGGCGGCGATCCCGTCGCTGATCGACGATCGGGGCACGCGGCTGGCGCAAATTCCCGGCGCGATGCCACGGCTCGAAGCCATCCCGGAAGGCTGCGCCTTCCATCCGCGCTGCCGCTACGCCTTCGCGCGCTGTGTCGCCGAACGGCCGCCGCTCTACAAGACGGTGAGCAGCGATGCCGCCTGTTTTCTGCACGATCCGCAGCGCGCCGCCGCTCCGGCCGGGGGGATCGCATGAGCGGGCCCGTGCTGGCGCCGCAAACCGAGCGCCGCGCGCCGTCAGAGGCGCCGCTGGTGCGCATCGAAGGTTTGACGCGAATCTTCGACCTGTCGAAGCGGTGGCTCAACCGCGTGCTCGAAGGCAGCGGCCGCGTGACTCTGACCGCGGTCGATCACGCCGATTTCGCGATCGGCCGCGGCGAGACCTTTGCGCTGGTCGGCGAGTCCGGCTCGGGCAAGTCGACGATCGCCAAGATGGTGGTCGGTCTGCTGCCGCCGAGCGCCGGCCGCGTCACCATCGGCGGCGTCGATATCTGGCGCGAGCGCGACGCCGAGACGCTCCGGCACATCCGCCACCGCATCCAGATGATCTTCCAGGACCCTTACGCCAGCCTCAATCCGCGCTGGCGTGTCGGTTCGATCGTCGCCGAGCCGATCAAGGCCTTCGGCTTGATCTCCGGCCGGCAGGCGCGCGAAGCCCGCGTCGGCGAATTGCTGTCATTGGTCGGGCTCGACCCGCGCGACGCGCGCAAGTTCCCGCACGAATTTTCCGGCGGCCAGCGGCAACGCATCGCCATCGCCCGAGCGCTCGCCTCCAATCCCGACTTCATCGTCTGCGACGAACCGACCTCCGCCCTCGACGTTTCGGTGCAGGCGCAGGTCCTCAATCTGCTGCGCGATCTCCAGGAGCGGCTCGGCCTGACCTATCTCTTCATCAGCCACAATCTGGCGGTGGTGCGGCACGTCGCCACGCGCGTCGGCGTGCTCTATCTCGGGCGTCTGGTCGAAGAAGCGCCGGCGCAGGTGCTGTTTGCCGATCCGCGCCACCCCTACACGCGCATGCTGCTCGATTCCGTTCCCGACATCGACATGACGGGCCGCGAGCGCGTGCCCATTGCGGGCGAAAACCCGAATCCGATCAGCCCGCCGCCGGGCTGTCATTTTCACCCGCGCTGTCCGCTTGCCTTCGATCGCTGCCGCGTCGAAGCGCCGCTGCTTGAGCCGGTCTCGGCCGGCCACGCGGTTGCCTGCCACGCGGTATCGACCGCGCAGCGGCCGGGTCGCTTGGACCCAACGATGTCGGCCTGAGAGCGGTGGCGGCGGCTATTTCAGGTGTTTTCCTTCAGCATCACGCCTGATTCAAACGCTTGATCCAGATCAATAATTGCGGGTAAATTGTCGTCCTGAGCCCGCACGAGTCAGGAATATCGACGCGAGGCAGGTGTTGGCCCAATAACCCTCCGTCAAAAACGGTTCCCGGTCCGACAGGACCGGTTTTGAGGGCTGCTACTGCTGGCGGCGGATAAAGAC
>DATCFB010000041.1:0-5832 GCA_036509755.1 Pseudolabrys sp. | reverse complement strand
ACCTCCAACCGCAATTTCGAGGGCCGCCAAGGCTACAAGGGCCGCACGCACCTCGTCTCGCCCGTGATGGCGGCGGCGGCGGCGATCGCCGGGCACTTCGTCGACGTACGCGACTGGCGCTGAGCGGAAGCCACATTTGTAAAAACAAAAGGCCCGCCGTTTGGCGGGCCTTTTTCATTTCGGTGCGCTTACCAGCAGCGCCAGACGCGGCGCATGCGCCAGTAGCCGTGATACCGATAGCGACTGCGGACCCAACCGCAATTGCCGCCGCCGTAATACGGAGTCCCATAATACGGCGCGGCACCGAGACCTAAACCAAATGCGAAGCCGGGACCGTAGCCCCAGCCGCCGCCATGGTGCCAGCCGCCGCCGTGATGCCAACCACCACCGCCGTGATGATGCTGCGCTTGCGCAGCCTGCGGCGCAGCCGCCATTAGGCCGACCGCGAACGTCGCGGCAGCGAAAAGTTTCAGAAACTTGGACATGCGTACACCTCCACTGACAGCCCAGGTGCCCCGTTAACTTGCGACCGACGAATGCGTTTCCCTATTCAACGGACGCGGGCAGACGAATCCTGCGGTTGGTGCATTTTTGTTACTGCCACCAGCACTCGCGCTGGGGCGTGATCACCTGTCCGCTGGGCCGATTTTCGACGGCGAGCCACCCGCGGCAATAGCGCTTGGCATTAGGGCCGGGCTCGAGGCTGCGCGGATGAATGACGATGCGGGTTCGCTGCTGCGCCATGGCTTGGTCACCGCGGTTCGGCTGCGCCGAAACCGGCGCCGCAGCACAGAGCAGCAGCGCCAGCGCGGCCATTGCAGATGCAGCCCTGACGCTCATGGCAAGATCCGTTCAGCGGTAGCGGCTGACGTAATAACGCGATTGGCTCGAATAGGTCACGCGCGCACGGCTTACCCGCCGCGGTTGCGTCAAATAGGCTTGGCTGGAGCGGATGTAGCGGCTCGAGTGCCAGCCGCTGTCGTAAAGCACCTTGCCGGGTCGGTCGTTGCAGCCGAAGAATTCGGCGCGCGCCGTACCGGCGCAGACGGTTCCCAGAACCACAGCCGCAACCGTCAGGGTTACCAGAATTCGGATGTGCGACATCGAGGCCTCCACTCCGCCACAATGGTTAACGGTCGCTTATTTAAGATGTTCCGTCAACCGATTGGTTCCGCGCTGCCCGCTTTCCCTAAAGATGAGGGCCACATGACCGGCTTTTCCGACCGCTGGCGAGCCGCCCCACCGTCCCTCGCCGACATCGAGGCGCTGGCACGCGACGCCTATGGCAAGCTGCCGGAAGAGTTTCGGGCCATGTGCCTAGACCTGGTCATCCGGGTCGAGGACTTTCCCACCGACGAGGTCGTGGACTCGATGCAGCTTGAGAGCGAGTTCGACCTCCTCGGGCTGTTCCAGGGCGTCGGCCTGCCTTTCCAGTCAGGTACGACCCCGCAGCCGATGCCGAACATGATCTGGCTCTACCGCCGGCCGATTCTTGACTACTGGGCCGAGCACGAGGACAGCCTCACCGACATCATCACTCACGTCCTGGTGCACGAGATCGGCCACCATTTCGGCTTCTCCGACGAGGATATGGAAGCAATCGAGGCGGGCGCCTGAAGAGGTGCCTTGCGCATCCCCGGCTCATCAACGATGGCGATTACTCTCATCGCCAACTTGCATTTGCCGACCAGCCGCGAGCGCGCGAGCATGGGGCGGAACCCGGGAGAAATCGCCCATGATCGTCACTGTCTTCCGCTCGCGCCTGCGGGCGGACATCCGTGAGGAGTACGTCGCGATGGCCGATCGGATGAACGAGATCGCCCGCACCATGCCAGGCTACATCTCGCACAAAGGCTTCTTCGCCGAGGACGGCGAGCGCGTCACCGTGGTCGAGTTCGAGAACGAGGAGGGCATGCGCGCCTGGCGCATGCATCCGGAGCATCGCGAGGCCCAGCGCCTCGCCCGCGAGCGCTATTACGAGGCCTATAATATCCAGGTCTGCGAAGTGAAGCGCGCGACGCAATTCCAGCGAGAGTGACGCCTGTTACGGTGCCTCGCATGGCAGGACCCCGTCCGGCGGCATTGACCATGGCCGCCCTGACCTGACAAGAAAGTCCCGCCGAACCGGCCAGCCGGAGTGCGAGAAGCCATGGAAAAGTTCACCGTCCTCGAAGGCGTCGCCGCGCCATTGCACCAGATCAATGTCGACACGGACATGGTCATTCCGAAGCAATATCTGAAGACGATCAAACGCACCGGTCTCGCCAAAGGCTTGTTTTCCGAGCAGCGCTACAAGGACGACGGCTCCGAGAACGCGGACTTCGTGCTCAACAAGCCGGCCTACCGCCACGCGAAGGTCATCGTCGCCGGCGACAATTTCGGCTGCGGCTCCTCGCGCGAGCACGCGCCATGGGCGCTCGCCGACTTCGGCATCCGCTGCGTGATCTCGACCTCGTTCGGCGACATCTTCTACAACAACTGCTTCAAGAACGGCCTGTTGCCGATCCGCGTATCGCCGGAGGATTTGGAGAAGTTGTTCGACGACGCGGACCGCGGCGCCAACTCGACGTTGACCGTCGACCTTGAGAAGCAGGAGATCCGCGGCCCCGACGGCGGTGTGGTCAAGTTCGAGATCGACGCTTTCCGCAAGCACTGCCTGCTGAACGGCCTCGACGACATCGGGCTGACGCAGCAGAAGCAGACGAAGATCGTCGGCTTTGAACAGAAGTTGAGCGAACAGCGCCCCTGGGCGTAGCGGACGGCCTCAGCCTGAGGAGCCGCCGAGGCCAGCCTCTCGAAGCATGAGGCCGCCCTCGATCCTTCGAGACGCCCGCTTGCCGGTGCGCTCCTGGGGATGAGGGCGGATCAAGCCTCGCGAACTCAGCTCAGCGGAATGCTCTCGACTTGATCGTGGAACGCCTTGCGCGCGGCGATCGCCGTGTACCAACGATCGAGATTAGGCGTCGCCGGACGATCGGGCACGAGCTGGCGGTAGCGGTAGCACATCACGCCGACAGGAATGTCGCCGTAGGAGAACGCGTCACCGGCGACGAATTGTGTCTTACCGAGCCGCGCGTCGAGTATCTGCATCGCCGCGGTCGTCTTCTCCTGTGACCCCTTGATCGCCGTCATGTCGCGCTTTTCCGCCGACGTGCGGATCAGGCCCCAAAAGGCCGGCGTGATTGCCGGTCCGGCAACGGAAAGCTGCCAGTCCATCCACTGGCTGGCCAGTGCCCGCTGCTTGGCATCTTTCGGCTTGAGCACGCCAGCTTTGTCGTGCTTTGCCGCGAGATAGCGCACGATTGAATTCGATTCCCAGAGCACGAAGCCGTCTTCCTCTTCGAGCGTCGGCACTAGGCCGTTCGGATTCTTAGCCAGATACGCCGGCTCCTTGTTCTTGCCGAACGCGCCGCCGACGTCGATGCGCGTATGCGCGAGACCGAGCTCGCCGACGGCCCACATTGCCTTCTGCACGTTCGATGAGGTGTTACGCCCCCAGATCTTCATCATCGCAATTTCTCTCCGTTTATGCGGCGCGTATCTTTATCCGCGCCGAACGGCCTTGTCCCCGGCTCCACGCCTTTGTGAACGCAAGCGAAGCGGACGCGCCCGAAGTGCCGGGCATGCGAACGCCTTGCGGTGCGAAAGCTAATCGAGCCGCCGCGCCTCTTCCGGCAGCATGATCGGAATGCCGTCGCGGATCGGATAGGCGAGCTTAGCGCGGCGCGAGACCAGTTCCTGTCGCTCGGCGTCGTATTCTAGCGGGCCCTTGGTCAGCGGGCAGACCAGAATTTCCAAAAGCTTCGGATCGATCGCGCCGGCAGCCGGCCGGTCGGGCGTCGGCGTCGCCATCAAGTGCACTCCTCAGGCTACAGAATATATCATGCTCGCTATTATTGCAGCGGCGAATCGCCGTCGGTGTTCTTCTTGGCGAGGTCGATCTCGGTAATGGCGACGAGGATCTCGGCGCGCGTCTTTAAGTCCGGCGCTTCCAAAAGCGCCTGCTTCTCGGCGGCGCCATAGGGCGACATCATCGAGAGGGCATTGACCAGCGCTTCGTTGGGCGCCTTTTCAATCCCTTCCCAGTCGGCCTTGAGATCGTTGGCCTTCAGGAAATCGCTCAGCGCGACAAGCAGCGCGGCGCGATCGACCGCCTCCTCGCCTTTGCGCGGCACGAAATCGTCGGCGAAGGGCGCGAAGGTGACGCGGCATTGACGATATAGCGTCGCGACATTGAGCTCCTCGAGCACCTTGAAGCGCGCCACACCGGTGAGCTCGACAAGATAACGGCCGTCGCCGCTTTCAGCGAGCTGCGTCATGCGGCCCGCGCAACCGACCGTGAACAGCCCCGGCTTATCGCTGTCCGATGTCTGCGTGGCATCCGGCTGGATCATGCCGATGAGGCGATGGCCGTCACGCAGCGAGTCGTCGATCATCGCCAGATAACGCGGCTCGAAAATATTGAGCGGCATCTGCCCGCGCGGCAACAAGAGCGCGCCCGGCAGCGGAAACACCGGGATCGTCTCCGGCAGGTCGACCGGCCCCCGGTACTGGGCGTTCATCGGCATGCGTACCCCTCAGGACGAGGCGGAAACCTATGCAAACAAAAGCGACGACAGTTTCTTGCGGCCCTCGACCGCCGCCGGATCGGCAAAGCCCCAGGCCTCGAAGAACTGAACGAGTTGCTTGCGCGCGCCGTCATCATTCCATTTCCGGTCGCGCCTGACGATTTCTAGGAGGTGCTGGGCCGCATCCTCCCGCTTACCAGTGGCGTTGAGCGCGATGGCGAGATCGAAGCGCGCCTGATGATCGAGCGGATTGGCGCGCACCTTCTCTTCCAGCTCGGTCACCGGGCCGAGCGACTTCGCCTGCTCGGCGACTTCGAGCGCGGCGCGGGCGGCGGCGGCGACGGCCTCGTTGCGCTTTGCTTCCGGCACCAGCGCGAGCGTCTGTTTGGCTTGCTCGAGCGCGCCGGTTTCGACGTAACAGCGCGCGAGACCCGCGAGCGCAGGCACGTTGGCGGCGTCCTCGCTGAGCAGTTGTGCATACATGTCGGCAGCGCCTGCGGCATCGCCGCCGGCCAGCGCGGCGTCGGCGGTCTTCAGAAGGTCCTGCTCCTCGCCGCCGATCTTTTCCTTGGTCAGGCGCTCGAGGAAGGCGACGACCTGGCTCTCCGGCAGCGCGCCCATGAAGCCGTCGGCCGGCTGGCCATTGACGAAGGCGATGACAGCGGGGATCGACTGAATGCCCATCTGGCCGGGAATGGCCGGATGCTCGTCGATGTTCATCTTGGTGAGCTTGACCTTGCCCTTGGTGGCCTTGACTGCCTTCTCCAGCACGGGCGTGAGCTGCTTGCACGGCCCGCACCAGGGCGCCCAGAAGTCGACCAGCACCGGTTGGCGCTTCGACTCCTCGATGACGTCCTTCATGAAGGTCTGCGTGGTCGTGTCCTTGACCACGTCGGCCGCCGCCGCGACCGCACCGCCGTTATCGAACATCTGTCCTCGCCAAATATCCCGGTTCCGTGCGGCTTAAATGGGTCATCCGGGCGGCGAATGCAATCGGGTTCAGTCCTCCGACGACGGCAATCCGGAGACCCGCTCGATGCGCGGCGGATGACCGGTCCAGTCGAGGAACCGGACGAGGTCGTCGCGACCGATCGCCGTCGTCATGGTGTTGACCAACGGGTGGTAGTTGAGGAGCGCCTGCTCCATCATCGGCGCGTCGAGCACGACGGTGACCCGGTGCGCGACGTCGTTGATGGCGCCGAACGGCGTCACCGAGCCGGGCGCGACGCCCCAGACCTCGCGCAAGAGATCGGCCGAGCCGAAC
>DATCFB010000040.1:0-20225 GCA_036509755.1 Pseudolabrys sp. | reverse complement strand
AAATTGAGATCGTCGCGCGTGATGCGAAACACCGCGCCGCCGCCATGGCCATAGAGCGGCTTCATGACGATGTCGCCATGCTCGGCGCGGAACGCCTTGATCTCGATCAGGTCGCGGGTAATGAGAGTCGGCGGCATCAGGTCGGGAAACAGCGTGACGAACACCTTTTCCGGCGCATTGCGCACATGCGCAGGGTCGTTGACGACCAAGGTCTTCGGCTGGATGCGTTCGAGAAAATGCGTTGTCGTCACGTAGGCAAGATCGAACGGCGGGTCCTGGCGCAACAGCACGACGTCGAATTCGGACAAGTCCGCGCGGCGCCCCGTGCCGAGCGTGAAATGATCGCCGGGCTGGTCGCGCACCTGAAGCGGCTCGACCGAAGCGAACAGCTTGCCGTTGAGCAGCGCCAGACGGTCAGGCGTGTAGTACGAAAGTCGATGCCCGCGCGTCTGCGCTTCGAGCAGCATGGCGAAGGTGGAGTCGCCCTTGACGTTGATCCGGGCGATCGGATCCATCTGCACCGCGACGTTCAGGCTCATGGGAGGTCACTCGGGCTGCGTTTCGGGTAGGAAAAATAAGGCGTTAACGTATTATTGCCAGTATGCCCCCGATAGGCCGACAGGGGCAGGGTGTGACCGTCCGGAAGCTCTCCATTTCCGTCAATCTCTATGCGACTTTCGCGCTCATGGCCATCGGCGCCCTGGCGATGGATGTGGCGTTCGGCGCAAACGCGCCATTGTGGATCACGGTCCCAATCGGGGCGGCGATCGCAGGCACGATGGTCTTCGCGGTCATGAGCGCCCGCGGCGTGTCGCAGCCGATCGGCGAGCTTGCCCGGGTCACCGAGACGATCGCCGGCGGTGAGCCGAATGCCGCCGTCCCTTTTTGCGATCGGCAGGACGAAATCGGCGCGCTCGCCCGCTCTATCCGGGTCTTCCAGCAGGCGATGCTGCACAACGCCGAACTCAACCGCACTGTTTCGAGCGATGCCGACGCGCGGACGCGGCGGCAGAGCGCGGTCACGGCCGAGATCGCGCGCTTCTCCAACGTGATCGAGACGACACTCGCCGAGCTCGGCCGCATCTCGGATCAAATGCTGGCCGCATCGAGCCAACTCGCCGGCGCCGCCGATGCCGCCGCCGGCAAGACCGCGCGCGCCGAGGCGGCGTCGTCGGAAGCGTCCTCGAACGTGCGCGACATTGCCTCGGCAGCCGACGAACTGTCCGCTTCGGTGAACGAGATCGACCGGCAGGTGGCGCAGTCGAACGTGATCGCCGGCAAGGCGGTGGCGGAGGCTGAAGCAACCAACACCGCGGTGCAGGAGCTGGGCGATGCCGCCGCGCGGATCGGCGACGTCGTCAAGCTCATTACCGATATTGCCGAGCAGACCAATCTGCTGGCGCTGAATGCCACCATCGAGGCGGCGCGTGCGGGCGAAGCCGGGCGGGGCTTCGCCGTCGTCGCCGGCGAGGTGAAGGCGCTGGCGGGGCAGACGAGTCGCGCCACCGAAGAAATCCGCACGCAGATCGCCGGGATGCAGCGCGCGACCGCGCGCTCGATCGGCGCCATCACCGCGATCGAGCAGACCATCCGCGATATCGGTAACATTTCGAGCGCCATCGCCGCCGCGGTCACGCAGCAGGGCGCGGCGACGCAGGAGATCGCGCGCGGCGTCGAGATTGCGGCGCAGCGTACGGTCGAGACGGCCACCGAGGTCGGCCACGTCGGCGCGGCGACGCAGGACACGCGCTTGAGCGCCGGTACGGTGAAGGCGGTCGCCGACGATCTCGGCCAGGTCGCATCGCGCATGCGAGCCCAGGTCGATGAGTTCTTCGATCGCCTGAGCGCTTGAGACGTTTGTAGCGAGACGTGCTGCACCCGCGTCCGGCACACGACTACGTTTCGAATGCTGCCTGGATATGCCGCGGAATCTTGCCCGGCGCGACCAGGATGGCGTCGAAGCGCATCTCGGTGATCGACGGATCGGGATAGGTCGCAAGCCACGCTTCCGCCGCCGCGGCAATGCGCGAGCGCTGCCGCATCGTCACTGACTCGGCGGCCTCGTCGAGATTGTTGCGCGCCTTCACCTCGACGAAGACAAGGAGCGAGCGCCGGCGCGCGACGATGTCGATTTCGCCGACCGGGCTCCGCCAGCGGCGCGCAATAATGCGGAAGCCCTTCGCGACCAGAAGCACTGCGGCGCGGCTCTCGGCGGAAAGCCCGGTTCGGAACGCGGCCACCCGTTCCGGACTCGGTTCGGCCTTCGCCGTCTTTTCCGGTTTAGGCCGCAGCCCCGGCGATCGGAATTTGCGCGGGTCCATTACTCGTCGCCGCCTTTCGAGAGATCGAGCGCGCGCTGATAGACCTCGCGCTTCGGCTTGCCGGTCGCCAGCGCCACCTCACCGACGGCGTCCTTCACCGAGACGCGCGTCAGTGCCTGCCTGAGCAATGCATCGACGTCGGCGACCGGCGTCTCCTGCTCGCGCGGCGGCTCGATAACGACGACGAATTCGCCGCGCGTCTCGGCGCCCTCGGCATAATCGCGCGCCAGTTGGTCGAGCGGCGCGCGCTTGACCTCTTCGTGCAATTTCGTCAATTCCCGGCAGACAGCAGCGTCGCGTGATCCCAAACCGCCCACGAGGTCGGCGAGCGCATCCGCGATGCGCGGTCCGCTCTCGAACAGGACGAGCGTTGCCGGAATCGTCGCCAGCGCGGCAATGCGCTTTTGCCGCGCGACCTGCTTCGGCGGCAGAAAGCCTTCGAAGAAGAAACGGTCGGTGGGAAGCCCCGCGACAGAGAGGGCGGTCAACACTGACGACGCGCCGGGAATGGCGACCACGTCAAAGCCGGCAGCTTGCGCCTCACGCACAAGCCGGTAGCCGGGATCGGAGATGAGCGGCGTGCCGGCATCTGACACCAAGGCCACGGCCTCGCCGCGGGACAGACGGGCAAGCAGTTTCGGCCGGGCCTCGGTGGCGTTGTGCTCGTGATAGGGCGTCAGCGGCGTTGCGATGGCGAATCGGTCGGCGAGCTTGCGGGTCACCCGGGTGTCTTCGCAGGCGATGACGTCGGCGCCGGCCAGCACTTCGAGCGCGCGCAACGTCACGTCGCCGAGATTGCCGATAGGCGTCGCCACCAGATATAGGCCGGACTTGGCTTTCGGCGCCTCGATCGCCGCGCCGACGGGCGCATAGCGGCGGCTCTTCGCCGCTTCGGCTTTGTCGTTCTCGACCATTCGGGCACTCTAGACGGCGCCGGCGGCGGCGTCAGCCGTGTGGCGGATTCCTTCGTCTTTTCACGGCCTTAACTTTTGCGCGACAAAATCGCGAAGAGTCGGTAGGACTGGCCCCAGCAAGATCGGGGAGCCGCATGGCCGGGACTGAAGCGGGGGAGGGCATCAGGTCGCGCGGCCGTCGCCGCCTCCTGACCGCATTCGGTGTCGCCGCTGCAACGATCGCGGCCGCCGCCTGCTCTTCGACCAATCTCAACCAGTTCAGCACGTCGGAGCCGTCGCCGCAGCAGCAGGCAGCCGAGCCGCCGTCCGGCGCCACCATCGGCACCGGCCAGATCCGCGTCGGCTTGATTCTGCCGCTGTCGGCGCAGGGCAATGCCGGCCTTGCCGCGCAGTCGATGAAGAACGCCGCCGAGATGGCGCTCGCTGAATTCAAGCAGCCGAACATCTCGCTCCTGGTGCAGGACGACGGCGGCACGCCGCAGGGCGCCGCGAGCGCTGCCCAGCAGGCGATCGCCGGCGGCGCCGAGATCATCGTCGGTCCGCTGTTTGCGCAATCGGTCAGCGCGGTCGGTCAGGTGGCGCGTCAGCGCGGCATTCCTGTGATCGCCTTCTCGACCGACGCCAGTGTCGCCGCACACGGCGTCTACCTTCTGAGTTTCCTGCCGGAGACCGACGTCAGACGGATCGTCGATTACGCAGTGTCGCGCGGCAAGCGCTCCTTCGCGGCGCTATTGCCGGACAATGCGTACGGTACGGTGGTCGAGGCGGCGTTCCAGCAGGAGGTGGCGCGCCGCGGTGGCCGCGTTCTGACGCTGGAGAAATATCCCGTCGACCCGGGCCGCATGTCCGAAGCCATTCGCCGCGTGGCGCAGGTCGCCAATCGTGTCGATGCGATCTTCATTCCGGATAATGCCGATACTGTGCCGCAGGTGGCGCAGCAACTCGCCGCCGCCGGCGTCAATATGAAGCGCGTGCAGTTGCTCGGCACCGGCCTGTGGGACGATCCGCGTGTCTTTGCCGACAAGCAACTCGACGGCGGCTGGTTCGCTGCGCCGGAGGCGTCGGGCTATCGCAGCTTCGTGCAGCGCTATCGTGCTAAATACGGCCAGGAGCCGGTGCGCACCGCGACCTTGAGCTACGACGCGGTCGCGCTCGTCGCCGCGCTGGTGAAGACGCAAGGCACGCAGCGCTTCACCGACCAGGTGTTGACCAATTCGTCAGGCTTCGCCGGCATCGATGGCGTTTTCCGCTTCCGCCCGGATGGCACCAATGAGCGCGGCCTGGCCGTGCTGCGCGTCGCGCCCGGAGGGCCGCAGGCGGTCAGTCCCGCGCCGAAGACCTTTGGCTCGGGGACTTGACGCGTCACCCTGAGGTGTTCGCATGCGAGCCTCGAAGGGTCTCTGACTCTCGACAAGAATGAAATGAAACTCACAGGTCCTTCGAGGCTCGGCGCCGTCGCGTCGAGCGCCTCAGGACGACGGGATGCGCTACGCCGCCAGATCCGCGACCACTGCGTCTAGCACGGGGAAGCCGGACGGCGTCACGCGCAGGCGGCCGTCGGCGGTCGTTTCGACCGCGCCTTCGCCCTGAAGGATCGAAATGCGCAACGGATCGAGCGTACGGCCGGCCAGTGCGCTGAAGCGTGCCGGCTCGATGCCTTCGACGAGTCGCAGCCCCATCAATAGATATTCGTCCGCCGTCTCGCCCGACGTCAGCGCCTCATCGACGATGAGGCCGTGGCCCTTGGCCTCGACACGCATGATCCAGCTTTCGGGCCGTTTCTCGGTCTCGGTCGCGCAGCGGCGGCCATCGATGGTCAGGCGGCCATGCGCTCCAGGGCCGACGCCGGCGTAATCGTGGCCGCGCCAGTAGACGAGATTGTGCCGGCACTCGGCGCCGGGACGCGCGTGATTTGAGATTTCGTAAGCCGGCAGGCCGGCATCGGCGCAGACCGCTTGCGTCAGATCGTAGAGGTCGCGTCCAAGATCCTCGTCCGGGATGATCAGCTTGCCGGCCTTGTGCAGGCCGAAGAAAGGCGTGCCAGGCTCAATGGTCAATTGATAAAGCGAAAGATGTTCGGCGGCTTCGGCGATGGCCCGCTTGAGCTCGGCCTCCCACGCGGTGAGCGTCTGCCGTGGCCGCGCATAGATCAGATCGAACGAGTAGCGGTCGAAGATCGAGCGCGCGACGGCAACCGCGTCGATGGCCTCCTGCGCGCTGTGCAGGCGGCCGAGCTCCTTCAGCGAGGCATCGTCGAGCGCCTGGACCCCGAGCGAGACGCGATTGACGCCGGCCGCGCGATAGCCTCGGAAGCGCGTTGCCTCGACGCTGGTCGGATTAGCCTCGAGCGTCACCTCGACATCGAGCGACACGGTCCAGTGTTTTGCAATTGCGTCGAGGATCGCCTGCACGGATTGCGGCTGCATCAGCGACGGCGTGCCGCCGCCGAAGAAGATGCTCGAGACCGTGCGTCCCGGCACGCGCCGCGCGGTGCTTGCGAGTTCGGTCTCGATGGCGCGCACATAGCGCATCTCATCGTAGCCGCCGTGACGCACGTGGCTGTTGAAGTCGCAATACGGACACTTCGACAGGCAGAACGGCCAGTGTACGTAGACGGCGAAAGGGGCGGGATTCGGCGAATTCATGTTAACCATCTTAGGCCTTGAAGGCCCGCGCGAAAAGCCCGCAAAAGTAATCGCGGCGGATAAGTCATTAAAATTGTAATCAATTACGGCTTCCGCAAGCACGCCGCGGCGAGCTTGATGAAGGCGCGGGCGCGGTGCGACAGCGCCTGGCCGAGCGGCGGCAGGCCGTGTTTTTCCTCGGCGCTCATCTCGCCGAAGGTTCGGTCGAATCCGTCCGGTTGGAACAGCGGATCGTAGCCGAAACCGAGAAATCCGCGCGGCGGCCACACCGCGGCACCGTCGACGCGGCCTTCGAACTCCTCGATATGACCGTCCGGCCAGGCTAGGCAGAGCGCGGCGATAAAATGCGCCCGGCGTTGCTCGGGCGTGCGCGCGCCACGCTCGATCAACAAAGTCTGGATGCGGTTCAAGGCGCCGCGGAAATCCTTGTCGGGCCCGGCCCAGCGCGCCGAATGGATGCCCGGCTCGCCGCCGAGCGCCTCGACGACCAGGCCTGAATCGTCGGCGAAGGCGGTCTTGCCGGTGGCATTTGCCGCGGCTTGCGCCTTGATGCGCGCATTCGCCTTGAACGTCTTTCCGGTCTCGTCCGGCTCAACGAGACCGAGCTCGCCGGCCGACTGCGCCTCGATGCCGTAGGGCGCCAGCAATTCGCGCATCTCGCGCAGCTTGCCGGGATTGTGCGTGGCGATGACGACCGGGCCGGTGAGGAGGTGGGGCAAATTACCCCACCGCCATTTTCTGCAGGTCGACCAGCTTGCCGATGCCCTTGCGCGCAAGCGCGAGCAGCGCGAGGAACTGCTCCTCGCTGAACGGCGTCTTCTCCGCGGTCGCCTGAATTTCCACGATGTTGCCGTTGCCGCTCATGACGAAGTTGGCGTCGGTCTCAGCTTCCGAATCTTCGGCGTAATCGAGGTCGAGCACGGCGGTGTTGTTGTAGACGCCGCACGAGATCGCGGCGATGTGGTCGCGCAAAACGTCCTTCTTGATCATGTCGCGCGACTTCATCCAGGCAAAGCAGTCGGCGAGCGCGACCCAGGCGCCGGTGATCGAGGCCGTGCGGGTGCCGCCGTCGGCCTGAATGACGTCGCAGTCAATGGTGATCTGCCGCTCGCCCATCGCTTGAAGATCGACGACCGAGCGCAGCGAGCGCCCGATCAGCCGCTGGATCTCGACGGTGCGGCCGCCCTGCTTGCCTGCGGAAGCTTCGCGACGCGTGCGCTCGGACGTGGCGCGGGGCAGCATGCCGTATTCGGCGGTGACCCAGCCGCGTCCCTGGCCCTTGAGCCACGGCGGCAGGCGCTCCTCGAGGCTCGCCGTGACCAGCACGTGCGTGTCGCCGAACTTCACGAAGCACGACCCCTCGGCGTATTTCACGACGCCGCGCTCCAGCGAAACCGGGCGCAGTTCGTCGACCTGTCGGCGGCTCGGCCGCATAGCATAATCCTTCGTCGTCGCGGCGCCTTTGGCGCTGGCAATTTGGGCTTCGGGCGCACACCATAGCCATATGCCTTGCCCGGACAAGACCGCATTTCTTCTGCGTCCGAGGGGGAGCCGCATGCCGGCGACAGCGCCCGATGCTGCCGGAACCGCGCTCGCGCCGGACGCGTTGCGTCGCCGTGTGCGCGCTGCGTGGTCGCGTGGCGAAATCGGCGCAGCGTTCGACGCCGCGTGGGCGACGCTCGATGCCGAGCGCGGTCGCGATGCGAAAGCCTTGCTGGCCGATCTGCTGCGCGACTATCCGCAGGAGCTTCCGCTTGCGCGCCGCGACGACTACTTGGCGCTGCTGACCGATCCCGACGTCGAGCCCAACATGATCGGCGTCGCCGGATGGCATCTTCTCTTGCGCGGGGGTTTCGCCGATCTGCCCGAAGCTACGCTCGCGGCGCGCATCGAAGGCGATGCGCTGGCGCTTGCTCTGCTCAACGAAGCGCCGGTTGCTTTCGCGCCCGCCGAGGGTCTGCTCGCGCGGCTGCGCCGTTGGCTCCTCATGTCACGGCGCTGGGGCGCGCATCCGCAGCTGACCGATGCCCTGACGGCGCAGGCTGCGCTCAATGGCGGCGCCTGGCCGTTCGACGAGGCGGAACGCGCCGCGCTCACAGACTCTCCGATGCTCGCTGCCTATCTGCCGCCACGCGACGCCGAAACAAAGTCCTCCGAGGTCGGGGATCCGGTCACGCGGGCGGTCACCGGCCAATACGAGGATTGGCCCTATCCGCAGTGGACGCGAATTACGCGTCGTTCGCCGTCGACGCTGCCCGCTGCATTCCGCAATCTCGAGGCCGCAGCGATGGAGCAAGTGCCAGCCGACGCGGATGTTCTGGTCGCCGGTTGCGGCACGGGCCGTGAGGCCGCCGGCCTCGGCTGGCACTATCCGGACAGCCGCGTCACCGCGATCGATGTCAGCGCCGCGAGCCTTGCTTATGCGAGCCGTCAATGCGCGCGTAACGGCATTGCCAATGTGCGCTTCGTCCGGCTCGACCTGCACGATGTCGTGTCGCTCGGCCGGCGCTTCCACCTCATTTATTGCTCGGGCGTGTTGCACCATCTGCCCGACCCGGAGCGTGGGTGGCGGGCGCTCGTCGATGCACTTGCACCGGGCGGTGTCATGCAAATCATGGTCTACAACAGGATTGCGCGGCTCCGCGTTGCCGGAGCGCGCCGTCTGATTGCCGACCTCGCCGGTGAACCCATTACGGACGATCTCCTCCGCCGCGTGCGCCGGCGGATGCTCGACATGCGTGACCATCCGCTGGCAGCGCATGTCCTGCTGTCGCCGGATTTTGCGACACTGTCCGGCACCCACGATTTGCTGCTACACCGTCACGAGGATCCGTTCGATCTCGAACGCATCTCCTGCGCAATCGAGAAGCTCGGCCTGCGGCTGTTCGGCTTTACTCTTTCATCGCCGCAGGTCGAGGCCCGTTACCAGGCCGCGTATCCAGGCGATCCTTGGCACCGCGACCTGCCGTCACTCATGGCGTTCGAGCGCAGCCAGCTCGGCCAACTCGACAATTACCGCTTCTGGTGCGGCCGAAGCGCGCCGGCAAGGCATTCTGGTCAGGCTTGAACAAGCCCGCCACAATGGACAATTCTGTGCCTGGTTCGAGGAGACAGCACTTTGGCGTCCCATGACGTTCCGATCGGCACATCCCAGGTCACGCTCGCGGCGCTGAACGAGCGCTCGCGCGAGATCTTCCGCTTGATCGTCGAGAGCTATCTCACCACCGGCGAGCCGCTCGGCTCGCGCAATCTCGCGCGCATCCTGCCGATAACCTTGTCCTCGGCCTCGGTGCGCAACGTGATGTCGGACCTTGAGCATCTCGGCCTGGTCTTCGCGCCGCATACCTCGGCCGGCCGGCTGCCGACCGAACTCGGTCTGCGCTTCTTCGTCGATGCGTTGATGCAGGTCGGCGATATTAATGAGCAGGATCGCCGCGCCATCGAAGCGCAGATCGCCGGCATCGGTTCCGGAAAGACGGTCGAGGATGTCTTAACCGAAGCGTCGCAGGCGCTGTCCGGGCTGACGCGCTCGGCCGGCATCGTGCTCACCGCCAAAAACAACGTACGCATAAAACACATCGAGTTCGTGCGGCTCGAGCCGGAGCGGGCGCTGGTCGTGATGGTGTCGGAAGACGGACAGGTCGAGAACCGCGTCCTTCCGGTGCCGCCGGGCCTGCCGACCTCTTCGCTGGTCGAGGCGGGCAATTTCCTGAATGCGCGCCTGCGCGGCAAGACTCTGGCCGATCTGCGCGCCGACATGGAGAAGTCAGTCACCGAAGGCCAGGCGGAACTCGACCAGCTCACGCAAAAGATCATCTCGAACGGCCTTGCGAGCTGGTCCGGCGGCGACAGTGAGGAACGCAAGCTGATTGTGCGCGGCCATGCCAATCTGCTCGATGATCTGCATGCCCTGGACGATCTCGAGCGGGTGCGGCTCCTGTTCGACGCGCTGGAGACCAAGCGTGGCGTCATCGACCTGCTTGGCCGCGCCGAGCGCGCCGAGGGCGTGCGGATATTCATCGGGTCCGAGAATAAGCTGTTCTCGCTGTCCGGTTCATCGACCATCGCCGCGCCCTACCACGACGCCAAAGGGCGGGTGGTCGGCGTGATTGGGGTCATCGGGCCGACTCGGCTGAACTATGCCCGCATCGTGCCGATGGTCGATTACACCGCCCGGGTGGTCACCCGGCTCCTGTCCGGCGCTTGATTTTTGGGCCTGCAGGCCTGATATGCCGGTCACCCGACGGAAAAAGATGGATTGCGCACGATGACGGATTCGACCGCTCAGGCCGAAAACACCGAGGTCAAGACCGACGCCCCGCAGCCGGAGGCGCAAGCCGCCGATCCGATAGTGGCGGCGCAGCGCGAGGCCGCCGAGTTCAAGGACAAGCTGCTGCGCACCTTGGCCGAGATGGAGAACCTGCGCCGGCGCACCGAGCGCGAGGTCACGGACGCGCGCGTCTACGGCGTGGCCAGCTTTGCCCGCGACGTGCTCGCTGTCGCCGACAATATGCATCGCGCGCTGGAGGCGATCGGTCCCGAACTGCGCGAGCAGGGCGATGCCAAGGCCAAGGCGCTGATCGAAGGCGTTGAGCTGACCGAGCGCGAACTGCTCAAGTCGCTGGAGAAGAACGGGGTGCGCAAGTTCTCGCCGCAGGGCGAGAAGTTCGATCCGAACGTCCATCAGGCCATGTACGAAGTGCCTGACGGCGATGTGCCTCCAGGCCACGTCGCGCAGGTCGTACAGGCCGGTTACATGATCGGCGATCGGGTGCTGCGTCCGGCTCTCGTCGGCGTCGCCAAGGCCGCGCCGAAAGCGGCACAGCCGTTCGCCGGCGACAATCCGCCGAACTGAGCGCGCCTCGCAAGCTTGATCGATGCACAGCCGTCCGCCTCAAGGGCGGCTGTTTGCTTTTTCACTTCATTGGACAGCCTCGCGCGTTGGCGAGAGTGCACAACGGCTTAACGTCGATCCTTACATTGGACCAACTCGAAACTGGCGCTTTCTCTTTACACCAATTCTAAGTTATTGATTTTTAAGAGTTTTTTCTTGACGCGCAGGCTTTCACCCACAATTGTCCGCCGCCTCACAGGGAACGGCGGACCCACCATGCAGTCATTCTTTCAATTCTCTTATTTATCGCGTGGCGCACTGATCGCGGCCTTCGCCGCGGCCACGATCTCGGCGGCGACGGCCGACCCGCTCACCGACGGCGCCAAGGCCTACAAGCCGTTCGCGGCCGAGCACATCGGCATCGCGCTCGCCGGCGCCAAGGAATTGCAGGCTGCGGCCAAAGGCGGCGACGTCAAGGCGGCACAGGCGGCATGGATCAAGTCGCGCAAGGGCTGGGAAGCGGCCGAACCGATCACCGGCGAGTTCTTCTCCAAGCTCGATGACGCGATCGACGCTTGGCCTGATGCCAAGCAGGGGTATCACGCGATCGAAGCCACGCTTTTCTCCGGTAAGCTCGACGAGATTGCGGCGCCGGCCGACAGACTGGTCGCCGACCTGACCGAGTTCGACAAGCAGATCAAGGCGCCGGGCTTCACGTTCGCGCCGCAGGGGCTCCTCAACGGCGCGTCCAAGCTCGCTTACGAAGTCGGCGAGAACAAGTCGAAGGGCGGCGAGTCGCCCTATGCGGGCACCTCGCTCATCGACATGGGCGAGAACGTCGAAGGTATCGAAGCGGTCTTCAAGCTGGCCTTCGAGCCGGCGCTGAAGGCACGAGACAAGAAGCTCGCCGCGGCCATCGACGACAAAATCGAGGACGTCGAGAAGCTGGTGAAGGTCGGTGATATGAAGAAGGTCGACCAGGCAGCGCTCAAGCGCAACGGCGAGGAGCTCGCGGTGCTGCTGCAGAACGCGGCGTCGAAGCTCAAGCTCAAAAAGCCATCGGTCGGCGAGTAAAGCCGATGCGCCCGCTTGCACGCATCAGGTATGGCATCGCCGCGAGCCTCGCGGCGATGCTCGTCGCGGGTGCCGCGCTGGCGGCGCCGATCGTCACCAAGGAAGGCGTGCTGCCGTTCGGCACCGAGCTCGGCGAGGATGCGGCTGCGCTGCCGACCGAGCTGTTCGCCACCGAGCTTGCCGGCGGCGAGCGCTCCTATCAGCAGAAGCTCGGCGATATGCTGTTCTCATCGCCGGCACTCTTCGGCGGCGTGGCGAAGCAGGCGGGCATGAGCTGCAATACATGCCACGCGCAGGGCGCGGGCAATGCGGCGCTCTTTGTCCCGGGCCTTTCCAGCCGTCATGGCAACTTCGATACGACAGGCGCGCTGTTCAATCCGAAGACCGACAACGGCCTGTTCGACCCGGTGACCGTGCCCAGCCTGCGCGGCGCCAAAAATCTCGCGCCCTATGGCCATGACGGTCGCTTCGCCTCGCTGCGCGATTTCATCCGCAACGTCGTGGTCAATGAATTCGCCGGGCCGGAGCCGTCGGGCGGAGTGCTCGACGCCCTCGTCGCCTATGTGCAGGACATCAGCTTCCTGCCCAATCCCAAGATGACATCCGACGGCAAATTGACCGCGGCTGCATCGCAGGCGGCGCATCGCGGCGAGGTCGTATTCAACCGGCCGTTCCGCCACAACGCGTCGATGAGCTGTGCGACTTGCCACCAGCCGTCGAACGCTTTCGTTGACGGTCAGGTGCATGACATCGGCTCGGGTGGCCGGTTCAAGACGAAGACGCTGGTCAACGCCGATTTCAATGCGCCGTATTTTCATGACGGCCGCTTCGACAGCTACGACCAGGTCGTCGGTTATTTCGACAAGCACTACGATCTCGGCTTGAGCGACGGCGAGCGCGCCGACCTCGTCGCCTATCTGGACGCGGTTGGCGACGCGTCTACACCGGCCACGACCGACACGGTGCAAACCGAGTTGGATGAGATCGCGGTCTTCGTGAGTGTACTCGACACCGCCATCCACGATCACAACGCCGCCATCGTCGCCGTCGCTGTCGACACCGTGGGCGGCGAGTGGCGCGAACTCGGCGAACACTATCCGGAGGCGAAGAACACAAGCGTCACGGCCGGGCTCAAGCAGCGCGGCACCGCACGAGCCGCCGTGCGCGAGATGGTGCTGACGCTGCGGCAGGTCGACATGGCCGCCGCGCGCGGCGATTTTGATGCGGCGGCCGAGGCCTATGCCGATTATCGGGAGCAAGTTGCGCCGGCGACGAGCGCGCTTGCTGCGGCCGAACCGTTCTCTCTGTTCGACCCTTCCGTGCGACGACAACATTTCGCGGCGCTGGCTCGGTTAGCCGAGCTTGCGAAATAACGAACACCTAATAAACGATAGAATCGAAAGATCGGGGCGAATAATGCGCGACACCCAGTTGGACGTGGCACATCGAATAAGCCGGCACGAAAGTCGTGCGGTCGCGGGGCGAACGCTCGTGACCAAGATGGTGGCAAGTGCCGTTGCCGCAACGCTTATGGCGACGGTCGCGCAGGCCGCGGACAAGGCCGCCCCAAAATCGATCTGGGAACAGGATACGCTGACCGGCGACTGGGGCGGCGCCCGCACGGCGCTTAAGGACAAGGGCATCGACCTCACCCTGGTCTATATCGGCGAAACGCTGTCGGTTCTCTCCGGCGGGCTTGCGCGACGCGGCAGCTATGAGGGCCGCTTCGAATTTTCCGCCGATGCCGACCTGGATAAGCTGATCGGCTGGAAGGGCGCGACGACGCACGTCACGGTCTACCAGATTCACAACGGCGGCCGGAACGCGGCCGACAATGTCGGCAGCATTTCCGACCCGAGCAACATCGACGCCTTCGCGACCACGCGCCTGTTCACGGCCTGGTTCCAGCAGAACGCCTTCGATGACCGCGTCTCGCTGCGCATCGGCCAGCTCGCCGCCGACGATGAATTTCTGACGTCGCAAACGGCGTCGGGTCTGGTCAACGGTACCTTCGGCTGGGCCGACATGTTTGCGGCGAATCTGCACAGCGGCGGACCGGCCTATCCGCTGGCGACCCCGGGCGCGCGGCTTGCGGTCAAGGCGACCGATGCGCTGACGCTGCAAACGGCGCTGTTCTCCGGCGATCCGGCCGGCAAGGATTGCACCGACATCCCGCAGCGCTGCGATCGCTACGGCACCACCTTCAGCTTCAGCGGCGGCGTGCTGTGGATGGGCGAACTGCAATACGCAGTCAACCAGGGCAAGGATGCGATCGGCATGCCGGGCGTCTACAAGCTCGGCGCCTGGTATGCGAGCGCCGACTACAACGACCTCCATTTCGGCATCGACGGCACCGGCACGCAGGTCTCGCTCGGTGTCGATTCGACCGCGACGCCGCTCACGCATCGCGGCAATAGCGGCCTCTACGGTGTCGCCGACCAGATGATCTGGCGCGGCAAGGAGTCGAGCCTCAATCTGTTCGCGCGCGGCGGCTTCTCGCCGTCCGACCGCAATCTTGTCTCGTATTACATCGACGCCGGCGCCGGCCTCAAAGGCCCGCTGCCCGGCCGTCCGGACGACACGCTGACCTTCGGCTTCGCCTATGCGAAAATCAGCAAGGACGCGGCGGCGGTCGATCAGGACACCGCGCCGGCCGTGATCGTGCGCGATTACGAGGCGGTGTTCGAATTGAACTATACCTTGCAGATCGCGCCGTGGTGGACGCTGCAGCCGGATTTGCAATACATCGTGCATCCAAATGGTGGGCAGAATCCGAATGATGCCACCATGCGGCTGGAGAACGCCTTCGTGACAGGGCTGCGCACCACCATCAAGTTCTGAGCGCCGAAACGGGACGTCACTTGTTCTCGATGCCGTCGCGCAAAGCGCGAAAGCGCGGGAACATGGCGTCCCATTCGGCCTTGGGGCTGACGCCGACGATCCGCATGAAGCCGCCGCTGCCGAAGCGCAGCCACTGCACGATCTGGATCGGCTTGTTCTCCGCGTCCATGCCGGTCGCCCTGACCTCGTTGCCCGGCATGCCTTTGACGCGCATCGCCTCCCCGGACGTGATGGTGAGGTCGCGCACCGGCCCCGAACGGATCAGATCCTGCGCGAATCGAGCGCGGTCATCCGGACTGGACGGTCCGCCGGTCGCCACAGTGAGGATGATATAGGCCTGCGTGAAAATGCCGCCTTCGTCCTTGTCGGTGAGGACGACCGTGGCCGGCGGCGTCACCTGCCGCACGTGGAAATCGGCGAGATCGTGCAACTCGAATGGCATCATCGCGAGCCGCTCGGCGACCGGCGGCTTGCGGAAGGTGACGCTCTTGAGCGCCTTCTCGACCACCGCGTCGGTGTAGACGTCGCGGGCGGCCTCCGGCACTTCGACGGTGATGAACGCGGTCAGGTTCTGCACCGGCCCGGCGATCGCGGTGGCGAGGAAGAACCACTTGTGCAGCTGCTTGTCACTCTCCTGCGCCGTGCCCGTGGCGAGCAGGGCGATGCCCTCATTGAACGGGAAAGCGCGGCGAACGAGGCCCTGAACGTCGTTTTGGGGCTTGGCGAACAGCGACGTCTCCGCGTCCTGATAAGCGGCCGCGGGCAGATCGAGCACGAGGATAGCGGCCTTGTGCTCCGGGTCCTCGAAACCGGTGAAGCGCTTGCTCGGGACCATGCCCGGTGGCGGCTCCAGGCCAATGCGCGCGCCAGGTGGGAATACCGGCTCCGCCGCCGCCGCGGATATCGCCATTGCGAAGGCGAAAATGGCCAAGGCGCAGATGCTGCGGATTCGGGTCATGATTGTCCTGGCGGTGGCATTGCGGCGACTGTTGCACGGGCTGCAACGATCGAAACAGCTCGTTAACGCCCGATCGCTACTTTTTCGCGGCAATCGACATTGCGACGGCGAGCGCGGTTGCTTGCCGGCAGAGACGTGTCTCGGCGGCACCGGGCCAAAAATTGAACTCCCACCGACACATCTTGCGGCCCTAGGGGGCCCTCCTATATGAGCCAGTGAGCCGCACACAGCGGTTAATCGCGTATCCAGGGGGCTGGATAGAGGGGGCGTTGGCGGATGAGCCGCCAGCATCCCATTCGGGCGCCCAGTGGCCCGACCAGCCTGCCGCAAATTGAGAGGAAGAACCATGGGCAAGGTCATCGGCATCGACCTCGGCACGACCAATTCTTGCGTTGCCGTCATGGAAGGCAAGACTCCGAAGGTCATCGAGAACGCCGAAGGCATGCGGACGACGCCATCCATCGTCGCGTTCACCGACGACGGCGAGCGTCTCGTCGGCCAGCCGGCCAAACGTCAGGCCGTCACCAATCCGGAAAAAACCATCTTCGCGGTCAAGCGCCTGATCGGCCGGCGCTACGACGACCCGATGGTCGAGAAGGACAAGAAGCTCGTCCCCTACAAGATCGCCAAGGCGTCGAACGGCGATGCCTGGGTCGAGGCGGACGGCAAACCCTATTCCCCGTCGCAGATCTCCGCCTTCACGCTGATGAAGATGAAGGAGACCGCGGAATCCTATCTCGGGCAGAAGGTCGACCAGGCGGTCATCACCGTCCCGGCCTACTTCAACGACGCCCAGCGCCAGGCCACCAAGGACGCCGGCAAGATCGCCGGCCTTGAAGTGTTGCGCATCATCAACGAGCCGACGGCCGCGGCGCTCGCCTACGGCCTCGACAAGCAGAAACAGGGCCTGATCGCCGTCTACGACCTCGGCGGCGGCACCTTCGACGTTTCCATTCTCGAGATCGGCGACGGCGTGTTCGAAGTGAAGTCCACGAACGGCGACACGTTCCTGGGCGGCGAAGACTTCGACATGCGTCTTGTCAGCTATCTCGCCGACGAATTCCAGAAGGAGCAGGGCATCGACCTGCGCCGTGACAAGCTCGCGTTGCAGCGGCTGAAGGAGGCCGCCGAGAAGGCCAAGATCGAGCTGTCGTCGACGACGCAGACCGAGATCAACCTGCCCTTCATCACGGCGGACGCCTCCGGCCCGAAGCACCTGACGATCAAGCTCACCCGCGCCAAGCTCGAGGCGCTGGTCGACGATCTCATCCAGAAGACCGTCGAGCCGTGCCGCAAGGCGCTCAAGGACGCCGGCGTGTCGGCGAGCGAGATCCATGAAGTGGTCCTGGTCGGCGGCATGACGCGCATGCCGAAGGTGCAGGAGGTGGTTAAGCAGTTCTTCGGCAAGGAGCCGCACAAGGGCGTCAATCCCGACGAGGTCGTTGCCATCGGCGCGGCCATCCAGGCCGGCGTGCTGCAAGGCGACGTCAAGGACGTGCTGCTGCTCGACGTCACTCCGCTGTCGCTCGGCATCGAGACGCTCGGCGGCGTGTTTACCCGCATCATCGACCGCAACACCACGATCCCGACCAAAAAGAGCCAGGTCTTCTCGACCGCCGAGGACAGCCAGAACGCGGTGACCATCCGCGTCTTCCAGGGCGAGCGTGAGATGGCCGCGGATAACAAAATCCTCGGCCAGTTCGACCTGGTCGGTATCCCGCCGGCGCCACGCGGCGTGCCGCAGATCGAGGTCGCCTTCGACATCGACGCCAACGGCATCGTCAACGTGTCGGCCAAGGACAAGGCCACCGGCAAGGAGCAGCAGATCCGCATCCAGGCTTCGGGTGGTTTGTCGGAGACCGACATCGAAAAGATGGTCAAGGACGCCGAGGCGCACGCCGAGGAAGACAAGAAGCGAAAGACTGCCGTTGAAGCGAAGAACCACGCCGAGGCGCTGGTCCACTCGACCGAGAAGGCGCTTTCCGAGCACGGCTCCAAGGTCGGCGACGCCGAGCGCACGGCGATCGAGAACGCGATGGCCGATCTGAAGGAAGCCCTCAAGGGCGACGACGCCGACGCGATCCAGCAGAAGAGCAACACGCTCGCGCAGGCCTCGATGAAGCTCGGCGAGGCGATGTACAAGGCGCAGCAGGAAGGCCAGGGCGCGCAGCCCGGCGCGGACGCTGCGCCCGGCGAGAAGAAGGAAGACGTCGTCGACGCGGAGTTCACCGAGGTCGACGACGACAAAAAGAAATCGGCCTGACGGCCGTGCAATGAAAAGCCTCGTCCTGTAAGTCGCGTAGCGCGGCCTTCGGGGCGAGGTTTTTACTATTCGGGGACTAGCGGTGTCCAAACGCGATTACTACGAGGTGCTGGAGGTTTCCCGGACCTGCACGGAGGCCGAACTCAAATCGGCGTTCCGCAAGCTCGCCATGCAGCACCATCCCGATCGCAATCCCGGCGATACGGAATGCGAGCACAAATTCAAGGAAGTCAACGAGGCCTATGACGTCCTGAAGGACGGCGACAAGCGCGCGGCCTATGACCGTTTCGGCCACGCCGCCTTCGAGCAGGGCGGCATGGGCGGCGGGCACGGCTTCAGCGCTGATTTCGGCTCGGCCTTCTCGGACATCTTCGAGGGTATCTTCGGCATGCCCGGCGGCCGCGGCCGTTCGTCGGGCCGCGAGCGCGGCTCCGATCTCCGCTACAACATGGAGATCACGCTCGAGGACGCCTTCGAGGGCAAGAACGCGCAGATCCGGATTCCGACGTCGGTGACCTGCGAGGCCTGCTCCGGCTCAGGCGCCAAGGCCGGCACCAAGCCGAAGGCCTGCGCCACCTGCGGCGGCATGGGCAAGGTTCGTCACGCCCAGGGCTTCTTCACGCTCGAGCGCACCTGTCCGACCTGCCAGGGCCGCGGCCAGGTGATCGACGATCCCTGCAAGGCCTGCGGCGGCGCCGGGCGCGTGACGCGCGAGCGCACGTTGTCGGTCAACATCCCCGCGGGCGTCGAGGACGGCACCCGTATCCGGCTCGCCGGCGAGGGCGAAGCGGGCGTGCGCGGCGGCCCGCCGGGCGATCTTTATATTTTCCTGTCGCTCGCGCCGCATGAATTCTTCCAGCGCGACGGCGCCGATCTGCACTGTCGCGTGCCGATTTCGATGGTTTCGGCCGCTCTGGGTGGTGACTTCGAGGTCCCGGCGATCGACGGCAGCAAGGCAAAGGTCAAGGTTCCGGGCGGGACCCAGACCGGCCGCCGCTTCCGGCTCAGCAGCAAAGGTATGCCAGTGCTCCGGTCGAAACAAACCGGTGACATGTACGTTCAAGTCTCGGTGGAAACGCCGCAGAACCTGAGCAAGCGTCAGAAGGAGCTCCTGGCCGAATTCGCCAAAATTTCATCCGCCGAGACCCAACCGGAATCGTCTGGCTTCTTTGGCCGGATGAAAGATTTTTTCGATGGTCTCGGCGCTCGCACCAGCCATTCCGAGTAGCGGTCTTGACCCCGTCGAAAGCCCCCTCTACCCATGACATGTCAATGACAGGGTCCGGCCGCCCAGGCGCGCCTGTATAAACATGCCACCCCATTCGGTCGCACGCGTCGCCAAGAAGCCGCTCCGTCTCGACGACGAGCTGCAATTCATCCGCTCCTGGATCGACAAGCCTTTGCGCACCGGCGCGGTCATGCCGTCGGGCAAGGCGCTTGCGCGGGCAATGGCGCGTCGGATCGATCCGGGCGTGGCCGGGCCGGTGATCGAGCTCGGTCCTGGGACCGGACCCGTGACGGCGGCGCTGGTCGAGCGCGGTGTCGATCCCTCGCGGCTGGTGCTGGTCGAATTCAATCCCGATTTCTGCCGCCTGCTGCGCACGCGCTATCCGACGGCGACCGTCATTCAGGGCGATGCCTACCGCTTGCGGCGGCTGCTCGAGACTTACCTGAAGGAGCCGGCGGCCGCAGTCGTGTCCAGCCTGCCGCTGCTGACGAAGCCACTGCGCACGCGGTTGCGTTTGATGGCCGACGTCATCGCGCTGCTGCGTCCGGGCGCTCCGCTGGTGCAATTCACCTATGGCGTCGTGCCGCCGATCCCGAAGACGCTCTCCGGCATCAGCGCCGAAGCGTCGAATCTGGTGTGGCTGAATATCCCGCCGGCGCGCGTCTGGGTCTATCGCGGCCGTTAGTCTGCTCCGACATTTGGATTGTCATGGCCGGGCTTCGTCCCGGCCATCTCGCTTATGGGCGCAGCGCCTCCCTGAGCGGGATCACCGGGACTCGCACCATAAGCGCGGCCCTGTGATGACAATGGGGAAATGCCCGTCGCATGACGGCGGCAGCGGCGCATGCTAGTGACCTGTGCGGAACGCGGACGCAAACCCAATGGCCTCGCCGAAAATCCTGGTCCTGCCCGGTTCGTTGCGGACCGGCTCGCACAATGTGCGGCTCGCAGCGCTGGCCACCAAGGAATTGACGTTGCTTGACGCCGACGTCACACGCATTTCGCTGGCCGATTATCCGCTCCCCCTCTACGACGCCGACCTCGATGCGCGCGGCGGCCAGCCGGACAATGCCGTCAAGCTCAAGCACATGATCTCCGCCCATCACGGCGTCTTCATCGCCAGCCCGGAATATTCCGCATCGGTGAC
>DATCFB010000039.1:0-28457 GCA_036509755.1 Pseudolabrys sp. | reverse complement strand
TCCGAACTCATAATGGACGTGTATCGGTATTGATCTGAAGCCCGTGGCATCGGGTTCGGATCAATGCGCACCATATCCCCGGAATAAATGGACGATCGCCACGCCGATGTGACGCGTGTTCGGAAAACCGCCGACCACTTCGGCCAGCATCATGAATAGGACCGCATAGAAATAGGCGGGAGATTGCTTCTCGTAACCGAGCAGCGGGCGGGATGCGGATTCCGCGAGCGCCGGCCGCGTCACCGCGTAGCCGGTGCCGGCTCCGAGCAGGCCGCCCGCCAGGATATCGCTCGGGTAGTGAATGCCGAAATAGATGCGGCCCAGACACGCGAGCGCGGCGAACACGCCAAAGACAAGCCCCGCATAGCGCGACACCACGAACAAGCAAGCGGCGATTGCGAAAAGGTAAGTGGCGTTGTCGCTCGGGAAACTGCTCCAGTTTTCCAGATCGAAGGTCCACGGATAGGTCGGCGCATTGGCGCCGAGGGCGTACATTGGCCGTGCGCGAAACGGCAGAAGAGTCGAAATGGTGCGGTTGAGCAGGAGAGCGATCGCAACGGCCGGAACGATGAGGATCAGCACCTGACGCCGGCGGATCTGATCGCCGTCAGGCCTGAACCAGAGCAACCCGAACAGGCCGAGGAAGATGACGCCGGTCGGGCCGGCGATGTGATAGACGACGCGATCGAGTGTTTCGCTCGTGCCGCATAGCCCGTTCAGCGCCCGGTAGATGGAGACGTCCAGCCCTTCGATGATGTGCATGGGCGTCCCCCGATGACAGATTCATGTCAGCGTATCGCCGGCTCCCCAACGGAGATTGGGAGATGATCGTTCCTCGCGCGCAAGAGCCGAAGGCGGGATCACGCTTCCTCAGATACCGGTGCCTGAAAAGAACTCGTGCCGGACCGTGCGCCAGATGATCTTGATGTCGAGCCACAGCGACCATTGCTCGATGTACTGGAGATCGTAATCGACGCGCGACACCGCGGCATCAGCGACAGCCGTGCTGCCACGGCAGCCATTGACCTGCGCCAACCCGGTGATACCGGGACGTATGTTGTGTCGCTGGAAATAGTACGGCACGAGATGTTCGTATTTGACGCTGGCCGCCTTCATGCCGGGAACATGCGGTCGCGGTCCAACGAGGGACATATCGCCGAGCACGACATTGATCAGTTGCGGCAGCTCGTCGATGCTGGTCCTACGGAGGATACGGCCGAACAGCGTCACGCGCGGGTCGTCGCCGACGGTCTGGGTGACGCCGGACCTGTCGCTCATAATCGTGTGCATCGTCCGAAACTTGTAGATGCGGAAGCGGCGGTTGCGATAACCGTAGCGGTCTTGCGTGAAGAAGGCCGGACCGGGTGATGTCACTTTGATCGCTGCCGCCACCGCGACAAGGAACGGCGACAGCGCCGTAAGCGCGATGCCGGCACAGGCCAGGTCGAAGGCCCGCTTGCTGCGCGAGCTCGAAGGCTCGCTCAACGCACCGCGATGCCAAAGATAATAAACGCGCCGGCGCGGCCGATGCGCTCGGCCCTCGTAAGCGAGCGGCGAAAAGAGAGTCTGGCTATCGTGCCAAACGCTCGTGCCATCGAGTGAAAGAGAGGTGGCGGGGGTCATGGATCGCCTCTAGGTGTGTGGTTCGCGAAGTCCGCATCCGAAAGCAATCGCCTTGCCTCGACGTCTCTTCCCTATCGTGATCACAACGAAGCTACGGCCCTTGTGCCGCGATTTGCGGCTCGTTGGTGTAAGCCGGGCTTCGTTGCCTTCCTCCTCACAAGTCGCGCTCGCCAAGTTCGTTCGGTGAGGGTAGTGCGCCGTTTGGAGAAATTATGGCGCGCGGCATAAATAGCGCATCGGACTTCACTGATACCGACCGTGATTAAAATATTTACAATTTGTAGCTGCGCTCGGCAGCGCGCGCGAAAGAATCTGTGTCATTGGCGAAACGATCTGCCGTCAAGCTTGTGGTCTTTGCGAGGCAACACGTCGACGAGAAAAATAATGATGCTTCGCCGAAACAAAGAGCCGACCTCCGCATTTGACTTCGTCGGGAAGTCTGAGTTGCGTTTGGGGAGGTATGTACATGCGTCCTTCTGTTGGCAGACGCGCGGTACGCGCCGCGCTCCATGTCTTGATCTTTACGGCAGTGGTAGGCCTTGCAGGCTGCAATGATTACAGTGATCCGTCTTCTGCTACCGGTATGCAACTGGCGTCCGTGCGAACGGTCTCGGTCGGGCCGCGAACTTACATTCTGCGCCCGAACGACCAGGTTCGCGTGCAAGTCTACAACGAGCCTAACGCTACCGGCGTTTACACCGTCGATGGTGGAGGCTACGTGTCGGTGCCGCTCGCCGGCCGCATTCATGCCGCAGGCCTGACACCGTCGGAACTCGAGCGTACCATTACGAAACAGCTCAAAGGCAGCATCCTCACCGACCCGCACGTGAACGTTCAGGTTGCAACCTATGGGCCGATCTACATTCGCGGTGAGGTGAAACAGCCGGGACAGTTCGCTTACGCCCCGGGCTTGACGATTGGCGACGCGGTCGCGCTGGCTGGTGGCTACACCTATCGCGCTGACGAATCCGTGGCCTATGTGCGCTCTTCCGCGTCACCGCAGGAAGTCGCGCGGTCGTTAAGGACCGATGCTCCGGTTGCGCCCGGAGACAACATCCGAATTCCCGAAAGCTACTTCTGAACGCCGCGAAGCCGGCGTGCGCTTCTGCCGCGCACGTCTCACAGGAACCGACGCGTATCGACGGAGTGGTCCCGATCCTTATTGCACGGAGCGTTGTTGCAGCGCGGAACGATGCACACGATTCGGTGTTGCACATGCTGCTATACTGCATGTGCGGCGACGAACCGCGCAGCATGGGAAGACGCCGACGACGGGGGGCATGGCTTAGCGCGCTGACCATAGTATTCGTCGGCGCGTCATCGTCGGTTTACGCGCAGGCCATATCGCCTTTGACGCCGCCGGCGTCGTCGCCGTGGAATTCGGAAACTGTCTTTGAGCCCGTTCCCTACGCGAAGCTCTGGTCGCGCTATCCGAGCGAAAAAATCGATCTGGAGGACACGCCCGTGCTGACGCGCCGATGGCCGGGTTACGAAGAGCATGGCATCCGCAATGGCTCCTGGATGTATTACCCATCCATCAGCGCGGGTGCGCTTTACGACAGCAACGTGTTCGCAACGGACAGCGACCACAAATCCGACATCGCCGCGGTCGTCAATCCGTCGCTGCGCGTCACGTCGTTGTCGGAGCGCAATCCGATGACGTTCGATGCTTACGTCAAATCACGGCAATACAGCCACTTTTCGAGTCTGGACCAGACAGACGCCAGTGCTCGCCTGAAAGGCCGCCTCGGCCTGAGCCACGACAGCGCGATTCTCTACAACTTCCAGGCCGCCTATCTGCACGAGGCCATCGGCTCCCTCTCGTCCCCGCTCGGCGCGGCGCAGCCGACGCCGTACGCCTATACGCACGAGGACGTCACCTATTGGCACCAATTCAAGCGGTTGGCGGTCTCGTTCGGGGTGCGCAACGAGAATTATGATTTTGGCTCGACCCGCGCGCAAAACGGCACGACCATCAACCAGGATAGCCGCGACGGTTCGATCTATGCCGCGCATGCTCGGATCGACTATGCAGTCGGGGCCAATCTCGGCCTGTTCACCGCGTTCGAAGGCAATGTGCGCGATCTCAAAGGGTCGCCGTCCGGCTCCTTGAGCTCGCACGGCTATCGTTCGCTGACCGGCATCAACTTTAGCCTGACGCATCTGATCGGCGGCGAAATCGGTGCCGGCTATACCAGCCAGCGCTTCGACGACCCCACCATCGGCACCGTGAGTGGTCCGGCGTTCCGCGCGTTGCTGACGTGGAGTCCCGCCCGCTCGATCGATGTCACGTTCAAGGCCGAGGAGATCGCGACCGAAGCGGTCGAAACGGTCGCGAGCGGGGTGCGTGCGCAATCGGCCATGCTCGGCATCGACTACTCACTGCGCCGCAATGTCGTGTTCTCCACGGTCGCCGGCTATGAAAACGACAAGTTCTTCGGCCAGGACCGTCAGGACAAGGTCTACTCGGCGACCGCAAGCCTGCAATACCTGTTCAACCGCTATAGCTCGGTGGTGCTCAGCTACAAATACGTGAACCGAAACAGCAACGTGCTGTCGGCGATCTACGACAAGCACGAGATAGGTCTGGATGTTACAGCGCATTTCTGACGGATCGACCCACGTCACCTACGCTCCGCAGATCGCCGCGGATGTCGGTCCATCTTCGGGCATTACCATCGCCGGCATCGTCACGATCCTGCGCAGGCGACTCACCATCGTTGCCGCCGTGTCGGCAATCATCGTCGCGCTGACGCTTGTCTTCATTCTGGTCGTGCGGCCGTCCTACACCGGGACAGCGACGGTTTTGATCGACCCGCATCGCTCGGACGTCATCAATCTGAACGAGAATGCCGCCGCGGTCCGCAACTCGACCACTGACGAAGCGGCGATCCAGAGCCAGGTCCTGCTGATGCAGTCGGCCGAGGTCCTGCGGCGTGTGGTCAGGGAGTTGAACCTCACGGGCGATCCGGATTTTTCGCCGCAGGCGAGCTTTCTGGGTCCGCTGAAGAAGCTTTTCTCCTCCGGCCACAAGCCGGCGGGCCTGAGCGCCCAGGACATTGCCGTGCTGAACTCAATCGATATCCTGCAAAAGCGGCTGAAGGTCACCCGGCAGCAAAACAGCTATCTTGTCGACATCAACGTCAGGTCCCACGATCCGAACAAGGCTGCAGTCGTGGCGAACGCGGTGGCGGATGCGTATCTCGCGGAGCTCGTGAAGGCCAAGTCGGATTCGGTCAAGGTCGCAGCGGGCTGGATGGATGAGCAGCTCGCCCAGATCAAATCGCGGGTGCATGACGCGGACAAGGGGGTGGAAGACTACCGCGCCCAACATCAGCTCGTGATGACGCAGGGGGTGACCGTCAATGACCAGCAGATCGCCGACCTGAATACACAACTCATCCAGGCGCGCGCCGAGGCGGCGCAGGCCAAGGCGAAATACGAGCAGGTCGCTCAGATCGCCAAGGACCATGTCGATGCCGGCTCGCTCCCGGAGGCGCTGACGTCGGAGACCATCGCCAGGCTGCGCGGCCAGTACGCGGATCTTACCAAGAACGTGGCCGATCTCTCGAGTCACTTCGGCCCGCGCCATCCGATGCTGGTCGCGGCGCGAGCGCAATTGCGCGACACGCAGAAGCTGATCGACGCGGAGGTGCATCGTATCCTGCAAAGCCGGCACCAGAACTTCGACGTCGCGGTGGCGCGCGAGGCCTCGCTGGAGAAAAGCCTGAATGGCTTGCAGGACGTCTCGACCGACTCGGGGCGGGCGCAGGTCCACCTGCGCGAACTGCAACGCGAGGCGGATGCAAATCGCACGCTCTACGAGTCCTTCCTGGGGAATTACAAGCAGGCTGCCGCCCGTGAAACGCTGAAGCTGCCGGAAGCTCGTATGGTGGCCAAATCCGACGTGCCAATGCACGCGTCGTTTCCCCGGCCGCTGCTGTTTCTCGCTCTCGCTTTCCCGCTCGGGCTCGTGCTCGGCGCGATCCTGGCGATTGGGGTCGATCATTTCGACCGGCGCGTGAAGTCGCTCAATCAGCTCGCGGTCATCACCGGGCTGCCGGCGCTCGCGTCGATGCCGATCGTCGGGTTGCGCGAGTTGTCACGGATCGCAAAGCGCGGCCGCGAAGCACTGGCGCAGCACAATCCGGCGTCCGCCGGGCTCCTGCCGATTCCGCTCCAGCCGCCGCTCATGCATTACATCGCCGAGGAACCGAATTCGGTCTTTGCCGAGGCAGTGCGCGCCGTGCGGCTTTCGGTGCAGCGCGCCGGCCGGATTCGTCCGGTGCAGTCGGTCATGGTCACCTCCTCGATCGACGGCGAGGGCAAGACCACGCTCGCGGCAAATCTGGCACTGTCTTACGCGATGCTCGGCGCGCGGACGCTGCTGGTCGAAGGCGATCTGCGCAATCCGGAAATGACGCGCTCGCTGTGCCCGCGGGCGAAGATGGGCATTCTCGACGTGGCTCTCGGCCGCGCTTCGCTGCGACAGGCGATCCTGACGGATCCGACGATTTCGTTTTCGGTCCTGCCGGCGCCGGTGTCCGAGCATTCGTCGCTCGCCAACGAATTCGTCTTTTCGAACGCGCTCGGTGTGATCCTGACCGAGCTGCGCCGTCATTACGACATCATCGTCATCGACGCGCCACCGCTCATTCCGCTGGTCGACAGCGCCGCGCTCGGCGAATATGCCGACGGCATCGTCATGACCGTCGGTTGGGACCGAACGCGCGAAGATGTCATCGACCGCGCGCTCGGCCAGTTGTCGTCCTTGCACGACCGCCTGCTCGGCACGGTGTTGACCCGCGCGGATCTCAAGCGGATGCGGCACTATGACTGCTACTACAGCGCGGCCTATATCGAGCCGTACACTTATCTAAAGGCGGCCAAGCAGTCGGCGTGATCAGGGCTTGACGAGCATGCCCATGCCGAAGCGGTAAATCGGCGGAATGCCCTTGCTGTCGCAGAACCGCTCGTAAGCCGTCCGCGCCTTCCAACTCGAATGCTCGGCGCAGTCGTCCACCAGGATGACGCCGCCTTTGGCGAGGCGGGGCCAGAACCGCTGCAAGGAGACCAGCGTCGGTTCGGCGAGGTCGACGTCGATCAGCACCATCGAGCATGTGTCCGGCAGGTCGTCCTCGGCCAGCCTCGTGACGTCGCCCTCGATGAGCGTGACGTCGTCGCAGCCGTGCTGGTCCATGATCTTGCCGACGAGAATGCGGGAGTTGCCGGAGAACATCGTGCGATCCTCGGCCGGCGTGCCGCGGGCAGTGTCGGCGGCGAACTGCGTTTCGATGAATCCGTCGAACGTGTCGATGCAGATGTAGCGCTTGTCCATGCCGAGCCGGCGCAGCATCTTGCGCGCGATAATGGCCGAGCCGCCGAGATTGCAGCCGATCTCGACGACGGCGCCAGGGACGTCTCGCGTCTCGATCAGATGATGCAGGAAGAGATAAAGCCGCTCCGGCGCCAGCGTGAACGGAGGATACCGGTAAAGCAACGGCGCCAGTGCGCTGCGCGCAAGCTTCTTGAGCTGGAATTTGACATCGACCATCAAGGAGTCTCCGTTCGTGTTGCCGACAGCGCCGCGCCGAGCACGATTGCGGCGCCGGTCGCGCTTGCTGCCGCGGTCGCCCAGAGGATGCCTTCGAAGCCGATCAGTGCATGCAGGACGAATGCGGCGGCGGCGAAAACAGCAAGCGCCAACCATCGCGCGATGAAGACGATGCGAGTGCGCCGGTTGGCGAGCAGGGAAATCGCCGAGGCCTGCCTTATCGCATCGAGGACGATTGCCAACGCGAGCGGCCACAGCAAATAGGCGGCGGCGGCGATCTCCGGCTTTCGGTAGACGGCGGGCAGGATCAGCGGGGAAGCCACGAGGATCACCGCGCAATAGCCGCCGGCAATGGCACTGAAGATGGCGGTGCCGCGCCAGGCAAACCGCCGGCCATAGTGGGCGCCGACATCGGCGACCTTATCGGCGATGCGCGGTAATACTGCTAGATGCAGTGCCGCGTTGAACTGCACGACCGGAGTCAAAAGGTTCTGCAAGGCGCGAATGATGCCGGCCGTGCCGGCGCCGGTCGTCGCAGCGACGAGCGGGAAGATCGCCCAATTGCTGATCCAGGCCGCGACGGCGGCGCCGGACAGCCAGCGCCCGGAACGCCAGATCTCGACCGTCAACCAATAGACACTCGCCCTTCGGAATGCGCGCGGACGGCCGACGTTCAGCGCCATCGCGCCAATGATCGCGGCGAGCGCACCGAGCCCCCACACCAGGATGACGGCGGGCACCGACAACGACTGCGTCGCAGCGAGCAACAATGCCCCGGCGATCGACACGGCGCCGTAGAGCACGGCCATCGCCGCCGCGGTGTCCTGCCGGTCGCGGATATAGGCAAGGCGGCGGCACAGGAGGTAGAGCCGCTGCAACGGATTGACGATCGCCAAAGCGAGCAGAGCGCCGACATAGGCCGGCCGCCACAGATCGAGAGCAAGCGCTGCGGCGACGAGCAGGAGGCTCGTGATTGCGCTGTAGCCCATGACCACCCAGAAGGCAGGGGTGTCGACTCGTGTCCGGTTATGCCGGCCATGCCGGCTGGCAATCGCGGGCAGCGAATCGACGATCAGGGAAACCTGGATCGCCTCGATGAACAGCGCCACCGTCCAGACCACGACGTAGCGCCCGAAGTCGTCGAGCGGCAGCCACGACGCGTACAGGACGGTCAGCAGGAAATTGGCCAAGCTGTAGACGCCCTGATCGATGAAAGCGAACAGGACGCGGCGCTTCCAGCGATGCGCCAGTTGCCAGACTTCGCCCAACCTCTCGCGAAAGGTTGTCGGCGCAAGACGCGCAGCGACAGAGGCGGGCGCCACGGGCTGGCTCACGACAGCGGCACCCGCGACACCCGCGCACCGGCGAGCCACTGCCGGAAGATGCGCGCGAGGAAGATCGGCATGTCGACCAGATAGCGCCGCCACAGCCGCCGCGGCTCCTGCAACAGCCGGTAGCTCCACTCGAGGCGGGCGGCCTGCACCCAGTGCGGGGCGCGCGGCACGGTGCCCGCGAGAAAGTCAAACAGCCCGCCGACGCCGAAGCCGAGTCGGCAGCCGCTCGCGGCGAGGTGGTCGTTCAGCCACTGCTCCTGCTGCGGATTGCCCATCGCCACCAGCAGGATGTTAGCGCGCGCGCCACGGATGCGCTCGATCAGCGCGCCGGTCTCCTCAGGCGGCACATAGCCGTGACTGCAACCGACCACCGCGTGGTGCGGCGCCAGTTCAGCGAGCCGCTTCGCCGCGCGCTCCGCCACGCCGGGCTGCGCGCCGATCAGGAAGATGCGGTAACGTTTATTCGTGCTGCGCAAATAGTGCGGGACGAAGTCGGTACCGTTCAGGTTGTCGGGGAACGCACGTCCGAACAGCATGCGGCTGGCGATATCGACGCCGAGGCCGTCGTTGAAGACGATGGCGCGGTCGAGCATCGAACGGACGCTTGGATTGATCGCGCGGTTGAGCGTGTGGGCGTTGGCGAACACGACCGCGGTCGGCTTGTTGCGCTCGAAGCGGTCGTCAAGAAGCCAGATCGCTTCCGGCGAGGTCCGCACGAGGACGGGCACGTCGAGAATCGTGCGGACGTCCTGTCCGAGAACGGAGCGATACAGCGCTTCGTATTTCTTGCTGACCCGCCACCATTCGAAGGCGCGCGCGGCCTCTATGCTATTTCGCCGGATCCGGTCGAAATCGCCGGCGATCCGCGGCCATTGCCGCAGGAATTGCGACGCGGCTTCGTCTGGATCGTCGAATTCGAGGACGGTGCCGATCGCGGTGCGCTCGGCGAGCCGGCGAAACGGCGCAATGTCGCTCATCACAGGCCAGAGGCCGGCCGACATACCCTCAATGGCCGTCAGTCCGAAGCCTTCGTACTCCGACGAACTGAGAACACAGGAACTCTTCGCCATGACATCGCAAATCTCTTCGTCGGTGGGTTCCTCGAGAACGCGAACGGCTTGTCCGACGCCGAGGCTGTCCGCCAGATCGTGGAGTTCGCTGGCGGGCGTATCCCATGTCCGCCCGGCGATCTCGAGCGTCCACTCCGGATCGATGCGGCGGAGTGCCGCGACAAAGCGGATGGCGCGGTCGAGCCGCTTGTTGCGGGAAAGCCGCCCGATCGCCAGGAGACGCTTCGCTGGATATTTCGAGCCCGCGCCGCAGAACTTGGCGGTATCGACGCCGTTTTCGATCAAAACCCGGCCACGGCCACGGATGCCGCCGAACATCTCGTCGTCATGCGCGCTCACGGCGACGACACCCGAATACCAGCTCAGCGACAGACGCGTGATCGATTGGAAGTAGAGTTTCTTCAGGCCTGCGGCGAAGGGCGTGTGAAAGAATCCGCCATGCGTCGAAACCACCAGTTTCTTCCGATGCAGGGGCGCCGTCCACGCGAAATAATCGAAGAAGAAGTCGATTCCGTGCACATGCACGATGTCGGCGTCCTTGACGTGAGCGAGAGCCGACAGAGCGATCGGGTACCGTCTGGAACCGAAATAAGGAATGCGGACGATCTCGAAACCGTTGAGCCACTCGTGCTTCGGTAATGGGTGCGGCTTTGTCGCATTGAAGATGCGATCGAGCGTGACGATCCGCACCTGGTGGCCTTTCGCGCGCTGAGCGCCGGCAAGATTCTCGACGACGTTTTCCATTCCACCGGCGGCCGGATGGAATTGGCGCACGACGTGCGTGATGCGCATGCTGTTGCTGTCCTGAGAAAACCCTGAGCGCAAACGCGCTCCGCTCGACTCCGTTCCGTGACGAAGTCGCTCCGCAGCGTGACGCGAAATGCGGCGCGAAAATCTCCACGCTTCGGCCTTTTTGCAGTCGCGTTGCCACCACGAATCTTCGGTCGAATTCATCGCGAGAGTGCTGGCGACGATAATACCGGCGGCGTGAATTCGCTTCACGCCGCGGTAACGGTTTGCCACGAAGCCAGACCCGCGGAAGACCGAATGCGCAATCGCTTCTCGCAGCGAATGATCGTCGTCGCGACCGCGCTCTCCATCGGCGCGATATTATCGGTCGCGCAAGCGACGACGGCCGATAGTCGCTTCCTCACCGGCGTAAATATCGCCGGCGCCGAGTTCAACGGTAAGACGCTGCCGGGCATCGCCGGAAAAGATTATTTTTATCCGAAGCCGGTGACGCTCGATCACTTCGCGTCCGAGGGCATGAACGTCATTCGCGTGCCGTTTCGCTGGGAGCGCATTCAGCCCTCGCTCAATGGCGAGCTCGACGCCGCGGAATACCGACGCCTTGCGGATACCGTGCATGAGGCGACCGCCAAAAAGCTCTTCGTAATTCTCGACGTGCACAATTACGCTGCCTATCGCGGCGCGCCCATCGGCTCGCCCGACGTGCCGGTGTCGGCGTTCGCCAATCTGTGGAAGCGTCTGGCTGGCAAGTTCAGGAAGGAGACGCAAGTCGGCTTCGGCCTGATGAACGAGCCGAAGGGGCTGCCGACGGAGACCTGGCTCGCCGCCACGAATGCGGCAATTGCCCAGATCAGGGCGGCCGGTGCCAAGAACCTCGTTTTCGTCCCAGGCAATGGCTGGACCGGCGCGCATAGCTGGTTCGGCAAGAGCTACGGCACGCCGAATGCGGCGGTCATGTTGGGCGTCAACGATCCGGCGGACAATTACGTTTACGAACTGCACCAGTATCTCGATTCCAATTATTCCGGCACGCATGCGGAATGCAAGAACGAGACGGTCGGCGTCACCACGCTTACCGCGGTAACGGACTGGCTGCGCCAGCACCATAAGCGCGGCTTTCTCGGCGAATTCGGCGCCGGCAGCAACCCGACCTGCATGGCGGCGCTCGATGCGATGCTCGGCTACATCGACAGGAACCGCGATGCGTGGCTGGGCTGGACCTATTGGGCTGCCGGCGCCTGGCCCGCGCGCTATTTCACCAGCGTGCAGCCGGTCGACGGCGCCGATACGCCGCAGATGCGGGTGCTGCTCAAGCACGTCGCTCGCGCGCGGCCGGATCGGGCCGCGAACCCATGAGCCTGGTTGCCGCCCGGCCTCTGCCGCAGGCGATGACGCCGCCGCTGCCGGCTTTGTCGCCCATCTTCGTGTCGCTCGTGATGCTCGGCGCCATGCCTTTCCACATGGCGCTGTGCTTCGTGAACACCAAGGTCGGCGGCGTCGGCAACGGCGCGATCATCGGTTGCGAGATCGTCATCGTCGGCACTGTGCTGCTGCTGTCCTATCCTGCCATCGACTATGCGCGCTTTCTCGTTGTCAGCAGCGTGCTCTTTTACCTCGTGGCGCTCGCGGTCACGCGCACCGTCGTCCACGCGGAAGGACTCCAGATCAAGCCGGTTCGCGACCTGCTGATTCCGATCGCGTTCTTTTTCTTCGGCATGCGCGCGGCGGACATTAGGCGCGCGGATTTCCTCGTCGGCGTTGCGGCCGCGATCGTCCTGACAGTCGGCCTGATCGAATACGCCTTTCCAGACCGGTTCACCGAGGTCTTCAACATTGCACGCTTCTATGTTGACCGCGGCGCAATGAGTTCCGGCCAGTCGGCGCAATCGTCGAACCTGTTCATCAGCGGCATCCGGCCTGACGCCCTCGGCGGCCGCAATCTCCTGCCGTTCCTCGGCGACCATCGCATTTCGTCGGTGTTCCTCGAGCCGATCTCGGCCGGAAATTTCGCCATCATTGTCTTCATGTGGGCGCTGGTGCGCTCGCTGGCGCGCGGCCGCATTTATTGGGGCCTGTTCGCCGCGGCGGCGGCCATGATCGTGCTTTCCGACAGCCGCTTCGGTGCCATGTTCTGCATCCTCGCGGCGGGAATCGCGTTGCTGCCGCCGGCGATCGGCGCGGCGGTCGCCGGGTCACTGCCGGCCGTGGCGCTGGCCGCGCTGATCCTGCTGCCGGAGCATCTCGAAAAGCTGCACGTGATCGGCAATGGCTTCGTCAGCCGCCTCATCCTGTCCGGGCGCTTCGTCGCCGCGCTCGATCTTCAGAACTGGTTCGGGGTCAGAACGCCGGACTTCCAGCCCTTCGATTCCGGCTACGCCTATTCGTTCATCGGCTTCGGCATCGTCGGTGCAGCGGCGCTGTGGGCGGTGTTCTGGATGATCGGCGGCCGCGGCTGGCAATTCAGGACTTACCGCAGTCTGGTCGGCGCCTATTACGGCGTGCTGCTGTGCGTGAGCAACTCGCCATACACGATCAAGACGGCGTCGCTGCTCTGGTTTCTGCTCGGCGTTCTGTCGGCTGCGCGCGATCCGGCGCTCGTCGTGCTGCGCCGACCGCCGTATCCTCGTAGAGTTCCGGGTCGAGCAAACGTTTTGCCGCTTCCTCCCAACTCAGGAATTGTGCGTCACCCGCAAAGCGGCCATGCGCCAGCGCACGGCGTATAGCGTTGTCGATGCCGAGGCCGTCGCCCGGAGTGTAGCCGAAACGGCTCGGACTGGCGCCGACCGCATAGCTTGGACAGACGGCGGGCAGGCCGAGATATTCGTACTGCATCAGCTTGAGGCTCGACTGCGCGAGATAGCCAGAATTCGCCGACGGCTTGTACGCGGCGATGCCGAAGTCGGCGTGCTTGATATAGGGGAGGGTGGCCGTAAACGGCATCTCCTTATATAGGCGCACATTCGCAGGCGCGTCGAAGGGCTCCCCGGTTCCGATCAGATGGAATTGAATGTCCGGGAAGCTCGCGGTGGCATGCTGGAAAAACGAGCAGTCGAACAGCATCGAGCCGACGGTGACGGCATTCCTGCCGCCGGGATAAGGGCTCGGGCCGATGGCCGCAAAATCGCCGCCATGAATGCCCAGCGGCACGACATAGGTCTTCTCCGCCGCCCACGCGAAATCGGCGGCCATCTTCCGGGCAAGAAGGCAGAACGCATCGACGTCGCCGGCGCGCCGGCGCAATTCAGCGGCAAGCACGGGCGGTGCACCGATCGTATGCAGCGCGTCGGAGCCGCGATAGATGATGCGCGCCGCAGGATTGAGTCGCCGCGCCCGGTGAATGAGCATGATGCCGAGGCCGGACTCGACGACGATATGCGAGGCTGAGCGCAATTCGCCGTCGATGAAGCGGTTCGGCAGCGACGCGTAAGCCGAAAACATCGGGCCCGCCGCGCTATCGAGCGCGCCGACGCCGCAGCGGAACGGATGGAACGGCGTCCGCCACAGGTAGCAGCGCACGCCGTTGACCGTCTCCGGCCGGTTGGCGCGCGACCATAGAAAGAGCCGGTGGTCGCCTTTGACGCGCGAGATCTGGCTAAATCGCAGCGAGATGAAAGTGACGTCGTCGCCGAGACGCACCAGCGCGTCGGCGAGCGCCTGGATACTGCCGCGGCGCGGCGTGCGATAATCGTGCACACCGGAAACGATTACGATCTTGCGCTGGCCTGATGGGCTGCCGGGCACGACGGACGTTGCGTCTCCGAAAGTCTAGAGCCTGCCGGACGCTTGCGCGTCGTGCGTGCGCTTCGTCTTCGGTACGAGGGCGCGGATCGCGCGCGCAATCGGCCCCATCAGTCGCTGCAACCGCAGGCTTTTCGAATTCATCATGGCGGTCCACATTTCGGGGTGGATCACGGCGATGCCGGCCGGCGGGGTTTCGGCGGCCTGCGTCTCGAGCCGATGAATCAGCGCTGCATTGCGCCGATGAGCGAAGATGAGCAAGTTCTGGCGATACCAGGTCGCGACGCGGCGGTCGTTCCAGATCCGCCAACGCAGGAAGTCGAAGCAGCGGTAATCGCGCGCGGCGAACTTCGTCGCCCAATAGGACGGCCACTGCTCGTTGACGTGGTGCACCCCGCCCTGATAGGGCGCCGCCGCCGAGAACACGACGGCATCGGCGTGCCGGACGATATTGCCGACGAAGGTGTCCGCGCGCTCCGGTGCGATGTGCTCGCCGACCTCCATCGAGATCGCAAGATCGAAATGACGTCCGAGGTCGAACGAAGCGGCGAGGTCGCAGGCGCGGAATTTATCGGGTGGGATCGCCAGCACCGGGCGTGCCCAGGCACCGTCGACTCCGACCTGGTAGTCGATGCCGAGACTCATGGCCGTCTTGGACCATGTGCCCTGCCCGCAGCCGATGTCGACCAGCGACCGGGGCCGGAAGATGTCGACCAGCAACGGTAGGATGATCGCCGCCGAAGCGAGCGAGCCGTCGCGCTGGCTGTCGAAGAACTGGGTGGAGTAGACATTGGCCACGGCGGTACCCCTCGAATTCGCGGCGTCTTGGCGGCAACGGCAGTGCCCGTCGCTTCGTTCCGTGGAACCGATCTTAAACACGCCTCGCATATCGCATGCTGCGACGAGCACGCACCCCCCATTGCTCCGTGCGCGCGGCCGAGGCTATTTTCCTGTTCCACGCAATCGCCATCGGATGGCAACAAGATGACGCTCTACAGCCTTGACGGCGTTGCGCCCGAGATCGCCGACCGCTGCTACATCGCCGACAACGCGGTCCTCATCGGCAAGGTGCGATTGAAGCCCGGCGCCAGCGTCTGGTTCGGCGCCGTGCTGCGCGGCGACAACGAGTGGATTGAGGTCGGGGAACGCAGCAACGTCCAGGACAACTGCACCTTCCACACCGATCCCGGCTATCCGCTCACCATCGCCGCCAACTGTACCATCGGTCACAACGTCATCTTGCACGGATGCACGATCGGTGCCGGTAGCCTGATCGGCATGGGCTCCATCGTGATGAACGGGGCGAAAGTCGGATCGAACTGCATCGTCGGCGCCGGCGCGCTGGTGCGCGAGAACGGCGTCGTGCCGGACAATACTTTGGTGGTCGGGTCGCCCGCGCGGCACGTGCGCAACACCGATGAGGGCGTGGCCCGCTTCCTCGCGGAGTCCGCCGAGGTCTATTATCAGCGCGGACTTCATTACGCGGCCGGCTTGCGCCGCATCTAGCCCACAACGCGGGGTCCCGCGGCAACGCTGGTGAAGAAGTCGAACATCAGCTGCACGCTCGCCTCGAACATGGCGATGCCGGTCTGGATGCCGCAGCCGCGCTTGCGCGCTGCGCGCAAGAGCGGCGTGATTTCGGGCGCGGTGACCACATCGCCGACGAACATGTGCGGCGCGAGCCTGTCGAGCATCACCGGCGGTGCGTCGTCCTCACGCATGCCGGACGGTGTCGCGTTGACGACAATGTCGGCGCCGCTTGGGTCGGCCGAGCCGGCCGATACACGGCCTGGGTGTGCGTCGTTCAACTGCGTGACCAGGCGGTCGCGGCGCGCCGCATCGATATCATGCACCGCAAGCGAGGCGGCGCCCGTGTTGAGCAATTCGAGACCGATGGCGCAGCCGGCGCCACCCGCGCCGGCGAGCAGAGCGCGGCGGCCGTCAATCATGCCGCCGGCTGTCTGCATGGCATGCACCAGACTCAGGCCGTCGATCATGTCGGCGTGCCAGCCGCCTTCGGCTCGGCGGCGGAGGATATTGGCCGATCCGAGTAGGCGCGCGCGATCCGAAGCCGTCGCCGCGTGCGCAAACGCTGCGAATTTGTGAGGCACCGTCGCGATAATGCCGTCGACGTTGTACACGTCGTCGAGCATGCGAAGAAAATTGGCGATCTGCGCCGGCTTTACCTGGAGCGGCACGACGATGGCGTCATGTCCGCCTTGACGGAAAGCGCGCGTTAGTCCGCCCGGCGACTTCGCCTGGGCGATCGGGTCGCCAATGATCGGATAAATCCGCGTCGCGCCGCCATAGGTGGAGAACATCGCATCCCTCGTTCTGCCCTTCTAAGGGCCCGCCGCTGCACGCTGCAACTCAAAACGCGCGAGGGCTGGTCGCCCCGGCAGAACCTGATACCGTGCCGGCTGCCAAGAGCAAGCGGCCTTGCGATCATCAGATGCTGACACTGCGACAGATCGAGATCATCCGCGCCATCATGGTCACCGGCACCGTCGGCGGCGCCGCGCGGTTGCTCAACGTGTCGTCGCCAGGCGTCAGCCGGGCGATGAAGCACGCCGAAATGTCGGTTGGCGTCAAGCTGTTCAGCCGCAAAGGCGGCCGCTACAGCCCGACCATGGAGGCGAACGCAATCTTCAACCAGATCAACGGCGTCTACGACAAGGTCGAGGATCTGCAATTCGTCATTTCGCGCATCAAGCGCGGCTCCAACGCGGCGCTGAAGATCGGGTCGGTGCCCAGCATCGCCACGATCATGGTGCCGGAAGCAATCGCCGATGTCCGCGCAGCCTTCCCAAACCTGCTGATCGACGTCGACATTTTAAAGATCGAGGACGCGGTCGACTATCTCCTGCTCGGTAAGGGCGAGTTGGTGGCGCTGAGCTCGACATTCGAACATCCGATGCTGACCTTCGAGCCGCTGGCGCGCGGGCGGCTCAAGTGCATCGTGCCGGACGGCCATCCGCTCGCGCGGCAAGTGCGCGTGGCGGCGCGCGATATCGCCGCCTATCCGCTGATCGGTGTCGATCCGAATGACCCATACGGCCGTATAGTGACCGAGGTCTTCGCGCGCGAGGGCCTGCATTGCGAGGTGACGATCCGCGCCCGTTTCGGGACGACGGTGTGCGCGCTGGTGTCATCCGGGCTCGGCATCGCCATCGTGGACGAGTTCACCCTCGCGGCCGGCTACTGGCCGGCAATCCGCGTGCTCGACATCGTCGAGCCGACGCCGTTCCAGACTTATCTCGTGCACCGCAAGGATGCCGGACTTTCGAGCTACAGCGTGTCCTTCGCCAAAGCGTTGCGCCGGCGCATGGAAGCCGTGGCCTCGCCCAGCGCGGCACACCGAACGAACGGCGCCGGGGCGAGGGCAGCTCGCAGGAAGTAACTCGATGTTACGTCTCACATACGTTTTCGTTATTGACGCCGTGAAACGGGGTCTGCATGGTCTGGAGTTACCCCGTCCCTAGAGGACGCGGGAAATGAAGTCCAGATCGCTAACTGGGCCATGTCACAGGAGGGAGAGACGCTATGCTTCGTTTAGGATTTTGTACGCTTGCCGTGGCGGCCGCCGTCGGCCTGAGCAGCGCGAGCTACGCGCAGGACAAGACCGTCTACATGCCCGCGCTGATGGAATTGTCAGGCGCCGGCGCCGTGTCCGGCACCAATTTTCGCGACGGCATGCTGATGGCGATCGAGGAGATCAACGCCAAAGGCGGCATTCTTGGACGCAAGATCAACACGCCGGTGATCGACACCCAGAGCGATGCCGGCGTTTCGCGTGCGCAGATGCAGAAGGTGCTCGACAACAATCCCTACGTCGTGTTCGGCCCGGTATTTTCCGGCTCGGTGCTGGTCGACATGATGCTGACGCAGCAGGCCGAGATCCCGGAGATCGTCGGTGGCGAGGCCGCGGCGATCACGCAGAAGGGCGACCCTTACGTGTTCCGCACCTCCTTCGGCCAGCAGTTCAGCATGCCGAAGATCGCCAATTACATCCGTGACGGCGTCAAGGCGAAGACCGTTGCCGTGCTGTGGGTGAACAATGACTTCGGCAAAGGCGGCCGCGACACCTTCATCAAGGAGATGAAGTCGCGCAACATCAAGGTCGTTGCCGACATCTCGTCGGAGTCCGGGCAGACCGACTTCTCGGCCGACGTGGTCAAGATCAAGGATGCCAATGCCAACGCCATCTTCGTCTACCTCAACGAGGAAGAGAGCGCGCGCTTCCTGAAGGAAGCCAAGAAGCAGGGCATCAAGGCGCCGCTGATCGGCGAAACCACGCTGCTCGGCCAGAAGGTGATCGACCTCGCAGGCGGCGCCGCCGAAGGCGTCAAAGGCCATGTCGGCCTGACGGTCGACGCACCGATCCCGGCCGTGCAGGAGTTCGCCGCCAAGTTCAAGAAGCGGTTCAACTACGTCTGCGACCATAACGGCATCAAGGGCTACACCGCCGTCTACTTCGTCAAATACGTGACCGAGAAGGTTGGTAAGTTCGACAGCAAGGCCTTCGCCAAGACGGCGCACGGTCTGACGATCACGCCGAAGGACGAGCCGAACATTCTGATGGAAGCGACCTGGGACAAGAACGGCGACATCGATCGCGAAAGCTTCCTCGGCCAGGTGGTCAACGGCAAGCAGAAGATCGTCGCGACGCTGCCCAAGCTCGGCATCAAATAGGCCTTGCGCCCCTGACGATGTATCCGCCCGGCGGTGACGCCGGGCGGATTTCAAGGCGGACCGGCAATGGCTTCCTTCATTCAGCTCCTGGTGTCCGGACTGGCGACCGGCGCGATCTACGCCCTCATCGCCGTCGGCTTCACTTTGCTCTGGCAGACCTCGCAGACGATCAACTTCGCCCAGGGCGAGTTCGTCATGCTGCCCGCTTTCTTCGTGCTGGCGGCGATGAATTTCGGCGCGCCGTTCTGGCTGGCGGCGCTCATCGCCATTGCGCTGTCGATCGCGATCCTCGGCGTTGTATTCAAGCTCATCATCGTCGATCCCATGCTCAAGCACGGCGTCCTGCCGCTGGTGATCTCGACCATCGCGCTGTCGCTGTTCCTGAAGGAAGGCGCCAAGGACTTCTACAGCTCGCAGGCGCAACCGTTTCCGGCGCTGGTGCCGGCGATCGATCTGCACGTCTTCGGCGCCGTCGTGTCGATGCAGAGCCTGGTCGTGCTGGCGGTGGCAATTATCACCGTCGTCGGGCTGCATCTGCTGCTCAATCAGACGCGGCTCGGCCGCATGATGCAGGCCACAGCGCAGAACGCGACTCTTGCCCGCATTCTCGGCATCCCCGTGCGTCGGATGGTGCTGTACACGTTCCTGATCAACGGCGTGCTCGTGGCCATCGCCTCGATCCTCATCAGTCCGATTTATCTCGCCAAGTTCACCAATGGCGAAACGCTCGGCATCGCGGCATTCCTTGCCGCCATCATCGGCGGCTTCAACCAGGTGCGCGGCGCTATTCTCGGAGGCATCATCCTCGGCGTGCTCGATAATTTGTCGGCCGCCTATGTCTCGTCGCAATACCGGGCCGCGTTTCCGCTGATCATCCTCATCGTCGTCATCCTGTGGCGCCCGCAAGGCCTGCTCGGCCGCGTCGAAGAGCGCACCGTATGAACCGTCTCGGCGCCATCGCTTTCGCCTGCACCATCGTGCTCGCGCTCGTGCTGCCGCAATTCCTCAAGGGCTACGGCATCTTTCTGCTTTCGATGTGGGCGGTGCTGTCGGTCGCGGCGCTCGGTCTTAATCTGACGCTCGGCTATGCCGGCCAGGTGTCGCTGGCGCAGGGCGCTTTCGTCGGCATCGGCGCCTATACGGCTGCGCTGTTGATGCAAGCGGGCTGGCCTTATCCGGCGGCATTCGTCTGCAGCGCGCTGTTGTGCTTCGGGGTCGGTTGGATCCTCGGCTATCCGGCGCTGCGGGTCCAGCACCACTATCTCGCCTTCGTTACGCTTGCCTTCAATACCTTGGTGTTTCTCGTCCTGCGCAACGAGGAATGGCTGACGCACGGGACCTACGGCATCAGCGGCGTCATGCGGCCGGTGCTGCTCGGCTGGTCGACCGGCAAGCCGCTCGCCTATTACTATTTCTCCCTGGGCATGATGGCGCTCGTCGCCGCGGCCCTGTGGTGGATGCTGCGCTCGCCCTGGGGCCGTGCTTTCGTCGCGTTGCGCGAGAATCCGATCCGCGCGCTGTCGCTGGGTCTCGATACGCGGCGTTACACCCTGATGGCCTTCGCCATCGGCTCCAGCCTCGGCGGCATTTCCGGCGCGCTCTACGCGCCATTGGTGCAATTCATCGAGCCGAACTCGTTTGCGCTGGCCCTGTCGTTCAATCTCCTGCTGATGGTGATCGTCGGCGGCAGCGGCTATTTCTTCGGTCCGTTCCTCGGCGCGTTGATCGCCGTGCTGTTGCCGGAATGGCTGCGGGTGACCGAAGGGTATTATCTCCTCGCATACGCCGCGGCGGTCATGCTGATGATGGCGTTCTTTCCCTACGGGTTGTTCGGCATGGTCGAGCGCGCTTTGAGGGCGATGCGGCTCAAGCGCGTGCCGCCGGCGCCAACGCTGAAGGCTGAAAGGACGCGGCCATGACGCCGGTCCTTCAGGTCTCGAACCTGCGCAAGTCGTTCGGCGGCATTACCGCCGTCGACGGCGTGTCGTTCGAGGTCCACGAAGGCGAGATCCTCGGCATTATCGGCCCGAACGGCTCCGGCAAGTCGACGTTGTTCAACTGCGTCCTCGGCCAGCTCACGCCGAGCGAAGGCGAAGTGCGCATCGACGGCAAACCGACGACCGGGCTGCGGCCCTGCGACCTCAACCGCCTCGGCGTCAGCCGCACCTTCCAGCTTTTGCAGGTGTTCCCGCAGCTCTCGGTCCGCAACAACCTCATCTTGGCAGGGCAGGAGCACCAGGGGACGATGGCCTCGCGCCTGTTCGGCGCCGCCGACGCCGGTCTCGGCGGGGCGGCCGCGCAGATGATCGAGTTCTTCCGCCTGTCTCATGTGGCCGAGGAGCCGGCCGGCTCCTTGAGCTACGGCCAGCAGAAGCTGCTCGATGCGGCGATGGCCTTCATGGCCGGTCCACGTCTCGTTCTGCTCGACGAGCCCGCCGGCGGCGTCAACCTGACCATGCTCGCGAGCCTTCGCGAGCGGCTTCAGACCTACCATGCCGAGCGCAAGGCGACCTTCGTGGTGATCGAGCATCAGATGGAGTTCGTCATGGCGCTGTGCACCCGCGTATTGGTGTTGGCGGAGGGCCGCGTCATCGCCGAAGGCCTTCCGCAGGACATCCGCAAGAACCCGGTCGTCATCGAGGCCTATCTCGGCCACTGAACGGACGTGAATGACGTGAGCGAGCCGATCCTGATCCTCGATGGCGTCGTTGCCGGTTACGGCAAGATGACGATCCTGAACGGCACGACCGCGCGCGTGAACCGTGGCGCCATCACTACAGTCATCGGCCCGAACGGCGCCGGCAAGTCCACCTTATTCAAGACGATCTTCGGCCTGTTGCCGGTGCGCGCCGGCACGATCGCCCTGGACGGCCGCGATGTCAGCAATTTCGGGCCGCGCGCTATCCTCGACGCCGGCGTCGCTTATGTGCCGCAAGGCCGCAATATCTTTCCCGAGCTCAGCGTCGCGCACAATCTCGAGCTTGGCGCGGTGGCTCTCAAGGATCAGGCCAGCCTTCCGGATCGCGTCGCCGCCATTATGCAGCGCTTCCCGATGTTGAGAGAGAAGGCGCGGGTACAGGCTTCGACGCTCTCCGGTGGTCAGCAAAAGATCCTCGAAGTCGCCCGCAGCCTGCTGCTCGATCCCAAGCTTCTGCTTATCGACGAACCTTCCATCGGTCTGTCGCCTTTGATGGTTCAGGAAGTGTTCGACATTCTCAAAGGCCTGCGCAACAAGGGCGTCAGTGTCCTGCTCATTGAGCAAAACGCCAAGCAGGCGCTGCAGATGTCCGATTACGGCCTGGTGCTGGAGCAGGGACAGACACGCATCGAGGACACGGCGCCGCGCATCCTCGGCGATGCGCGCATCGCGCAGCTCTTCCTCGGCGGCGGACTCCAACCGGGGGCAAACGCATCATGAGTTCACGCAGGATCCTCGTCGGGCTGATCGGAGCGAACATCACAAAGTCGCTTTCGCCGGCGCTGCATGCCGACGCTTTCGCCGCGGCCGGGATCGACGGTTATTACCATCTCATGGACGTCGAGGTTTTGCCCGGGCGAAGCCTGGCGCAGCTTCTCGACGCGGCGAAGGCCGCGGGCTTTGCCGGCACCAACGTCACATTCCCGTTCAAGCAAGAGGTGCTCAGCTTGCTGGACGAGCTGGATGAAGAGGCCGAACAGATCGGCGCGCTCAACTGCGTCACCATCGCGGCCGACGGCCGTACCAAGGGCCATAACACCGATCGCAGCGGCTTTCGCCGCAGCTTCGAGCACCATCTCGGCCGGCCGAACGCGGAAGGCGCAAGCGTCGTGCTGGTCGGCGCCGGTGGAGCAGGCCGCGCCGTCGGGTTCGCGCTGATGGACCTCGGCGTCGCCGAGCTATCGATCTATGATCGCAGCGCGGCGCAGATGAACTCGCTCGTCGCGGACCTGCGCAGGTATTTCGGCGAGACGCGCTGCCGCCCGGCCGACGACGTCGCGCACGCGATCGCGGCGGCCGATGGCGTCGTCAATGCGACCCCGGTCGGCATGCTCGGCATGCCGGGCAATCCCATTCCCGTCGCGGCGCTGCGGCCGGACCATTGGGCGGCCGATGTCATCTACACGCCGCTCGAGACCGAGTTCATCAAGGCCGCCGCGGCGCGCGGCGCCCGCGTGCTCACCGGCGGCGGCATGTGCGTCTACCAGGCGGTCGAGGCATTCCGCCTCTTCACAGGTGTCACGCCGGACGTCGAGCGCATGCACCGCACATTCCTGCGCGCGCTCGTGACGCGTGACGCGGCCCTCGCTTTGCAGGGCTGAACGAAGAAGAGCAAGATAGGCCAATGAAAACCTCCATCGCCACGGTCTGCCTCAGCGGCGGCCTGCACGAGAAGCTCGAGGCCATCGCCAAGGCGGGGTTCCGCGGCGTCGAGATCTTCGAGAGCGATCTGCTCTCCTATTCGGGCACGCCCGCCGATGTCGCGAAAGAGATCGGCGAGCTCGGCCTCAAAGTCAGCACGTTCCAGCCGTTTCGCGACTTCGAGGGCACGGCCGAGCCGCAGCGCACGCGCACCTTCGACCGCGCCGAACGCAAGTTCGACGTGATGCAGGAGATCGGCTGCGACCTCCTCTTGGTGTGCAGCAATGTTTCCCCCGATTCGCTTGGCGGCATCGATCGTGCGTCGGCCGACTTCCGCGAGCTCGGTGAGCGCGCCGCCAAGCGCGGTCTGCGCGTCGGCTTCGAGGCGCTCGCCTGGGGCCGCCACATCAGTGATTATCGTGACGCTTGGGAGGTGGTACGCCGCGCCGACCATCCCGCCGTCGGCCTGGTCGTCGACAGCTTCCACACCTTCGCGCGCCGGCTCGATCTTAAGCCGCTCCAGTCGATTCCCGGCGACCGCATTTTTCTCGTCCATCTTGCCGACGCGCCGTGGCTCGACATGGACTCGCTGTCGTGGAGCCGCCATTTCCGCTGCTTCCCGGGGCAGGGCGACATGCCGCTGCGCGATTTCATGGAGGCGGTGCTGACCACCGGCTATGACGGCGAATTCTCGCTGGAGATCTTCAACGATCAGTTCCGTGCCGGCTCGCCGCGCGAAGTGGCGGTCGACGGCCAGCGCTCGCTCGTTTATTTGACGGACCAACTGCGCGGCTCGCCGGCAGCCGCCAAACTTAAAATTCCGGCCATGCCGCCGCGCTCGCAATGCCTTGGCGTCGAATTCATCGAGTTCGCGGTCGACGACCGTTCGGCCGCCGAGCTCGGACAGTTCTTCGCCGGCCTCGGCTTCCATCACGCCGGCCGCCACAAGTCGAAGCTGGTCGAGCGTTGGAAGCAAGGCGCCATCAATCTCATCATCAACCGCGAGAAGGAAGGCTTCGCCCATTCGCATTACATCATGCACGGGCCGAGCGTCTGCGCCATCGGACTGAAGGTGCCGAGCGCCGCCGCCGCATTGGAGCGGGCACAGAAGCTGTGCGACACGCCATTCCATCAGCGGGTACGGCCGGGTGAGCTGGATATTCCCGCAGTACGCGGCATGGGCGGCAGTCTTTTGTATTTTCTCGATCGCACGAGCACGCTCGGGCAGGTCTGGGACGTCGAGTTTGATAAGGTCGCGGCGGAGGCGCCCGAGGCCGGGCTGACAACGGTCGATCACGTCTCGCAGTCGATGCATTACGAGGAGATGCTGTCCTGGCTTCTCTTCTATACGTCATTGCTCGAGGTGTCGAAGACGCCTCAGGTCGACATCACCGATCCCGGCGGCATCGTGCGCAGCCAGGTGGTGCAGACGGACGACGGTGCGCTACGCATCACCATGAATGCATCGCAGAGCGCGCGCACGCAGTCCTCGCGCTTTCTCAACGACTATTTCGGTTCGGGTGTCCAGCACATCGCCTTCGGCACCGATGACATTGTCGCTACGGTGGCGCGCTTCAAAGCGAACGGCGTCGAGGTGCTGCCGATCCCGGAGAACTACTATGACGACCTCGAGGCGCGGATCGACCTGCCGTCCGAGCGGCTCGATGTCTTCAAGGCCAATAATATCCTCTATGATCGCGATACCGACGGCGAATATCTCCAGGCCTACACCAAGAGCTTCAAGGATCTGTTCTTCATCGAGATCGTGCAGCGCGTGAACTACAAGGGCTTCGGCGCGATCAATGCGTCGATTCGGCTCAATGCGCAGTCGCGCCTCGCCGCGGCCTCGGAGGTCTCCGAATTCTAGTGCGCGGAGCCACGGTCCCAGCGTTCCATGACGGCGTCGATCTCGGCGCCGATCAGGACGACGATAGTCGACAGCCACATCCAGGTCATGAAGCCGATGACGGCGCCGAGCGAGCCGTAGGTTTTGTTGTAGCTGCCGAAATTGGCGGCGTACCACGAGAATAGCAGTGAGGCGGCGACCCAGAAAATCGATGCGAAGGCGCTGCCCCAGGTGATCCAGCGCCATTGTGCGTTATCGCGATTTGCCCCGAACCGGTAGACGACCGATAACGCGAGCATGATGGCGACGAACATCAGCGGCCAGCGCGCGATTACGACGAGGGGCGCCGCCTGCGAACCGAGCGGCAGATTATTGAGGACGAGCGGCACGACGACCACGCTGGCCATCGCCGCCAGCAGAAACACGATGGCGGTCAGCGTGAAAGCCAGCGATACAAGGTTGAGCCGGACGAAGCTGCGCCGCTCTTCGGCGTTGTAGACGACGTTGAGCGCATCGAAGAGCGCCTTCACGCCGGCATTGGCGCTCCACAATGAGATCAACAGGCTCACGATCAGGGTGACGCTCAGCGAGGATGGCGGGCCGTTCGCGATGCGGGTGACCTCGGTGCCGATGACGTCGAGTGCCCCGCCGGGCAGCACGCCGGAGAGGCTCTGAAGCTGACCGGCGATCGTCCCGGTGTTGGCGAACAGCCCATAGAGCGTAACGATCGCGGCGATCGCCGGAAAAATGGCGAGCAGGGCGTAAAATGCGGCGCCGGCGGCGATGGCGAGAACGCGATGGCGGCCGATATTCTGCCAGACCTGCGACAGCACATCGCGCCACGCGCGCGGTCGGCCAGGCACCGCGGCAAAATGCGGATGCACAGGCGCGGTGTCGCTCGCCGCCGGACCGGAGCGGCCCGCGGCGGGGCCGCCGCGTCGCCGGAAACCGGCATAATAGAGCGCGCCGCCCAATAGTAATGACGACAACGAGACGTGCCGCTGCCGCTCCGTCAGTCGGTCCGCCGTGGTCATCGTCTCTTCCGCCCCGCCGCCGTATCTTCAAGTCCGGCAACGTGGCAGGCGGAGTGCCTGTTCCAGCGTCGCCTTCGGCGACAGGATGGAACGGACGAACGGGGCAAGGCGTTCCTGCGCCATGAAAGCAACCCTCTTGCGTGAAGACAGGGCCGTCTCGGCGGACGAGCAGGTCGACGCCCCGGCGCCGGATTGTCCGGTCTGCGGCAAGCCGATGTGGCTGCTCCGCTTCACCCGGCGCGCCTCCGACGACGGCGTGTCGGACTTGCGCAACTATGAATGCCGCGGTTGCGGCGCGCGCAAGGATGTCGCGGCAGAAGCGGTGGCAGTCTAATCAGGAGAGATTGAAGATGTCGGACGACAAGGGAAAGACCGCGGCGGATCGGAAACGGGTCGACGTGAGCGAGGATTACGAGTGTCGCTATTGGTCGGAGCGCTTCGGCGTTTCCGCCGAGGAGTTGAAGCTTGCCGTGCAACGGGTCGGGCCCATGGCCGACGACGTCGCGCGTGCGCTCGGCAAGGCCGCTTAGCGCGCGCTTACGCCGCGCGTGTCGCGATCACCACGCGGTGGCGCCGCACCAAATCATCGTCGACAACGACACCAAGGCCGGGCCGGTCGAGCGCCTCGACATGGCCGCGCGCGGTGATGATCGGCACCCTCACGACATCGGTCGCAAGCGCGGTGTGCGTCAGCGTCAGCGCCCAGTCGATGTTCGGGATCACCGCCGCGGCATGCAGCGCCGCCGCGCAGGCGACGCTCGATTCGCCGGTCTTGCAGGAAATATTGACGCGCATGCCGAGCTCACCGCACAGAGTGCCGGCAACGGTCAGCGCGCGCACGCCGCCGAGCTTGATCGCCTTGAGACTGACGCCGCGCGCCGCTTTGCGCGCGTGATGCCGCCGGATGTCGTCCGGTGAATGAATGCCCTCGTCGGCGCCGATAGCGATAGTTGTGGCGGCAGCGACTGCGGCCATCGAATCGAGATCGTCGGCCATCACCGGCTGCTCGAAGAAGCCCAGCCCGGAGCCGTCGACCGCGGCCGCATAGGTCAACGCCTCGTCGCGGCTGAATCCCTGGTTGGCATCGGCCGAGATCAGCACGTCGCGCCCGAGCACCGCGCAGATCGCGCGCGTACGTTTGGCGTCAGGCTCCGGCGCGTCGATGCCCACCTTGATCTTGAACGCCGTGAAGCCCTCGGACCTTTTCTGCGCGGCGTCGGCGAGATCGCCGTCATAATCGCCGCCGCCGATGACGCCGAGCAGCGGCATAAGCAGGCGCTGTTTGCGGCCGAGCAACGCATGCAGAGGCGCATCGGCGGCGAGCGCGGCGAGATCGTTGAGCGCGATCTCGACCGCTGCCTTGGCGCCGTGATTGCCGTATATGCGGCCATCCATCGCGGCGATTGCGCCGTCGACGTCGCGGGGATCGCGGCCGAGAAGCGCGGGCGCGAGATAGTGGACGGCCGTGACGATGCTCTCCAGCGTCTCGCCGGTCATCACCGGCGCCGATGCAGCCTCGCCCCAACCGACGCGACCGTCCGCCGTCTCGATGCGCACCAGCACGTTCTCGGCGCGGCGGACCTCCTCGCCCGCCATGACGACCGGCTTCTTCATCGGCAGACTGACGGCGAAGGGCTCGATGCTCTTGATCTGCATGACGTCGCCGTCGCGCCGGATGGTCACAGCTTCGGGATATGAGCGGTGTCGATGATGGTCTTGAAGACGCCCATCTCCTTGGTCATGCGCGTCCAGGCGGCGGCGCCGCCCTTCGGCCGCACCAGGAAGCCGGCCTTGAACAGCTTCTCCTTCATCTGCGGCGTCGACATCACCTTGACCGTCTCGCCCTCCAGCCATTTGACGGCCTCCGGCGGGGTCTTCGCCGGTGCCAGCAGCGCCATGTCGGTGGCGAAGACGAAGTCCTTGAAGCCCGCTTCTTCCATGGTCGGCATGTCAGGGAAGTCCGGCCAGCGCGTGTCGGCGCAGAGCGCGAGACCACGGATCGTGCCGGCGCGCATGTGCGGCGAGCACGGGCCGAGCGAGTTCGAGGCGATCTGCACGGTGCTGGTGAGCAGGCCCTGGAGCGCGTCGCCGCCGCCCTTGAACACGACTTCTTCCACCTTCGGCAGCTTCTCGCGCACCTTGAGCAGAGTGGCCTGCAATTGCGGCGTCGTGCCAATCGGCGGCACCGATATGTTGAAATGCGCCGGATCGGCGCGCGCGAGGTCGATGAACTCCTTCATCGTCTTCGCCGGCGACTCCTTACGCACAACGAAGATGTTCGGCACGCCGGCGAGTTCGCTGACCGCAACGAAGTCCTTCATCGGATCGAACGGCAGGTGGTTGTAGAGGCCGACATTGACCGAGAAGGCGCTGGTGGCGAGCAGGATCGTGTAGCCGTCGGCCTCCGCGTGGGCGACATAGCCCATGCCGATATTGCCGCCGGCGCCGCCGCGGTTCTCGACGACGAAGGTCTTGCC
>DATCFB010000038.1:0-7006 GCA_036509755.1 Pseudolabrys sp. | reverse complement strand
CCGCGCGCGATCTGGCCGCGCGTGAGGTCGAGAACATGGCGAAACAGGCCGCCCACGGGCGTCCGCAGAACATGCAGGATGCTGAGCGGCGCCATCAGACACGCCACCTCGGTTGCAATTCCATCACGACGGAACCCCGATTGGGAGCTCTCAGTAGCGCCGAGAAGTGGCGTTCGGGTTAACAAAACCTCACCGACCGCTGCGGGGTCCGGCAGCAATTAACGCGGAAGCAACCATAATCGGGTGTCATCGTCGCCGTGCCACAGTGACGTGCGCCTGGAGTAGCGATGTTTTTCCGCAAAAAGCCCAAAGCCGCCACGCCGCCGCCCCAGCCGGTACCTGCTCCGGTGCCGCCGCCTGCGCCCATCTACGGGCCGACGGGCGAGCCCGATATGCGCGGTTTAGGCCGTATTCTGTGGCAAAAGCGGATGCGCGTCCTGACGCTCACGCTGTGCTGCGCGGGGGCCGCCTTCGTCATCGTCAACGCCATCACGCCGCGCTTCCGCTCCGAATCGCGCCTCCTGCTCGAATCGCGCGAGAACGTCTTCCTGCGCGCCGATGCCGACAAGGCGGTCGAGCGCAGCACCATCGACGAGCAGGCGGTGACCAGCCAAACGCAGGTCGTCCTGTCGCGCGACCTCGCGCGCGAGGTGGTCAAAAAAGAGGGCCTCGCCGACAAGCCGGAATTCGATCCCTCGATCGGCGGTCTCTCGCCCCTGCGGACGATCCTCGGTCTCATCGGTATCGGCCGCTCGCCCACCGAGATGACGAGAGAGGAGCGGACGCTCGAGGCCTATTACGACCGGCTCAATGTCTCGGCCATCGATAAGTCGCGGGTCATCACCGTCGACTTCTCTTCGGCCGATCCCGATCTGGCCGCGCGTGTCGCCAACACCATTGCCGAGACCTACCTGACGTTGCAGCAGAAGGCCAAGCAGAGTCAGACGCGCGCGGCGGGCGACTGGCTCGCCGGCGAGATCGAAAAAATGCGCAAGCGCGTCGCCGATGCCGAGGCAAAGGTCGAGGAATATCGTTCGCGCACCAATCTGTTTGTCGGCGCCAACAACACCTCGCTATCGAGCCAGCAACTCACCGATATCAATTCACAAATTGCAACGGCGCGCGGCCAGCAGGCCGACCTGCAGGCGCGGGCAAAACAATTGCGCGAACTGGTCCGCTCCGGCAAACCGATCGAATCCTCCGATATCGCCAACTCGGAATCGATGCGGCGGATGATCGAGCAGCGCATCGCGCTGCATTCGCAGCTCGCGGAGCAGTCGACCACGTTGCTCGACCAGCATCCACGCATCAAGGAATTGAAGGCGCAGATTGCCGAAATCGACCGCCAGATTCGCAGCGAAGGCGAGCGGCTGGCCCGTCAGCTCGACAACGATTCCAAGCTCGCTGGCGATCGGCTGGAAACTCTGACCGCGAGTCTCAACCAGGTGAAGCAGGCGGCCTCGCAGACCAACGAGCAGGACGTGCAGTTGCGCGCGCTCCAGCGCGAGGCGAAGACGCAGCGCGACCTGCTCGAGTCCTATCTCGTGAAGTACCGTGAGGCGAGCGCGCGCGACAGCATCAATGCCGCGCCGCCGGAAGCGCGCATCATTTCCCGCGCCACGCCTGCGCTCAAGCCCGCCTATCCGAAGAAACTGCCGACGGTGCTGATCGCGGCCTTCGCCGGGTTTGCGCTGTCATCGGGCTTCATCATCACCGGAGCGCTTCTGGCCGGTCCCGGTGGTGAGGCGCCCGTGTCGACGGCTGCTTATCCCTCCGGGTATGCGCCGGCGGCCTATGCGGCGCCGGGCTATGCCGCGCCGGCTTATGACCCACGCATGGCCATGGCGCCGGCTTATGACCCACGCATGGCTATGCCGCCGGTGCCGCCGGTGATGCCGCCGAACACGCCGCTAATGCCGAGGGTGGCCTCGCCGCCGCTGTCGCCGGCGCCGGGGGCGGGTCTCGCGCCAGCGATCGTGCCACTGCCGGTGTCGACGGTGGACCAGATCGCGCGCAACCTGCGGCAGGGCGGGGACGGCGGGCGGCGTGTCACTGTTGTCGGCGGCGCGCGCAATGTCGGTACCACCTATGCCGCGATCACCTTGGCGCGCACGCTCGCGCGCGAGGCGAACGTCGTGCTGGTCGACTTCGCCTTCTCAGCGCCGAACCTGTCGGTCATCTCGACCGATCCGAATGCGGCCGGCATCGCCGACCTCGTCGCTGGCACGGCTTCGTTCGGTGACATCATCACCCGCGATCAGTATTCGAACGTGCATTTGATCGCGACCGGCAATGTCGGCGGCAATAGCGCGGCACTCGCGGCCTCGCCGATGCTCGCGACCATCGTCGAAGCGCTGGTGCAGAGCTACGACCACGTCGTGCTCGACGTCGGCGCCGCGACCGAGGCGCCGGTCGAGCGCTTCGCCCCGCTGGCGCAGCGCGCGGTGCTGGTCGCGGGCGATCCGGCCAATGCGGCGACGCGCGCGGTGCGCGAGCGGCTGATGCTGGCCGGTTTTGGCGACGTGATGTTGCTGGCCGGAATGTCGGAACCCGCCGTCGCCTGAGGCGTCACGCAGGCGCTTTGACGTGTCCGCGCAGCCGGCGCAGCACGCGCACGGCCGACCACAGTGCGGGGTGCTCCTTGAGCATGCGCTTGCCGGCGGCGGCAGCGCGGAAGCCGAGGGCCGGCAATTGCGCCAGCGCGGTGAGCGGCAGGTAGCTGTCGAACAATGGCTCGGCGTCCTCGCAGAACAGGTGCTTGTAGCGCGACTGGCCGACGCCGAGATCGAAGGTATCGAGGCCGCGCTCGCAGCACGCTTTCACCAGTCGAACGATCAATTGCTCGCCGGGGCTTTCGGCGGCGTAGCGCCCGCCGTGGATCGAATTGAACATGGCGCAGAAGCGTCCGTCGGAGACGATGCCGCCCATCGTCGCGACGATCATGTCGTCGACCGACAACGCATAGAGTTCGACCGGCGCGGGGCGTTGTCCCTCCGGCTCGGCGATGGCGGCGATGAAACGCCGCACGCCGGGATCGGCGAACACGTCGGGGAGCCCGAGCAGGCGCATGCGCGCGCTCTTCTGCTTGAAGAAAGCGTCGAGCACGCGCCGCACCTGGCGCTCGTCGCGCGCGCGTTCGAAGCGCACCTCGCCCAAATCGGCGAGCGCGCGCTCCTTTTTTTTCATCTTCTTGCGCGTTCCCGAATTGGTGCGGGCGCGGAACAGTACCTCGAAATCCGGGATGAGCGCGCAGGAGAAGCCGTTATTGGGGGAATGCTGGTGCGGCAGGAGCGCCAGCGGGTTGGTTGTGCCGCCCCAGGTCAGCGGCTGCGCGGTCAGCATCAACAGATCGGCGCGGCTCGCGAGTTGCTGCATCACGCCGCGCAACTCGGCCGCGCCGATCGAGGCAGCGACGTCGCGGCGCCACAGACCCATGTTGAAATTGGCGTGTTTGCCGCCGAGGAATTCGAGGACGCGCAAGCCGCCGACGCGGCGCAGGCCGAGCGGCAGCAGGAAGAGGGGGACCTTCGCTGGATTGAAGGCGACGGCGATCGCCGGAGCAACGCCGGCGTCGGCGCCGAGATGCGCCTGCCAATGATTCAGGAATTCGTAACCCTGATAAGGTGTCGCGAGGCTGCCGGAGCCTTCGAGCGCGCGCCAGGGGCCCTCGGCCGCCGCCATGTCGCTGAAGACGGCAAGCTCGGTGACGGCGCTGTCGACCGGAATAGGCCGGTTTTCTGCCGAAAGACGGCGCAGGGCGACGACATTCATGTGCGCAGTCCGCTCCCCCCGAAGGTTCACAGCTTCGCAAAGATTCATCAATAAACGGTTGGAATAATGTGTCGCTTTCGGCCGTCGGGCCGGCGAAGGGCAGGGCAGGTGAAAAGAACCATCATCCGGACGGGTCTCGAGACGCTGTATTTCAGCGGCATGCATCATTTGCTGCGGCCGCTGTTCGGCGGCGTCGGCTGCATCCTGACGCTGCATCACGTGCGCCCGCCGCGGCCCGACTCCTTCCAGCCGAACCGGCTCCTCGAAGTGACCCCGGTGTTTTTCGAAGGCCTGTTGCGCCGGCTCAAGCGCCGCCGGATCGACCTCGTCTCGCTCGACGAGACGCACCGCCGCTTCGTTGCCGGCGACTTCAAGCGCCGCTTCGTCTGCATCACCTTCGACGACGGCTACAAGGACGTGATGCGCTGGGCCTGGCCGCTGCTCAAGCAGCACGAGGCGCCGTTCGCGCTCTACATCCCAACGAGCTTCCCCGACCGGCTCGGCGAATTGTGGTGGCTCGGGTTAGAGGCGGTGATCGCGCAGAACGATCAGATCGGCATGATGATCAACGGCGAGCAGCGCTTCTTCGAGTGCAAAAGCGTGCGCGACAAGCGCGAATTATACGACGGCCTCTACGGTTATCTGCGCAGCATGAAGTCGGACGAGGAGGTGCGCCGCACGGTGCGCGATCTCTGCGCCTGCTACAAAGTCGACATGGCGGCGCTCTGCCGCGAGCTGTGCATGGATTGGGAGGAGCTGTCGCAGATGGCCGCCGACCCGCTGTGCACGATCGGCGCGCATACCGTGAATCATCCGATGCTCAAGAAGGTCAAGGACGACGCCGCGGTGCGCGCGGAGATGGAGCAGAGCCGCGCCGTGATCCACGCTGCGCTCGGCGTGCGGCCCGACCATCTTTCCTATCCGGTGGGCGATCCGGCGTCGGCCGGTCCGCGCGAATTCCGCATTGCCGCCGAACTTGGTTTCAAGACCGGCGTGACGACGCGGCCGGGCGTCCTGTTCCGCGTCCACCGCGACCATTTGGCGGCGCTGCCGCGCATCTCGGTCAACGGCGAGTTTCAGCAGCAGCGCTATCTCAAAGTGCTGATGTCGGGCAGCGGCACCGCTTTCTGGAACGGCTTTCGCCGCGTCAACGCGGCGTGAGGCGTCAGGCTCGCGGCGCGTCCGGCCGCGACATCCAGGCAATCAGCGGCATCGCCGGCAGCACCCAGCCGAGCCCGGCGACGACGTAATAGAGCGCCGCCACAAATCCGTTGATATTCATCAGCACCGACTGGGCGAGCGTCATGGCGACGAGCCCCCAGACGATGACCAGCGCCAACAGCGCGATGGTGCCGATGAACTTGCGGCTGCGGATCGTCATGGCAGTCCTTCTCCACCGCCAATTGCCGGGCGGCGGAGCGGACTATATGGTCCGCGGCATCTCCTGCAAGCGATCTTGAGCAATGCCTGACGTTACCGTGTCCCGCCTGCGACCCGTGCGGCTGTGGCTCATTGCCGCCGCCGCGATGATCTTCCTGACCCTCATCGTCGGCGGGGCGACGCGGCTGACCGAGAGCGGCCTGTCGATCACCGAATGGAAGCCGGTCACGGGCGTACTGCCGCCGATGTCGCAGCACGCCTGGCAGGCGGAGTTCGACGGCTACAAACAGATTCCGCAATACCGCGAGCTCAATCAGGGCATGACGCTCGACCAGTTCAAGACGATCTACTGGTGGGAATGGACGCACCGGCTGCTCGCCCGCAGCGTGGGTATGGTTTTCCTGTTGCCGTTTCTCTTCTTCCTCTGGCGCGGCATGATTCCGAAATACCTCCAATGGCGGTTATGGGGTATGTTCGCGGGCGGCGCCGCACTCGGCGTTGTCGGCTGGTGGATGGTTTCGTCGGGGCTCGCTGGCACCGGCCGCGTTAGCGTGTCGCAATACAGGCTGGCATTCCATCTGACGCTCGCCTGCGCCATCTTCGCCGCGATCCTGTGGGCCGCGCAGCAAATGCGGCCGGAGTCGCCACGTCCGACGCAGCCGCGTCTGCGCCTCGGGGCGTTGGCGATCATGCTGCTGGTGCTGTTGCAAATCTATCTCGGTGCGCTCGTCGCCGGCTCCGGCGCCGGACTTGCTTACAACACATGGCCGCTGATCGACGGATCGTTCATTCCGGCGGCGGACAGCCTGTTCCGCATGACGCCGGCGTGGCGAAACTTCTTCGAGAATATCCTCACGGTGCAGTTCGATCACCGCATGGTTGCCTACACGATCTGGATCGTCGCCGTGCTGCACGCGCTCGACGCCTGGTGCTCCGGCCGCGCCGCCGCCGGCGCGCTGACGGTCGCGCTGCTGGTGACGGCGCAGGCGACACTCGGCATCGTCACGCTGCTCTATCACGTGGCGTTGCCGCTCGCCTTGTCGCACCAGATGTTCGCCATCGTGGTCTTCACCGCCACGATCGTCCACGCCGAGCAGTTGTCGCATCGCGACGTCGTGCGCCTGCCGCGCGCGGTGGCGGTGGAGCGGGGCGCATGATCGAGACTGAAATCATCGACAATGTCGCGGTCCTGCGCATGCACCACGGCAAAGCGCATGCGCTGGATATCGAACTCTGCGAGGCCTTGGCCGCGCGATTCAAGGCGCTGCGTAACGAAGCGGCGCGGGCGATCGTGCTCACCGGCACCGGCAATATTTTCTGCGCCGGCGTCGACCTGAAGCGTGTGGGTTCCGGAGGCGCGGATTATGTGCGCCGATTCCTGCCAGCGCTGCATAAGCTTTACGAGGAAATCTTCTTTCACCCGAAGCCGGTTGTCGCGGCGATCAACGGCCATGCGGTTGCCGGAGGCGCGGTTCTTGCCTGCTGCGCCGACCGCCGCATCATGGCGCATGAATCCGGCCGCATCGGCGTGACCGAATTGCTGGTCGGCGTGCCGTTGCCCGCGCTCGCCTTCGAAATCCTCCGCGCCGCGGTGCCGGCCGAATATCTCGCCGAGTTTCTCTACAGCGGCGCAACCTACATGACCGACGATGCGGCCGAGTCCGGCTGGATCGACGAGCTCGCCGAAGCCGAAGACTTGATCGAGGATGCGTTGGCGGTGGCGGAAGAACTTGCGGCGCGGCCGGCCGCCGCCTTCGCGCAGACCAAGGCGCAGATCCGTGGTCCGGTCGCCGAGCGTCTCGCCGTCAGCGGTGAGGCGATCGACCGCGGGGTCACGGCCTTGTGGTGCGCCGAC